>NZ_PVWG01000060.1:0-23001 GCF_003003695.1 Phormidesmis priestleyi ULC007
AGGGACATGGACTGCTACTTTTGTGATGATTGCAGTCCATCCTCATTTTTCTCTCTAGACCTTGAAACCACCCTGCTAAATCCCCCACGAGTGGGGGACTTTGAGCCAAGACTCCAGTTTCAAAGTCCCCCAGATTGGGGGATTTAGGGGGCAGAAGCCGCTGACAACGAAGCGAAAAACTCGTCGAACTCACGTTAATTTAATCGTTATCTCCAATCCTTCCAGTTGAGATTGAAAATTGAGGTATTGGGAAACGCTGTGGGATTACCATTCGCATTTAAGCGTTTTTGCAACTGCTCTAAATTGGCATTCACTCTGGGTAAGTTTTCGATTAACTGATACGGCATCGTTCCCGTTTCTAATGCAAACGATGCAGTTGTTCCAGCAGCGGCTCCGGCTGACCACTCGATCGAGTGAACCCGATATGCCGATGCGCTAATATGATCCATCGCGATGCTCTTGCCAGCGACCAGCAAATTATCGATCTTGGGCGGAATCATCGCCCTTAAAGGAATCTGAAACGGATAGGTTTCATCGGCTCCCTGGCGCTCTCCGGGACGTTCTTGATTGCCCGGTTTTTCGGGCGGCGACTCGACCATGCAAGGGTGAAAATCGAGATTGTAGTGACCGATGCCCACACTGTCAGGATAGATGTGAGCGCGCGATCGCCACTGCAATTCTTGAGGAGAGATCTTGCCTCGAATCACGTCGATCGTCCGTAACCCCGCCAGTGCAGTTGCTAAGTTTCGATAGGTTTCCTCTGAAAGATTCTCGCGATAAAAGGGCGTGTCACGAAAGCTTTTGCGAGAGGCTGAGATTTCGTCGATCGCAAACCCATTGGAATAGCCGTAGGCATAACGTCCGATTAGCCGTCGCGACTCGCGAATATAAGGATATTTTGACAACCCGTGAGCCGTGCCCATTGGCGAATCGAATCCTTTGAGAAACCGCACATTCGGAAACGGTTTCTTGATGGGCAGTTTTGCATCGCTCGTGCCTGCTAAAAACCAATAGAAATAGCCCAGGGCTTGTTCTTCACCGCCTTGTAGACTGCTAACTCGTAGCCCGCCTTGCCAACCTCCGGGCGTAAGCTGTCCTGTTTCGGCAAGCTGCTGTCGCGTGTAGAGATAATTGTCGGCAGATGTACCCGGAGCATAGTCATTGCCCCAGTTCCAATTCTGCATTGAGATGTCACCGGGGGCGATCGTTTTCGACCCCGCGCTATTTTGAGTGCTTAAAATACGCCGATAGGTAAACACCAATTCTGGAGCCTGAGCATATTGATTAGAATTAAAGCTGTAAGACTTGGCATATTGTGGATAAAACGCAGGCGGTTCAGCAGTTTGGGGCGTTGCAGTTGCCTCCATTGCAAACGTATAAGTAAACGCTTGGGGACAATAAGGATCATCGCTAGCACTAGACGAAGACGGATTAGTATAAGACAACCCATCAATGCCAAGACGATAAGGTAAATCTGCTAGCGCTAATAACTCTCCAGTTTCGGTAGCTTCGACGACATACCACTGACCCGACGCTGGCGGCACAAAGCGAATAATGGTTTTTTTAAACCGCGATGAATCGTCTTCGCTATAGGTGTCGGCGATCGTTTGTGACAACGGCTCTGTGTTCAACGGCGACGCACCTGCTGCGGGACTGTGCTGAATGCTTCGCGCTGATTGAATCTGCTGCCCAGTGCCAACGGTGCCGACTTGCAGATCTTTCACCACTGTATTGGGGAAAAATTGCAGCTTCCCCTTCCCCTGTTTCTCGGCTTCTCTCAGCATCTTCTGCAAAATTTCGTGCCCGTCTTTGGGCAAAAAGCAGACTGCACTCACCCAGCAATTTCCGGGGGTTTTTTGGTTTTTGTGACGATCGACCAATCGCTGCCGAAACTCAACATAGCCCTGCGGAAAATAAAGCTCCACTCGCTGAGTTTTCTTCTCATCTAGTGCCGACGTGCCCTGCGCCGAAACCTGCCCACCCAGCCAATCGCTGATCTCAGTCAGACAGACGCGATGACCCGATTTTAGCGATTCATAAGCCGTTGCCACACCCGCTAATCCGCCTCCAGCCACCAGCACATCACAAACGACCTCGCGATCGACCGATCTGGCAAAAGCTTGCGGTCCGGGAGTGAGCATTGCAGACGTTAAAGACAACCCTAAAGCCAAACGAATATAAAATTTCATCACGGTAAACTCAAATGAAATGGCATTGTAGAGTGAGTTTGGCAGCGTCGTAACCTACCGTTTGACATTTATTTCAGCGTGAATTCGATGAAGCTTTTCGCTACGGTTGCCAATCTGGGCTGCCCCCTAAATCCCCCAATTGGGGGACTTTGAACCTAAATTCTGGGCTTGAAGTCCCCCAGAATGGGGGATTTAGGGGGCTGAAGCGCTGAAGAACGAAGCGAAAGAACTCATCGAACTGACGTTATTTCACTCTTCGATCGCGATCTTCAAAAAAAGTGCCCACTTTACAAAGATTTCTCCTCACAAAATGGGCACTGATTCAGAATTTTAAGGCTTAAACCTGATCAACCAGGCTCGGCTTCAGCCTTGGGGTTGGCAACTCACAATCTTCTAACGAGACGGGCACAGGTTCAACGTGCCAGATGCTCTTGCAATACTCGCTGATCGTGTAGTCTGATGAAAATTTACCCATTCGTGCCACATTTAAGATCGACATCCGCGTCCACTGGGTCTGGTCTTGATAGGCTAGACTCACCTTCTCTTGGCAATCGACATAAAACTGGTAGTCTGCCAGCAGCATATACTCATCTTTATATAAGAGTGAGTCTACGATCGACTTAAACAGCGCCGGTTCTTTAGGCGAGAAGAAGCCAGACGCAATCTGATCAATCACCGTTTTGAGTGCAGCATTGTTGCGGTAATAAGCTAGAGGATTGTAGCCCTGCGCCTTCATTGCCATCACTTCTTGAGCATCTAGACCAAAGAGGAAGAAGTTTTCCTCGCCCACTTCTTCGCGGATCTCGACGTTAGCCCCGTCAAGCGTGCCGATCGTCAGTGCCCCACTCAGCGCAAATTTCATATTTCCGGTGCCAGAGGCTTCTTTTCCAGCGGTCGAAATCTGCTCAGATAAGTCGGCAGCCGGATAAGTAATTTGACCCAGCGAAACCGAGAAGTTGCTTAAGTACACGACTTTCAGCAGCCCTTTGACATCGGGATCATTGTTCACCACTTCGGCGACGGAGTTGATCAACTTGATCACGAGCTTCGCCATGAAGTAGCCAGGAGCCGCTTTGCCGCCAAAGATAAAGGTTCTAGGAACGTCAGAAGGGCTGGCTCCGTGCTGTTTAATCCGGTTGTATAGAGTGATTACATGCAGCGCATTTAGCAGTTGCCGCTTGTATTCGTGAATGCGTTTAACCTGCACATCAAACATTGAATCAGGATCGATTTCGAGATTGTTATCGCTCTGGATATAATCTGCAAGGGTGCGCTTATTATCTTGCTTGATCTCACGCCACGTTTTTTGAAACTCAGCATCATCAACAAACGCTTCGAGCTTTCTCAACTCTGACAGATCTTTAACCCAGCGATCGCCAATCTTGCTCGTAATCAAGTCTGAGAGTTTAGGATTGCTCATCAGCAGCCAACGGCGCGGGGTGACTCCATTGGTTTTGTTTTGAAACTTCTCTGGATACATCTCATAGAAGTCGTGCATCACATCCCGCTTCAGCAGCTCTGTATGCAGGGCGGCAACCCCATTGGTAGTGTGACTGCCGACAAATGCCAGATATGCCATGCGAATGTGCTTGTCGTCGCCTTCCTGGATCAGAGACATGCGCTCAAGTCGGTCACGATCGCCCGGAAACTTGCGCCGAATCTCATCTAAAAAGCGGTTATTGATTTCGTAAATGATCTCTAAGTGGCGAGGCAGCAGCCGCCCAAACAAGCTAACTGACCAGCGTTCTAGTGCCTCAATCAGCAGAGTGTGATTGGTGTAGGCGAAGGTCTGACGGGTGATATCCCAAGCGCGATTCCAGTCGAGCGCGTGTTCGTCGATCAAGAGTCGCATCAGTTCGGCGACCCCGATCGAGGGATGCGTGTCGTTTAGCTGAATCGCTACCTTGTTTGAAAACTGGTCAAAATTATCGTGATTGCGGAGATACGATCGAATAATATCTTGCAGCGAACAAGACACAAAGAAGTATTGCTGCTGAAGTCGCAGTTCTTTTCCTTGCGGCGTATTGTCGTTGGGATAGAGCACCTTTGAGATGTTTTCTGAAAACGTCTTCTCGGCAACCGCTTGAGTATATTGACCCGCATCAAAAACCTGGAAGTCGAAGTCTTCGCTGGCTTTAGCACTCCAAAGGCGCAGGGTGTTGACGGTGTTGTTGCGATATCCGGGTATCGGCGTATCGTAAGGAACGCCATACACAGTGTCTTGGGGAACCCACCGCACTCGATAACCGCCCTGAGCGTCAGTGACTGCCTCGGTGTGTCCACCCAGCTTAATTTCGACGGTGTAATCGATGCGAGCAATTTCCCAGGGGTTGCCATAGCGCAGCCAGTTGTCGGGGCGTTCACGCTGCCAGCCATCCACAATAAACTGGTCAAAAATGCCAAATTCGTAGCGAATGCCATATCCCATCGCGGGGATTTCTAGGGTCGCTAACGAGTCTAAAAAGCAGGCGGCGAGTCGTCCGAGTCCACCGTTGCCTAAACCGGGTTCTTCTTCTTGCTCTAGCAGATCTTCCAGATTTAGCCCCATTTTTTTGGTGGCTTCTTTCATCTCGTCGTAAATGCCCAAGTTGATCAGGTTATTGGCTGAGAGCCGCCCGACCAGAAACTCGGCAGAGAGATAATAGACGACTTTGGTGTCTTTCTGGAAATAGGTTTGTGCGGTTTTAATGCGGCGATCGGTCAGGCGATCGCGCACGGTGTAAGCCAGCGCCATGTAGTAATCGTTTAGCGTGGCAAACTGCTCATCTCTGCCCTGAATGTAATAGAGGTGGTCTATCAGGGCTTGCTTGAGGTTTTCCAGCGTCATTCCTGTGCGATCGTTCTTACCCAACATAGGCTATTCGCTTTCTCCTACAAATCATCGGCGTGAGTTTATCCGCATTGGGCACCTTACAACTGGCGATTGCTCAGAAGAAGTAACCAGCACTACAGTAAACGATGATTTTAGCAAACTGAGGGAAGTTAAACAAAATAACAGAAAGACGGCTGAACGCCCACCAGGGATCGCCGTTTTTCGTTCTCAATCTTGTTTTTCTAGCTTGCGTGTTTGTTGGAGATGTGCGATCGAGAACTGTCGGCAAGACATTTCAAGAATCGTGGATTTATTAAAGTGCAACTTCTGCCCTCACCCTAGCCCTCTCCCTAAGGAGAGGGAACAAGAGTTCTGGCTCCCTTCTCCTTGGGGAGAAGGGTTGGGGATGAGGGCAAAAGGCTAAAACGTAGCCTGAACACTGTGCGGTTTTATTTAGTTCATGATCTTAAGTTGATTTAATCAAGCAAGGTCTTTCAGCACTAAACCTAGCATTTCTACAATTTGATCGATGTGTTGTTTTTCGATGATCAACGGAGGCGACAGCGCAATAATATCGCCTGCCGTGCGGACTAATAATCCATTCTCAAAGCAGCGCACTAGGCAATCATAAGCGCGACTTCCGACCTGGTTAGGAATTGATTCCAATTCGATTCCAGCTACTAATCCAAGATTGCGAATATCAATGACGTGAGGTAGCCCTTCAAGCGAGTGAACTGCGTCTTCCCAATAGCTAGACAGACTATTTGCCCGATCGAACAAACCCTCTTCTTCGTAGATATCTAGCGTCGCTTGAGCAGCTGCACAGGCAAGCGGGTGCCCCGAATAAGTGTAACCGTGAGAAAGTTCGATCGCGTTCTCTGCCCCGTGCATAAACGCATCATAAATGCCGTCTCGCACAAACACCGCTCCCATTGGCACCGCCGCATTGGTAATGCCTTTTGCAACCGTCATTAAATCGGGGATGACTCCAAAATAATCGGTGGCAAAGCCTTTTCCTAAACGCCCAAATCCGGTAATCACTTCATCAAAAATCAGCAGAATGCCGTGACGATCGCAGATCGATCGCAATCGCTCTAAATAACCCTGGGGCGGAACTAAAACTCCCGTCGAGCCAGCAACGGGTTCGACAATGACGGCTGCAATGGTAGAAGCATCATGAAGGGTAACCAGTCGCTCTAGCTCATCTGCTAAATGTGCGCCCCACTGTGGCTGACCGCGAGTAAAGGCGTTGCGCTCTAAATTGTGGGTATGAGGCAGATGATCAACCCCCGGAAGCAAGCTGCCAAAAGACTTGCGATTAGGAGCAATGCCCCCGACTGAGATGCCACCAAAGCCGACCCCGTGATATCCTCGCTCTCGCCCGATCAATCGCGTCCGGCTGCCTTCTCCGCGCACTCGATGATAAGCCAGGGCAATTTTAAGGGCAGAATCGACGGCTTCAGATCCAGAATTTGCGAAAAAGACGTGATTTAAGTCTCCGGGCAACATCTTCGCGAGGCGATCGGCTAACGCAAAGGGAGCGGGATGACCCATTTGAAATGTGGGGGCAAAGTCGAGAGTTGCTGCCTGAGTTTGAATCGCGGCGATAATTTTTTCGCGGCAATGTCCGGCGTTAACACACCACAATCCTGCTGTGCCGTCTAGCACCTGACGATCGTCAACAGTTGTGTAATACATTCCTTTCGCAGATGCCATTAATCGAGGCTGCGATTTAAACTGGCGATTGGCAGTGAAAGGCATCCAGAAAGCATCCAGGCTATCTGGTATCGAAGACGTGACAAGATCTTGCATAGTGAGTTTTTACTAAACTTTGAATAAAACTTGAATAAACAACAAAACGACCCTCACAATGATTGTAGAATTTAACGGGATATATAATTAATTCAAAAGCGATCAAGGGACTCCGCACTGACTGCCTCGCCCCTATCTCTGCAAGCTTGCGCTTTTACTCAGCCGCTTTCTTGCGACCTCTGGTTGAGGGGGTTTTAGAAGCTGTTTTGGTCGTTGTAGATTTAGTTGCCGCAGGTTTTGCTTTTGCTGCTGGCGCAGATTTTGCAGGAGTTTTAGCGGCAGGTTTGGCGCTTGCGGTTGTGGTGGCGCGAGTGCTTTTTGCAGGAGCTTTTTCGACAGCAGGTTCTGCCTTTGCTGCGGCTCCATTGTCGCTGCCATTCGTTAAGGTTACGGTTTCTGGGTTGAGTGTGATGCCTTGCGTTTTACGTCGTCTTCTCGTTTTGGGTTTGCTGCCGTCTTTGTCTTTGCGTGCAGATGAGAGGTAATATTTCAGCGTTGACGGACTGATTTCCACTCCCTTTTCCGTTAGCATTTTTGAAACTTCTGCGTAGCTATAGCCACGGTCGAGCGCTGCTGAAATCGGTTCTTTGAGCAAATCGATCGCTTCTCGCAGTGACCAAATTTCTTTAGGCTTTTCGGGTAAACCTTCCAAGATTGAAGATGCACTGCTGATTGCACCCTTTGACACTAGCGTTGATGTCGGTGATCTCCGTTTGGTTGTTGCCATTTTATTATCCTAAATAATTGAGTGATGTGGACTGGTTTCTTTAGGTATCCCGTAACCAGGGGTTTTAAACCGATGAATTTTGAAAAAAGATGTGTGACTCGTGGAGACTGCTGATTGATTTTTCAATTCGCGAGTCGTTGACGATGCTGTCACCATCATGACCATCGTCGTCAATTATAGAGACATTATTAGAATCTGGAATCAAATCTTAAAAAAATCGCTTCTAGGATTAGATGAATCGATCGTTTTGGTTGCTTTAAGAGTCACCGCAGCTTTATCAATGTCACCACTTTAATGATCGCTAGTAGGTCGTGTCTTCTCTTTTGCTCAAGAATGAGCGATGTTAGTTAATTTGTATCCCTGAGATTGATTGGACTGCTAACCCAGGCGTTGGGCGATCGTGCAAAATACTGGAGCAAGCAGCAACGCCGGAAGAAATGCCGCGATACTCAACTGCGTGATTTTTAGTAAGTTCAATCCCAATCCCATAATCATTAAACCGCCGACCCCAGAAGTTAATAAGACTTGAGGCGCGTTCGCTGGGTCGGGCAACACTTGCGCTAAGAATCCGGCACAAAGAGACAAGCCACCTTGATAAAGCAAGATTGCAATGCTAGAAAATCCGACCCCGATGCCATAACTGCTGCTGAGAGCGATCGAGGCTAGTCCATCCATTGCAGATTTGATTGACAACAGCGCATGGTCGCCTGACAAACCATTGTTGAGACTGCCTAAGATAGCCAGAGGGCCAATGCAAAATAGCAAGCTAGCGGCGACAAATCCTTCAGTAAAATTGCCGCCGCCCTTAACGAGATCGCGGAGCCAATTACCAACTTTTTGTAGCTGTGTTTCGATGCGCCACCATTCACCGAGCAGACCGCCCAGCACGATCGCTAAGAGTCCAATGATCACCCCATCAATCTGACCCGCTTTCACTTTTAATAAACTGCCTGCCAGAGTCACCCCTAAAAATAGCGTTAGCAAGCCAAGTCCTTGAGTGATGATGCGCTGCATCCGATCGGGCAGACTTTCGGTTAAGACTAGCCCGATAAGGGTGCCTCCGAGAATGGTAGCGACATTGATCCAAGTGCCGCTTGTTTTGTCCCATAGGGTGAGTGCTGCGGGGTGAATCAGAAGGTGAGTGAGTGGAAATATCAAGACGTAGATTTCCTCGAAAGTGACTCGCTTGTTCAGGGTAAGTTTAATTGGGTCGATCGGGCAGGTTATTGAACAGAATTTGCTGGATAGATTTAGCGGAAATTTTCGATTAGCTAAACGTAACGGCGATCGATTCTGTGTGATTAGGAGCGATCGCCATTACGTTTAATCGATATCTAGGTGGATAGGTGGAATTAAATAGAAGACCCTTCTTCTCCCCAAGACTACTGTATACACACAAATTGTTTTGGGTTCCGATTGCTAGGGGTTCGTCCCCTAAATCCCCCATTCTGGGGAACTTTCAGACAGAAGGAAATTTTAGGGAAGATGGGCACTTTTGTAGAAGCTCATCACTCATTAGTTTTACGAATTCTCAGCGCATCCGGGGCACCACTCCTGACATTATTTCTGCGGCTCGGCAACTTCGGCAGAACCTCACCCCGGCTGAAAAGATATTGTGGCAGGCTCTAAAAAACCGCCAACTGAACGGTTGGAAGTTTCGTGTTCAGCATCCAATCGAGTCTTTTATCGTCGATTTCTATTGTCCTCACCATCGATTGATCATTGAACTGGATAGTGATGTCAGATTTAAGGGGTGTTCTCCAGACGATCGTCACCGTGATCGAAATCTAGCTTCATCCGTTCAAAGTCCCCCAGAATGGGGGATTTAGGGGGCACAAGCCGACTGAAACGAAGCGAAAAAACTCGTCGAACTGACGTTTATTTAATGTTGAATTGTTTTGGGTCTGGCTCAATTGCCACATCAAAGACAACGATAAACTGAGCTTCTAACAGAATCTTGTGAATGGGAACAGCAGGCAAAGCGCTTAAACGGGTATTAGCGACCTACAGAATCAGTCAAATTCAACTAGCATCTACGATGGGGATTGCTTCTGGAAATATTAGCCGATGGGTGAACGAAAATCGAGATCCTTCTGCTGAATCGGCGATCGACATCCGAGATGCGCTTGAAACGATTGATCCAGATGCAGCAAAGGCATTTACTCTTCTTTATTGGGAGAGGCGGATCAATGACGAAAAAGAGTGACTGGAGCGATCACAAAACGGTGAGATAAGTCTCTTTGCCATCGCGAGGCAGCACTCTCAATCGTTGGTTTTGCAAGTCTGGCTCTAATCCCAAATCTTCAAGGGGAATTAACCCCAACAAAGGGTCTTGCCCTGCGGGTAGCTCAATGCAGTTAAAAGTGCCTTCTCGTCCTTCAACGGTCAGACTGAGTTCTCTAAAGGTGCGGACTTTTTGCACACCGATCGCGATTTTGACATCGACTTCTCCTTGCAGAGGCAATCCCAACTGGCTAATGACATCGGCAGGCAGGCAAAGTCGAGTTGCACCTGTGTCTGCCAAAACATCTTCTAAAGTGACAGAGCGAATCTCGTTAGGGGGAATGAATCCTCGATCGGCAAGAATTTGGTCAATCCGATTAATAAGGATAATGGTTGTCGTAACTTTTCCTGTTGGTGTAGGGGTTGTTACTGACATTGTATTTTTTCTGGTCAAAGTTGCCCCAAAACGATCGCGCTTCTATTCTTATTATTGTAACAGAAAGGGGCGATCGCGTTTCGGCTAACGATTAAATTACTCTACTCGCTGGAAGATAAAGGACATGAGGTTTTCGTTGATCTTCGGGCTGCGGATTTCCTAAAACTCGTTTCTGAGCATCTAGCCAGATTACGACTTTAGCGTTGCTAGGATAATAGGCTTGAACAAAGCTAATGAAATCGTCGATCGTGCAAGGTTTCGTAGTCCCACCCATATAGTCTTGATGAAACCGTTCATGGACTTCGACATCTAGGGTAAGCAGATTATTTTCAACATCTGCCAGATGAGGATACCCATTTTGAGAATATAAGTGATGCGCTGATAACTTAAGCCTGTCAACACGGTTCTTCTTCTGACCAGTCACCTGACAAGTATTGTGATCTCGCTTTTTAACTTTGTCCATTGCTGTTTGGATGCGCTTTTCGCGGTTTTGAATCTCAGCTACGATGTCAGAAATTTGCGGGCCAACTACTACTCCGACATCCCCACACCATTCTTGACGATTCTTCTTAGACTGGCATTCTTTGAAGGAGTGAGATAGCTTAGAAATACCTGACAAGGAGAAGTGCAAGCCTCCCTTATCCACAAAATCCTCAAAATCTTCGCCTTTAATCAGAGGATACTGAGTTTTTTGAGTGTGTTCAGCCATCTTGCTTAAGTAGTCAGACCGAGTTTTGAAAATTGTTACAAGGTCAGACCTCGAAACAAAGAACTGTCCATTACGCTTAATTAGCGATGAAGAGTTATCAAGAATGTGCTTTTTGATAAATGCTTTACTAATTTCTCTTTTAGTGTGTGTAAACCATTCTGTCAGACGTTGCCAAAATGTTTGCTTTTGCGTTGCTTCGAGATAGCGAGCGATCGTGTAAGCGCCTGATGAGGTGTATTCTCGTAACCCAGTAGTTTTATTAACTACTTTGTAATCTTTGCCTTGAGTTAACTCCCACTCATCATCTGGGATTGAGTCAAAGAATTCCTCAGCATCAATGAGGTCTTGAGTGGCAATTTTTAATGTCTCGACCAACTTTTGAGAGGTGATATATAGTTCTGCCATTTCTAAAACCTTTCAGTAAGACTCTTATAAAACACGTTCAGACGAGCGAAAACTTGAGCATCGCCTGTGTTAGGAACATCTGGGTGGTAGACTCTGCTTAGGTCGTGGTAGGCAGACTTAATATCCTCTGAAGTTGCTGTCTGAGGATTTAATCCAAACGCCTTCCACACAAGATCGTATTTAAAGATGTTGATGCCATTGACACAGCCATAGCCAGTTTCGTTTTCTTCTTCTGGCAAAACGCCGATAAACTTGCGATACAGCTTTTCCCAGCCATCTTTCTTGCTGAAGTCAAGTTTCTCCATGCCGCTCGTCGCCATCTCGAAGGAGCCGGATTTTCTTAATTCTTTGACATCTTTAACGCCAAAATGACCAAGAATGGCTTCTTTGAGTTGAGTTAAGGTTAAAGGCTTAACTTTTTTAGGCTTAACAACTTTCGGTAGCTTGGGTTTAGGATCTTTCTTTTTATGATTCTCAATAATAAATTGAGCAAATTCTTCGAGAGTTGCCGTGTCTACACTTTGGGCTTCTGCGATTCGAGCAATCTCAGTTTGAATCAGTTGATTGAGTGTGATTTTAGGCATTATTTTTTCAACAGTTGTACTTTTAATACTCTGTTGTACCTCCTTTGGACGAATTCCGGTTGCTGTCATTTTCCAAATCCTTAATAACGTCGATCGAAGCCTCCACTCATCCGCATCAAACTCTGCCACAAGACAGCCTGACGGTGTGTGGTTAAATCACTTAGGTGCGTTCTGTAATTGAAATCTCAGCTTTAGTTTAAGTCACTTCACAAAGGTCTGTTTTCAGTGAAATCACTTGAATCTTGCCAGGAAACATAAAGTCTTTAAGAGCTAAACGATCGCAATGTGAAGACTTACCGACTCGAACACGCGAAGCTCAGAGAATCTCCTGATCGTGATATCCCCTAACGTACCCCGATGCAGACTTCCGCTAACTCTCCAGAAAGTCGATCGCGTTACGCCCGATCGAGTCCGCTATACAAACCCAACGCTGCGAGAAGCGCCACAAAATGCCCTGCGATGCCGTTCATGTTTGCCATCGCGACGAAGACATCGACCGATCGAATAATCCGAGTCGGATCGTAAATCGCAACGCCTTGAGGCTGAGTAATCGACTTTGACAGCAAGACACCCAAAGAAGCTCCACCGCCCAAAATGGACACCGCTAATCCCACCAATCCGACCATTACACCTAAACGTAAGACCTGCATCACATCAGCTTTTTTAGGGTGAACAGCAGAATTTGAATTGCGGAGCCGTCTGGCAAATCGGGTGTAGCGGAACGCTAAGAAAAGGCTAAACAACAGCACTGCCAATCCGCAGGTTGCCCAAAAAATGCCAATGCCCAAGCCCGGAGTCACCCCTTGAGCCACACCTCCGCCCGGAAGAGGAGTCTCTGCCGATCGGGTAAAGTTTCTCCCAGAGATGGCAAACGCTAACAGCAGCCCTGATGCGGCGGCGAACACAAGCTCTAACCAAAAACTCGCCCAACCCGCAAGGCGCAACGCGGTCGCAATCCGCTGAAGTTTGTGAGAATCGTGATTGTGGGCTTCTGGTTGGGTTTGCATGGTGATCACCGTTGGTCTAGACACTAACGCTGCACATACATTACCGCGATTTATTTTAGGAGGCGACTCTCTCAAGAGAGAACAATATTGGGGTTAAGGGGCAGAACAGCAAGTCTATTAACGTCACGTCAGTTCGACGGGGTTTTTCGCTTCGTTGTCAGCGGCTTCTGCCCCCTAAATCCCCCATTCTGAGGGACTTTGAACCGGAAATTTTGGCTTGAAGTCCCCCAAACTTGGGGGATTTAGGGGGCGCAATAGACTCGTAACGAAGTCGTCGAGTTCACGTTCTACTAAAACCCAGCGGCGACACCCTCACCTCTTGGATCAGCCGCGCCTTCTAAAGAGCCATCGGGCAGAACGACGATCGCGTTAGCATTTCCCCAATCTGATCGTTCTTCAATTCGATGTCCTCGTCGTTTTAATTCGGCGATCGTCAGCGTATCTAATCCCCACCGTTCAACGTTGAGGCGATCGGGGAGCCATTGATGATGCACACGCGGAGCCGCGACTGCTTGGCGAACATCCATCTCGTAGACCAACACGTTTAACAAGATTTGCAACACCGTTGTAATGATCGTGCTGCCACCCGGTGAACCTGCCGCTAATCGCAAGCGACCGTTTTGAGTGACGATCGTCGGAGTCATACTCGATAGCGGAATTTTGTTGGGTGCGATCGCGTTGGCATCTCCGCCCACCAGTCCAAATGCGTTGGGAGTATTGGGCGCGATCGCGAAGTCGTCCATTTCGTTGTTTAAGACGATGCCTGTTCCTTTTGCGACAACTCCCGCACCAAAACCGAGATTCACGGTGAAGGTCAGGCTGACGGCATTGCGATCGCGATCAACAACGGTGAGATGACTCGTTTCGACTGATTCTTTAGTCAAGCGTTGCAGCACTGCGGGGTCAACTGCCTTTACCTGAGTGGACGGCGTTGCTTTTTGAGGATTGATTTCCTGTCGTCGTTTTTGAGCATAGACCGGGCTGATCAGCGCCTTAACTGGGACTTTGACAAAAGCAGGATCACCGAGATAAGTCGCACGATCGGCGTAAGCAATTCGCATCGACTCGACCAACAAATGCAGCACATCGGGATTGTGCCATCCCATAGTCTTTAAATCTGTATCGCCAATTATGTTGAGGATTTGCAGCAAATGCACCCCTCCCGAAGAAGGTGGCGGCATTGAGCAAACTCTCGCTTTACGAAAATCACCGCACACCGGATCACGCCAAGTCGGACGATATTGCTGCAAATCTTTTTTTGTAATCAATCCGTTATTCGCTGCCATATCGTTGGCGATCGCTGTCGCAATAGTTCCCGTATAAAAATCTTGAGGATTTTGAGACACCGATCGTAGCGTGGCGGCTAATTCTGATTGCACTAACCGATCGCCCGTTTGATAAATCTTTCCTTTGTGAGTAAAAATTTTCTGTGCATCAGGATTTTTGAGTAGCGTTTGCTGATGCATCTCTGTTGCTTCTATAAACCGCCAACTCACCGGGAATCCATTTTCTGCTAATTGAATCGCAGGAGCCATCACAGTTTTCCAGGGTAAGCGTCCATATTGACGATGCACTTCATAGAGTCCTGCGATCGTGCCCGGTGTCGCCACTGCCAAATATCCATTCGTACTCGCGTTGGGGCGCACGTTTCCTTGTCTATCCAAATACATTGTTTTCGTAGCTTTGAGCGGCGCACGTTCTCGAAAATCTAATGCCTTTGTCTCATTGTTTTTTGCCTGATACATCAGCAGAAATCCACCCCCACCAAGCCCTGCCGAAAATGGCTCTACGACCGAGATTGCAAAGGTTGTGGCAACGGCTGCATCCACGGCGTTTCCTCCCTGTTGCAGCATTGACAGCCCCGCTTGAGTCGCGAGAGGATGGGCAGACGTGACCATGCCTTGATTTGCCCGATCGAGCAGGGCAGGCGTTGGAGAAATCGCGATTGCGGCAGCCGATCGTCCTAACCCTAACGAGATGACAACGAGAGCGCAAGTTCTGTGAAACGAGCCGATGTATTTCATAGTGATCCTAAAATTGTTAACCCTGATAGTGCGATCGCTAACCAACTCAAGAAACTTATTTGCGTCAACTGTAAGGCTTGCCGAATTCGATCTGGGGTAATGGGTCGAGTTGGCTCACCTAAGAGAGGTTTATGCTTTTCCACGCCGCGATACCAATTAATGCCGCCGACTTGCACTTCCAACACAGCCGCATAAGCACACTCACTCCAACCAGAGTTTGGGCTAGAATCTTTGGGCGCATCTCGCTGGCAGAGTCGCCAAACTTCGCGAGGTTTTCTAGACAGCAACGCTAAGGTCAACACCGTTAACCGACACGGAAGCCAGGTCAAAAAATCATCTGTTTTAGCGCTACACCAACCGATATCTTGATAAGGTGCCGTCTGATATCCCACCATCGAATCTAATGTACTAGCAGCTTTATAAGATAAGGCTAATGGAACGCTTCCAACAAATGGTAGGAATGCGCCGAGCGACGCATAAAATAACGGAGACATGACACCATCGATCGCGTTTTCTGTCACAGTTTCTAATACGGCTCGGAGAATATCTGATTCAGAAAGGTTTTCGGTATCGCGTCCGACATATAGCTTTAGCTGAGAACGCGCCCGATCGAGATCCCCATCTGCCAGAGGTCGTAACACATCTTCAGCCGCCGATCGTAAACTTCGCCCCGCAAAACAACTCGCTAACAAAATACTCGAAATCGCAACGCCTAACACTGGATGTAATGCTTTTGAGAATTCTACGATCGTCCATCCGATTACACTGCTACCCACGACAATGAGAATAGTTAGAATCACGCCTGCAAATCGCAATGAAGCTGGCTGACTGAATTCCTTTAAAGCAAGCTCGGTATAGTGAGCGATCGCCCACCCGATTACCTGAACCGGATGCAGCCATCCCCAAGGATCGCCAATCAGATAATCGAGGAGAGCCGCGATCGCTAAAACACTCATCCCCAACTTTTCACTAGACCACAAAACTCGCCTCCTCTCCCTGTGCGGCTTGCCAGCTTCGGGCATCGTAGTAGAGATCTTCTAGAGAGATTTCGTAAAGCGCTGCGTTCAGCTTTTTGTGAAGTCGATTCCATAAGCTAAACGTTACCCAGTCTTCGGCCTGCGCTCCGTCAGGCACATGATGAGGCAACGGTTCTACGCTTTCTCCCACAGCCTCTAAAATTTGCCCTAGTGAGATCTGCCCTGGCGATCGTGCTAGTTGGTATCCGCCTTGAGCACCGCGCACAGAAAGTACTAGCTCTGCTCGTCGCATCTC
Source organism: Phormidesmis priestleyi ULC007 (assembly GCF_003003695.1). Lineage (NCBI taxonomy): Bacteria > Bacillati > Cyanobacteriota > Cyanophyceae > Leptolyngbyales > Leptolyngbyaceae > Phormidesmis > Phormidesmis priestleyi. The sequence continues at coordinate 16,201 of NZ_PVWG01000060.1, forward strand.
AATCAACAGTTTCTCTAAATAAGGAGCTGGCAGATTCTGTCGTTGCGCGATCGCTCTCACTGACGTAGGGCCATACCCTGGCTGAAAGCTGAGATCCAACAAAGCTTTAACGCTATAGTGTCCGCGAGTCGTTAACTTCAAGAGTGTCTAGTGTGGAGGGTCTTAAGCTTAACAGGACTTTAAGCATCTCCCACTAACGCCGCAATTTTAATAGCTCTTGAGGAGACGCAATCAGCTTAACTTTTAAAAAGGTAATCTCTTGTTGAGAATTTAAAGTAAATAGCCATGCCACATTTACGCCAAACCAAGGCGTTTGCACTCGCCCCGTCACTTCGATCTCAGGGCAGCCATCCTCTAAAACTTGCTTAATCACTCCCTGCTGAGGTTGAGCCGTAATGCCTTTTGCCTCGACTTTGAGATAGTCAGCGATCGCGTCTCGTCCTTCAATTACCGATTCAAACGGCGGATGCAGTGCCCCGTTGACCGCAAATTGCTGACTGGTCGCCTCAAAATCGCCCACATTAAACGTTTCAAAATAGTTGATCAGACTAGGCTCTGTAATACCTGCGATCGCGCTTGATTCAGGTTGGAGTGCGATCGCTACATCATCCTTAACACTTTGCATATCGATAGAACATTATGGTTTATATGGTTTATATGGACGTTAAACAAAAAGGCAGGAATTGTCCTGCCTCTAGAGAGATATTTGACTAATGAGGTGACCCAGAAATCGCGCCTCGATCGCTTTTATAATGCAACATAAATTAATAAATGGCAACTAAAATTTACATCTACGTGGATCTGTACAGAATTTCTGGGTTGACATTTTGTACCAATTTCAAAAACAATAATTAAATTGCCATTAGGTGAATTACCCGACGCTCATCGCTAGGCGATAGAGCGCGGGCTTCCAATTTCAATGGGAGCAACCTCGGAGTTCGTGGATTTTTTACGTCCAGAACCCTTTGGATTTACACTCCCTCGATTGGCAGTAGCGCTGATTCCCAACGCCAATAATCGCAAGCCTTCATTTCTGATGTTGATTGCTGCATTCACGTCTCGGTCATGCCTCTGACCACAGTGAGGACAATCAAATGCACGAACAGAGAGATCCATCTTTGGGATCTGTAGCAGCGTGTTTGAGCAAAGATGAGACGACGGGAAAAACCTGTCTACTTCAAGGTAGGTCTTACCGTCAAACTCTGCTTTGTACTTCAGCATCGTGCAGAATTTACCCCATCCAGCATCGCTAATAGCTTTAGCTAGGGTGTGATTCTTCACCATGTTCTTAACTGCCAGATTTTCCACCACAACAACTTGGTTTTCGTTGACTAGCTTGCGAGATAGTTTGTGGAGAAAATCTTCTCTGACTCGTGTGATCTTGCTGTGAACCTTGGCAACCATCTTCCGTGCTTTAGCGCGGGTCGTGCTGCCTTTCGCTTTCCGAGAAAGCTTTTGCTGTTTGCGTTTTAGGTTCTTGGCGTGTTTCTTAAGGTGTTTAGGATTGCAAAACTTAGAGCCGTCTGAAGTGACGACAAAATCAATCAATCCCAGATCGATGCCAACGGCTTTTCCGTCACTCGTGATTTCAGGTTTGGCAATGCCATCATCCATCAACAAAGAGGCATAGTAACGCCCGTCTGGAGTCTTAGAAACCGTGACCGTTTTGAGTTTGCCGTCAGGGAGTTCCCGATGAATCTTGGCTTTCACGATTCCTAAGAAGCCGGGAAACTTGATGGTCGATTCACTCTCAACTTTGACGTTTTGAGGATACTGAACCGACTGGCGATTAAACTTGCTCTTGAAAGTGGGATACTTCGCCCGTCCTTCAAAGAAGTTTTGGAACGCTTGAGAGAGATTCAGAACGGATTGCTGCAAGCACTGAGAGTAGGTTTCTTTCAGCCATTCAAACTCTTTCTTCAGTTCGGGTATGCGTTTCTTCATGTCGTAAGCAGACACGCCTTTACCCGTCTCTTTGTACGTCTGAGACATCACAAAAAGCAACTGATTCCACAGCCATCGCGTTGCGCCAAAATCTTTGGACAACTGAATAACTTGCTCATCAGTCGGGTAAATTCGTACCTTTGTTGCTTTCAACATATCTGCATCTTAGCACAAATCAAGATTATTGATAAGCATACTCCGTGGTGAGTGCTGAGAGATAGGACGCTGGATCGAGCGCCCCTGGCTTTCATCCCACACCAACGAAACGTTATGGTGTGGGGATTCCCGCCGAATCAGCTAAACTAACAGTGGCAGCGTTTGTAATAGGGCGTTGCTGAATGCAAGTATGAATCTGTCTATCGAGGCTGAACCCTTTCGCCCCCTAAATCCCCCAATTTTGGGGGACTTTAAGATTCTGGTTCCCCTCAAACTTGGGGGGCTAGGGGCAATTCATATTTGCATTCAGCAACGCCTGTAATAGAGATTACGCATGACCGATCGCGCCTCAAATCTAACAGACCGAATTAAGCAAAAAGCCTTAGAAGTTGGATTTCACAAAGTTGGAATCGCGATCGTTCCTGTCAACTCAGACGACGAAAAAGCGGCTGTAACTTCTCTGCAAAGCTGGCTCACTCAGAATCATCAGGCAGATATGGCGTGGATGGCAAACCCCAAAAGACAAGATCTTCGCTTAGTCATGCCCGAAGCTCGATCGCTGATTTGTGTTGCCCTTAACTATTACACCGCTCACGATCGGCCCGAAGGCAATGACTATGCCAAAATTTCTCGCTACGGCTGGGGTCGGGACTATCACCGAATTTTGCACAAAAAACTCAAGGCGCTGTCTACCTGGCTAGAGGCACAAGGCGACGACATTCGCGCCCGTTATTATGCAGACACTGGGCCCGTACAAGACAAATTTTGGGCGCAGCAAGCAGGCATCGGCTGGATCGCGAAAAACAGCAACGTGATTACGCGAGACTATGGCTCGTGGGTGTTTTTAGGCGAAGTGTTAACCAATTTAGAACTCATTGGCGATCGTCCTCATACTTCTCACTGCGGCACCTGCACTCGCTGCCTCGATGCTTGCCCAACCGGAGCGATCACGCAGCCGTTTGTCGTCGATGCCAATCTCTGCATTGCCTATCACACGATCGAAAACCGCGCCGAAACGCTTCCCGAAACGATTACTCCTCATCTGGGCGGTTGGGTGGCTGGGTGCGATATTTGTCAAGACGTTTGCCCCTGGAATCAGCGATTTGCCCAAGAGAGCGATGTCGCTGATTTTCAGCCCTACCCTGGCAATGTTGATCCGACCCTCACCGAGTTAGCAGAGTTGTCAGATGAAGAGTACGATCGCCGCTTTCCCGCTTCTGCCCTCAGACGAATTAAACCCGCTATGATGCGCCGCAATGCTCGCTCAAACTTAAGGATCGATGTTGAATAGCGTGTCTTCGATGACTAGGGCATGATAGAGATATTCAACCCATATATTAAAGCTTTAGGAGAGGGAAACGGGTGGCTGCAACCGACTTTAAAGACTATTACGCGCTTCTAGGCGTGACCAAGACTGCCAGCGCCGACGAAATCAAGAAAGCCTTCCGTAAATTGGCACGGCAATATCACCCCGACATGAATCCGGGTGACAAGGCAGCAGAGGCTCGGTTTAAAGAAATCAATGAAGCCTACGAAGTTTTGTCTGACAGTGATAAGCGCCAAAAATATGACCAATTTGGGCAATATTGGCAGCAGGCCGATCGAGCCGGGGCACGAGGCGGACGATCGCCCTTCAACACCAACACAAGTCCCGGTTTTGATGAATTTGAATTTGGGCGCTACGGCAGCTTTGACGAATTTGTCAATGACTTACTGGGGCGAGTCGGAACTGGCTACGGTCGAACTGCCGATCCGTTTAGCGGTTATCGCACCTCGCCGGGGACTAGCTATGACGGCGGTGGTGTAGGCGTAAATCTAGATGTTGAAGCGACGATTACGCTGACGTTTTCAGAAGCATTTAATGGCGCACAAAAACGGTTGAGCATTGGCAGCGAAACCTTTGATGTCAACATTCCGGCAGGTGCCAAAACCGGGACTCGGATTCGGATGCGCGGCAAGGGGCGACCTAGCTCTCACTACACGACTCAACGCGGCGATCTCTATCTGATTGTCGAACTCGCGCCGCATCCGTTCTTTCAGCTTGACGGAGACAACAATTTAGTCTGTGAAGTTGCGATCGCCCCCGATGAAGCCGTTTTAGGAACTCAAGTTGAAGTCCCGACCCCTGATGGTATGGTGAAAGTCAACGTTCCCGCAGGCGTACGATCAGGGCAATCTCTGCGACTGCGGGGCAAGGGTTGGAAAAACCTCAAAGGAGAGAGAAGCGATCTGATGCTCAAACTGACGATCGTGCCACCCAAAGAGTTGAACGCGATCGAGCGAGAATCTTATGAGAAGATCCGCGACAATCGAAGTTACGATCCGCGCAGCAATCTCAAAGGAATCAAGCTGTGACGGGACTCGATGCTGGAGCCGATGATTACCTTGTTAAACCGTTTGGCATGGCAGAACTGCGGGCACGGCTTCGAGCATTGCAGCGGCGATCGCCCCAGATCCAGCCGCCACAACTCCAGGTTGGCAACCTCAGATTAGATTATGGGGTTGATTCTCAGCCTGTTTGGACTGGCTGCTTACCATTTTCTGACCAAAGCGCACTGGTATGCTCTACATCACGAATTAGAATCTGTTTCAGGCACACATTCACGATGGGCTAGAGCCGATGCTCGAACAGCCTGGAGGGCCATTGCCAGCGCCATTACTCAAGCACATCAGGGTAGTGCAGGTTTATAGTGTCTTGGGGCAAGACAGCACATTCACCCTCCGCTTACCTTTAGGCATAAAGTAACACCCTTCGGCTAAATCCAACAGCGCCAACACGCAAACAATCAGCACAACAATGTGACGCACAGCAACTCCTCTATGGGTAAGAATATGCAAACACTTTACGTAACGATCGCCGTGACAAATTCCCTCTGGCGAGAGAGGCTTAGTTTCTGGCAGAGACATAGCCTGATTTCATACTGATTTCATTTTTTTGGGCTGTCTTGTAGAAAGAGGTGGTTAACGCTACATCAAAGTTAAGGAATCCGGCCAAAATACGGCTTCCTGCATTTGACTCTCCAGCCGACCAGACGGTTGAGAATAAAAGGTGTCAATAAAATTCGTAGGTGAAGGATGAATCGCTCAATGCTCAAAACAAGTTTGCTCGGACTCTCGATCGGTGCAGTTATTGCTATTAGTGGACTCACCGCTTGCTCAAACGCTACTCAAAACTCAACCTCTAATCAAAGCCCCGCTGCAACAGGTTCACCTATGGCAGGCATGTCAGAGATGGATCACAGCAACATGAAGGGCGGCATGATGAATATGGATTTAGGCCCAGCCGATGCAAACTTTGATCTGCGCTTTATGGATGCGATGATTCCACATCATCAGGGAGCCGTGAAAATGGCGCAAGAGGCGCTGCAAAAATCAAAGCGACCTGAAATCAAGAAACTCGCTCAATCGATTATTGTTGACCAAGACAAAGAGATTGCCCAAATGCAGCAATGGCGCAAGTCTTGGTATGCCAATGCGTCTAGCACTTCGATGGCGTGGAATAGCGGAACCAAGGGCATGATGCCAATGTCGAAGGATCAAATGAATGGCATGATGATGAATATGGATTTGGGTGCAGCCGATGATCAGTTTGACTTGCGGTTCATCAATGCGATGATTCCGCACCACGAGAGCGCGATCGTCATGGCAAACGATGCCCTGCAAAAGTCAAAACGTCCTGAAGTTCAGAAGCTTGCGACCGCGATCGTCTCTTCTCAACAAGCCGAAATTGATCAGATGAAACAGTGGCGCAAAGCTTGGTATAACCAATAGTCCATTTCATTCTAATTTCATCTTTAGCTGTCACATTGGATAGTTAATGCACTGTTAGGATTCACCATGCCGAGTCTTGCTGTTTCTGTTTCCTTTTCGATTCGCCGTCTTTCAGCGACGCTGCTAACGCTCGGATTGTTGTCAGGAAGCCCTGCGATCGTTCTCGCGTACGGCGGGCATGGCGACGAATTTAAAGGCGGATCGATACAATCGTCTGGAATTCAAGTCGATGCAGAAACAGCACAGCGGCTCGGTTTGAAGGTGGAACCTGTGACACGGCAGCGATTAGCGTTTGGGGTGAACACAACGGACAAATTGAATCGTTGCCCAATCGTCAAGTTGAGGTGACAACTCCAGTATGCGGAACGGTGCTACTTCCCCGGCGCACCGCGCTCGAATCGGGAACCAAATTGGCAGAAGCACGGGCAAACTTATCGAAAGCTGAGAGTCGGTTGTCGGTGTCGGAGGCACAAGCCCAACTGCAACGGGCCCAATCGCATCAGCACGATCGCGCGTCGAACTCGGTGGACAAACCTACGCAACTCGGCTACGTCAACTTGGAGCTAATGCCAACGCAGACGGCACCATTACGATCGCGGCTCCGATTGCTGGCACAGTTGCCGATCGAGAAGCGACAACCGGGGAATCGGGACAAGATGTAGGTAAGAAGATTTTAACGATCGTGAATGGCAGCAGTGTGCAAGCATCGAGCAACATCTACGAAAAAGATCTTAATCAAATTCGGGTCGGTCAGTCGGTGCGGGTCAAAGTTAACGGATTGCCTGATCGTAGCTTCGGCGGGCGGATTAGCATTGTTGGCTCGACCGTGCAAGGTGACACTCGCGTTGTGCCTTTGACACTCCCCAGCCCTAAAGGGACGGGGATTCTTGGCTCAACGAAACCACTTAACCTAGAGTCCTTGCGTCGTCA
>NZ_PVWG01000061.1:0-22105 GCF_003003695.1 Phormidesmis priestleyi ULC007
GGTCATGAGTTTGTGTCTCTGGTGATGGGTTCATTAGATCGTGTTTTGACCTCTGACACAAACTAATTTACACTCCCCGCCAACTAACTCTACGATGACTGCTCGATCGCCAACATTCGTGATGGGTGCCCTTGCCCAACTTCAGCCAGCACAGCGCATAGTTGTCTAGCGACTCAAGACTCTCTTCCCGTCTGAACGCCCGACATCTCATCTGGGATATCTTCAGCCAAGAGAGTCGTGAGCAACTCATCGCTTAAAGACGAGAGCACCGCCAATCGATTTGCTTGCCTTTCAAGACTCTTCTCAAACAGATTGCGAACGAGTCTCGCGTTGCCAAAAGTCTTATCTCGATTTTCATACAGATCTGCAAACAACTTTTGCAGTTTTTCACCTGCACCAGGAGCCAGTTTAAAATGACTTTTGCTGGCCATTTTTTCAAAGATAGCGAGCAACTCTTCTGGCTTGTAATGATTGAAATAAAAATAGCGATTGAAGCGCGATTCTAAACCCGGATTTGACTCAATAAATGTGGTCATTTCATCGGTGTAACCTGCCACAATCACGACTAAGCGATCGCGATGATCTTCCATGCGTTTCAGCAAGACATCGATCGCTTCTTGTCCAAAATCACGCCCCGATTCTCCGGGCACCAGAGCATAAGCCTCGTCAATAAACAGCACGCCGTTGAGCGCTGACTTGACGAGATCATCGACTTGTTTGGCGGTTTGACCCACATATCCCGCGACCATGCCAGAGCGATCGGTTTCGACCAAATGCCCTTGGCTGAGAAATCCTAGCCCGTGATAAATGCGACCCATCAATCGAGCGACAGTGGTCTTTCCGGTTCCCGGCGGCCCGCAAAATACAGCGTGAAGAGAAACCGTTGTTTTTGCCAAACCTCGCTGCGATCGAATCTTTTGAACTTTGAGAAAATTGGTCAGCGTCTTCACCTCTTCTTTGATGTTGCTCATCCCTATCAGGTCGTTAAGTTCGGCGAGTGCCTCTTCTAAAACGCGATCGAGATCGGCTGAATCAGATGTTTGAGTCGGAGTCAGACCTTCTCGATAGCTGGCTAACTTGCGGTAAGAGTGGAGCCGCTGCCAAACTAAAGAGAGTGCCTCCAAGTCTTGCAAAGTGACCGTGCCGTCGGCTTTAACGATCGCTTGAGCAAATTTATAAATCGCGTTGGTTGCATCACCGAGATAGTTAGTTCCCTTTTCTTCATCCAGTCGGTTCAAAATTGACGGCAACTCAAAGGAGTCAGATGGCTGAGTTTGAGTCAGGTCTAAGATAATTTGCAGCGTTAACTTCTGATATTTGAGGCGCTCTTCGGGTGACTCATCCCATCGGTTGAGGGCTGCATCGAGCTTTTCGGCATCTTGTTTGATTAGGGCGTAAGTGACCAGATATGCCAGCAGTTCTGCCGCGCTCACCTTGCCACTGCTGCGCCCACATAGCTGAATCAGCTTGGCTAAATCGACCAAAATCACATCCGCAAACGCTGCATTGACTTTTAAGAGCGGCGCTAGAGATTTATAGAGCAGATTTGCTTCTTGTTTGAGTAGCCTGGAATTCATAAATAGTTTAAGTGCGGTTCCCAGAGGGTCTGATTAGCGGGGTTGCCTCGCACGATCGAGCCAAGCGATCGACGAATTCCATTTCAGCCACGATATCGGGAATTTGACCGGATCGCAACTTTGGATAGTGGATTGTAGACCCGTTAGAAGCAAAAATTACCCTCTGCATTCTCGATCAGGCATAGACCTCGGATTTCTTTAAGAAATCCGAGGTCTGATATCGGCAAATTTTCATGTCTGTCTATTTATCAGGACGATCGCCCCATTCAGTCGCCCGGTTTTTCAGACCTGAAGTTAAGCACCGCTCAAGTCTTGGCCGCTAAACTGTGAGAGGGTTCTTACGATTAGGAGGGTTGTCAATGCGGCGATTTAATCTTTCAAATGTAGTGATCGAGTCCCGTCCCTGGTTCGTCGTTTGCGTCCTTCTCAGCGGACTGATGGCTTCGTCTACAAATGCCGCACCGGCCGCAACCTGTCAGGCTCCCGCGCTGTCTCGTGTCGTTCGTCACAAAGTGGTGGCTGGCGAAACCCTTGAAGGAATTGCCCGTAAATATAATCTGATTCCCGCGACGCTGATGGGCATGAACCCGGTGTTAAGAACTGGAAAGGCTCCGATCGGGGCAAATATTCTCGTGCCTCCTTACAATGGTATCCGTGCCGAAGTTGCGGCTGGGCAAAGCTGGCGAACGGTGGCGGCTCGTTATAAAGTGCGCCCCGATGTGTTGTTTGAGATTAACGGCTGTCAGCCTGCACCCAAAGTGGTATTTGTGCCTGGGGTCAATTGGTCGCCATTAGATGGACAGCCTACTCAAGCCAATTCAAGCGGTTTGTCGGGCTATCCGCTCTCTGCTAAAGCCAGCGTTGTTCTGGGCTATGGTTGGTATCTGCCGACCGGACGCAATCAGCCCGTGTTTCACACTGGCATGGATCTGGTGGCAACAGTTGGCGCACCCGTTTTAGCGATCGCCGATGGCACGATCGCTTTTGCAGGTCAGCAAGGTGCCTATGGAAAGTTAGTGGTGATTAACCATCAGCAGGGCTATCAAACTCGCTATGCTCAGTTGGGCACTATCAAAGTCAAAACAGGACAAACGGTGAAACGAGGAGCCACGATCGCGACGGTTGGCAAAACAGGCACACCGAGTTCTAGTACCCCACATTTGCATTTTGAAGTGCGATCGAATTCTAAACTGGGTTGGGTGGCAGAAGACCCTCAGCCAATTTTGCAACGAAATCGGTAATGACAAACACATCTCTGTCCGGCGATAGAGGAAAGAAGCTTCTAAAGGTAGACAGAGCGACTGATGGTTGCCCCTTAGAATTTTCTCAGGTGAGAGATCACCCTTCAAAAGAGTGATTTGACTAAAGTATTTAAACTTTCATTTAGATTGTGTTAGAGGTTGAGTAATGGATCACTTGCGCGTCCTAATTATTGAAGATCATGACCTGACCCGGATTGGCTTAAGATCAGCGCTTCAGCAGCGAGAAGGCGTTGAAGTTGTGGGCGAAGCTAGAGATGCCAAAACTGGGTTGAGCCTGCTGCGGTCGGTGCCGTCAGATGTAGCGATCGTCGATGTGGGGTTGCCTGACATGACTGGCATCGAACTCACCCAACAATTCAAACGGTTTCAGCGCGCTGGAGAAGCCACCGAAACCAAGATCTTGATCATGACCATGCAGGATCATGAAGACACCGTTTTGGCAGCGTTTGCGGCGGGTGCCGACTCCTACTGCATGAAAAATGCCACGATCGACCAGTTGATTGAGGCGTTAAAAATCACCGCAGAAGGAAACGCCTGGATCGATCCAGCGATCGCTCGTGTCGTGCTGCAACAGTCTCAAAAAACTTATGCGAATGCAGGCGCGAATCCTACGTCCAACACGATCGCTATTAATGGATTATCCGAAAAAGATGGTAACTTTATTCCCGCTTATCCACTAACAGGAAGAGAGTTAGAAGTCTTAGCGCTAATCGTCGATGGATGCAGCAATGCTGAGATTTCTGCAAAGTTATATATCACTGTGGGCACGGTTAAAACTCACGTTCGCAACATTCTTAATAAGCTGGGAGCCGACGATCGGACTCAAGTTGCAGTACGGGCTTTGCGAACTGGGCTAATCCGATGATCAGGATTGTGGATTTGGATTAGATAATATTGGTTATTTGCAATGCTAGTTTCGTAAGCGATCGAGTTCTTTTTGCATGTCCGCTCTCAGTTCTTCGGCTTGGTGATAGAGGTGCGATCGCGCTGTCTCATTCTGCGAAAGTGAATGCTTCCAGGAATGCTGAATCGGCTGTAAGTAATAGCGCAGTCGCGTTCTCACTGCCCAAACTCCCATTGATGGAAACAGCAGAAACACGAGCAGCAACGGCGACACCGGAAGCAACGGCATTTTTAGCCAGCGAGCCAGCCGTTTGCTGTTAAAAGTCCAGGGATGCAGATATTCGTTGCCGAGGCAAATCACAGGCAAAATCGGCACCTGATGCTGAACGCTGAGACGAATAAAACTCGGATCAAACGTGGCTAAATCGTAGCGATCGCGCCATCCTTTGACCAAACCTCGCCAGCTTTCGGGCGCATAGAGCAGCACGGTTTGTTTTTGTGAGATAGCGTGTTCAAAGCTCTCTTTTTCTGCCCTAACCGCGCCCAACGTCTGCGCCCAGCCGCGTGGCACCCACCACACCAGCCAAGGATGATCGAAAAAGATTGAATGCGCGACGGGTTGCACATACCAGCCTTTTTTTTGGCTTAAGAGAACGCCCAAACACAAAAAATCCCACGGGAAACACATGCCCGCGTGGTTGAGCGCCACGATCGCTGGAGGTGCATCAGGCAAGTTTTCTAGCTGGTGCAACTCTGCTTGAAAAAATCGGGTGGCGATCGGCGTTAAAATCTCGTCTCGGAACACTTGCTGATAGTGCGGGTCAGGCTCACTAGATTGCGATCGAGGCGATCGACCTCCTAGCCTTAGCCACCGAATTAGCAATGCTAAATAAAATCCGCCAGGAATCAGAAACAGCAGATATTCCAACCAGTTCCAGCCATCGGGGTCGGGTTTGTAGTGTTGCCAATGGCGATTAAACAAAATCAGCCAACCGGGAGGATACCAAAGGCAAACCCAATCAAACCAACCAAACTGATAGGACTCATCTGTCTTATTCACAGCAAGACTCAGCGATTCACAGCTAACTCTATTTGTACCAATTTCAACCACAATTGCGATCGAACGATCGTGAGAGGGCACGGCATGCCATGCCCCTACGATACCCCGCGCTTGCGCTGTACGAATCTGTCACATTCGCAAATCATTTTAAGATACGAGTTCTGCTTGCTTTTCGGGCTGCGGCTCTTCGGGCGGCAAGCCCAATACTTGGCGATAGAGCTTGACATATTCGATCGCCGATTTTTCCCAGCTAAAGTTTTCTTTCATGCCGCGTTGCTGAAGCTCTTGCCACTGAGGTTTAAACCGAAACGCCTCCCACGCGCGCACCAGACAGGTGTACAGATCGAGCGGTTCATAGCGATCGAAGCAATAACCCGTCCCGGCATGGTTCATCGGGTCATGATGCGTCACTGTATCGACTAAGCCACCTGTGCGGCGCACGATCGGCACACAGCCATAGCGCAACGCCAACAGTTGGCTGATGCCACAGGGTTCAAACCGCGATGGCATCAAAAAGGTGTCTGCCCCGGCATAAATGCGTCGTGCTAGGGCATCGTTATAGAGCAGATAGACGGCCATGCGTCCGGGATATCGACCTGCCAATTGCCACATCTGCGTTTCATAATAGCGATCGCCCGTTCCTAATAAAATGAATTGAGCATCGCTATAAGCCATGAAGCGATCGAGCATTTGAATCACTAGATCTAATCCTTTTTGCTCGACTAATCGCGATACCATTCCTAAGACCAACGCTTTTGAGTTGACTTCTAAGCCGACTTCTTCTTGAAGCGCAATTTTGTTTTTAAGGCGCTGATCGATTGTTTCGATCGTAAAGGGCTGCGCTAAACTTTTATCCACCGCCGGATCATACGCTTCGATGTCAATGCCGTTGAGAATGCCTGACAGTTTGCCCCCGATAAATGACAGCAATCCTTCTAGGGTTTCGCCATAGGCAGGCGTTTTAATCTGCTCTGCGTAAGTGGGTGACACGGTGTTGACCCGATCGGCAAACTGCACTGCCGCCGCCATCACGTTATGACCTTGCATATACCACGGGCACCAGGTCATTTTCTCCAACTTCCAGCGCCACGGCCCCTGATAAGCCAGGTTGTGAATGGTGAACACAGTAGAAATATCGGGATCTTGGTGCATCCACACTGGAATCATCCCCGTGTGCCAGTCGTGACAATGCACAATCTCAGGCTTCCAATAATTCCAGCAAAACTCGGCTGCGCCGTTAGAGAAGAATGTAAACCGCCACTCTTCATCGTCTCCGCCATAAACGCGACGCGGGTCAAACACTGGGTGCCCAAACAAATAAAGGGGAACGTCAGAATCGGGCAACACCGTTTCGTAAACCGCGAACTGATTAAACATCGCGCTGCCCTTCCAAATCGGGTCGGCGGGAATGTCGATTTTGTCTGGCAAAAACCCATAGTAGGGCATAAAAATTCGCACATCGTGCCCCATTTCTCTGAGCACTTTGGGCAAGGCACCGACCACATCTCCCATGCCACCGACTTTAGCGATCGGCGCAGCTTCGGCCGCAACTATCAAAATTCGCATCTTAGCTCTCGTGTCCCCTTTGAGTAGTCAGCACTGTGATCATACCGATTAAGGGGCACGGTTCAACGGGTTGGAGCGATCGCAAATTTGAGCACCTGCCTTCTCGTCTGTGACAGAATGAAAGCACCCATCGCAAGCCAGGTTTTATGGTGAAACGTTCCTTAGTCTCAACTCTACGGTTAGAGAACGGCGATCGACTGACTCGCGGTGAGTTTGAGCGCCGATATGCAGCCACCCCTGAGAAGTTTAAAGCAGAATTGATTGAAGGAGTCGTTTACGTGGCATCTCCAGTTCGAGTCAGAAATCACGGTAGACCTCACGACTACATCATGGGCTGGTTGGGTGCTTATGTTGCAGCAACCCCAAAAGTCGATATTGCAGACAACTCAACTGTCAGACTAGATCTAGACAAGGAGATTTAGCGACTGTTTTAACCGAGTTGCAGAAAGGATTAGCACCATCAGAACATGGGGAATTTGTCGATCGATTAAGCAGAAAGTAGAAAATAAATCGTTTTCTATTCTCTCCCTTCGTACCATTCTTGACCGCCGGACAAGCTAGCTAGGCGACGATTAACCACCGCAGGAAGTTCTTTTGTTGAATGCTGATAGGTCAAATTAAGTAATCTTTGGGCAGTCAGAATTAATAAAGCTCGATCGACTCGTTCACTCACCTGAATCGGGTTAAATCGTCCGTTCAAGACTTCAATGCTGGCAGGGGCAATCGCTGCTTCGATCGCTTCCTCCAAAAACGGTTCCCACTCATCAGCTTTGATGTAATGAGATGTTTTATTGTCTTTAAGGTTGAGTTTTTTGATTTGTAGAATTGAATCTGAGATCGAAGCAACCCAAGAATTTGTTAATCGTTCTTCAAGCTGATTTTTAATGAGATGAACAAGCATCCTGACGAGAAACGATTCAATATTTCGCAGGATGGCTTGTTTACTCATTCCTTCTAGTTCATCAACCAGCAGCAGCGCATCATCGTAACGACCTTCTAAGATGCTTGATCTCAAATCAATTAATTCTTGAGTCATCTTAAATGTCCTCACCAATTTGTGCTTAATGAACTCTGTTTAGCGTTACCGAACGGCGGCAGAAATCTCGTCTAAGATTTGTTTTGCGCCCTGCTCGACAAGTTGATGAGCCAGTTGAGTGCCCAACGCTTCAGCCTCGATCGCGGCTCCCGAAACTTCACCTTTGACGACCTTTTGACCGTCTACACTCGCAACAATTCCTGTCAGCGTCAGTGTGTCGCCCTTGAGAACGGTGTTGACCCCGATCGGCACCTGACATCCGCCTTCGAGTTCTCTCAAAAACGCTCGTTCTGCATAGCAGCGATAAGCGGTCGGCTGGTGTTCTAACGCTTTAATCACTGAGAGAATTTCGGCATCATCGCTGCGGCACTCAATGCCCAAAGCACCTTGCCCAACCGCATGAAGTGAGATCTCAGCCGGGATGACTTGATGCACGCGATCGCCCAACCCTAACCGCTCTAAACCTGCCACCGCCAAAATCAGCGCATCATATTCGCCTGCGTCTAATTTTGCGAGACGAGTAATCACATTGCCGCGCACATCTTTAAACGCAAAGTGCGGGAAGTGATGACGAAGCTGTGCCAACCGTCTGAGCGAAGAAGTTCCGATCACGGCACCTTCTGGCAGCGTATCGAGTTGCTTGCCTTTGTGTTTTTCGTGTACCACTAGTGCATCGGCGGGATTTTCGCGATCGGTAACACACCCCAGCATCAACCCTTCTGGCAACCGCGTCGGCAAATCTTTGAGCGAGTGAACTGCAAAATCAATGTCTTGATTCAGCATCCCAACTTCTAATTCTTTGGTAAACAGCCCTTTGTCGCCAATCTTTGCTAATGCCACATCCAGGATCTTGTCACCCTGAGTGCTCATTGTGTGAACTTCAAAAGTGTGATCGGGAAATGCCTTCTGCAACTCTGCCTGCACCCAATGGGTTTGCACAAGCGCAAGCTGACTTTTGCGAGAACCGATGCGGATAGTGCGGCTAGAAACGGGGGATGTGGTGAGAGACATATCAACGAGTATGTGAAACTGGCTTTGATGGTGACTCTTTCCACCTTACCGCAGTGCGTCGCCCCGATCGGCAGCGTCTAGCGATCGCAATGATTACAGATAATTAAGCTGGGGCAGTTTGATTTTCGTTAACTTATGTCGAGTCAAGTAACATGATCGATGATTTCTTATTACTGCCTATCCCTGCTTGATCGTTGAAGTCTTGTCCCCTAGCACTGAAGCCTACGATCGCGGTGGAAAATTTGCCCTCTACCGCCGCATGGAAAGTTTGCAAGAGGATGTTTTGGTTGGGTCTGCAACCAAGACCGTTGATGTCTTTCGGCGGAGTCAATCGGGAGTATGGACATTTATTCTCTACGGCGAAGGCGATGACATTGAGCTAACGAGTGTGGGTTTGACGATTCCGATCGAGGTGATCTATGAAGATGTGTTGCTGGTGCAACCTGAAACCCAATCCTCTTTCAAATGACGGTGATTGAGGTTGATTTAGGTGCTGAATCCAGGGAGGAACCGTCAAATCCGCCCTCACCCTAGCTCTCTCCCAAAAGGCGAGGGAACAAGAGAGTTCTGGCTCCCTTCTTCTTGAGGAAAAGAGTTGGCGAGGGCTTCGCCCCACTTCGTGAGGAGGACAATTTATACTTTTATTAAGCAACGCCGAAATCTGATTGGTCAAAGCAAAGGAGTTAGGGATGTTGGTCAAGGATTTTTTTGAACGTATCTATGTGATCAATCTACCTGAGCGAGTCGATCGTCGCAAAGACATAATACGAGAACTGAATAAAGCGGAGCTACCGCTGACTCCCAATAAAATTGAAATTTTCTCTGCCACTCGTCCAGAGAGTGCAGAAAGATTTCCTAGCATTCCAGTTCGAGGCTGTTTTTTAAGTCATCTCGCAATCTTAAAACAGGCAAAGCGAGAGGGTTTAGCAAACGTTTTGGTGATAGAAGATGACCTGACGATCGCAAAGAAATTTGTGCCCAACCAGGCAGCGATCGTTGAGCAGTTGACGCAATCTGATTGGGGATTTGTCTATCTCGGACACACGGCGGAAGTTTCTAAAGACACGCCTATCAAGCTGCAACCCTTTCCGGCTGATGAGTGGATATTAACGACTCATTTTTATGGCGTGAACAGCACAATTTTCGATCGCCTGATCGATTTTCTGGAAGAGGTGCAGCAGCGTCCGGCTGATCATCCTCAAGGCGGAGCCACTTATCCTGATTGGGCATATAGCTACTTTCGCGCTCAAAACCCCGATGTGTTGACGTTGATTGCAGCACCCAATTTGGGATGGCAACGTAGTTCTCGCAGCGACCTGCATGGAACGGCTTGGTTTGACACTACGCCAGTGGTCAGAGATCTGGCTGGGGTCGCCCGAAGGGGCAAGATTTGGTTAAGAAACCTGCAAGACAAGTCTTAAACTATTCGGGTTCATTAAACTGATCTGCGGAAGGTGGTTGGTCTTCTGGTTTGGTTAAGGCTTTGTGCGCCGATCGCGTCAGTTGTCTAATTGCCTCCAAGTCAGGCGATGTTGGAGAATTTTCTAGGTTCGTCACCTCTAGCCACAGCAAATATTCAATGTTTCCGGCTGGCCCTAAAAGCGGTGACCAGGTGAGTCCTCGATAGCGCCAGCCGAGTGCTTGAGCGGCTTGCAAAACTTGAAAGATTGCGCCTGCCTGATCTTTGGTGTCGCGGACTACGCCTTTTTTGCCGACGCGATCGCGCCCGACTTCAAACTGGGGTTTGACGAGCAGCAAAACTTCACGCGGATCTTGCAGCAGCTTCCACATAGCGGGCAGCACTTTTGTGAGCGAGATGAACGACACATCGACCACGCCCAAATCGGGATAGGGCTGATCGGGTTGATATAAGTCTTCTGGGGTGAGGTTCCGCAGGTTGGTTCGCTCTCGCAAAATGACGCGGGGATCTTGTCTGAGCTTCCAGGCGACTTGCCCGTAGCCGACATCAATGCCATAAACCAGTTTCGCACCCGCTTGCAGCAGACAATCTGTAAAGCCTCCGGTTGAGATGCCGCCATCGAGACAGATGCGATCGCTCACTTTAATTTCAAAAATTTGCAGCGCTTTGACTAGCTTTTCGCCGCCGCGAGAGACATAGGGCGATTTTTGTTTGATTTGAATCTCGGCGCTGATGTTGACTTCGGTGCCGGGTTTGTCGATCAGTTGGCGATCGACCCTGACTTCTCCGGCTTGGATCAGGCGTTGGGCCTGTTGGCGAGAGTCACAGAGGGCACGGTCTACCAGTAGAGTGTCGAGGCGCTGCTTCAAGAGTTTTGAGTTTTAAAGTTTGAGGGCTGCGTAGTCATGATAGCGGGGACGGTTACGGTTCAGAACACGATCATAAGCTTCTAGGTTTTCTGCATCCAGTTCTGCTGTATTGGACATTAGATCAGGTTCCTATCGGTTAAAAGCTCAACCACGATCGGATGTACGTCATACCAAGTTTTGCGATTGCGATATCCCAAAACGTGCAGCCCGTGCAACAAGTCTAAGAATTCTTTTTGTGTCGAATCGTCAGGCATTAATTTTGTAGCTGCAAACTAAATGCTTCTAATACTTCGCTCATCAGGAATGTGCTATCGACATTATCCTCGCCTTCCTGATCTAGCATATCTTAATGATTTATCCCTTATCTCCTTATGCTTCATGGTTTCATTCCACCCGATCGCTTCTTTCCCTATCTCACTTGGACAGATATTCAGGCAATGCCTGACAAAGAAAATGTCGTGATTGTGCAGCCGATCGGAGCGATCGAACAACATGGACCTCACTTACCGTTGGTGGTCGATGCCGCGATTAGTGTCGCTGTCTTGGGAAAAGCGTTTAGCCAGTTGGATGCCAGCATCCCCGCCTATGCACTGCCGTCGCTGGATTATGGCAAGTCAAACGAGCATTGGCACTTTCCCGGCACGATTACGCTCAGTGCTCAAACGATGTTAGCCGTGTTGATGGAGGTTGCAGAAAGCGTCTATCGATCGGGCTTTCGCAAACTGGTGTTGATGAATTCTCACGGAGGACAGCCGCAAATTATTGAAATTGCAGCACGAGATTTGCACCAAAAATATGAGGATTTTATCGTGTTTCCGCTCTTTACCTGGAAGGTGCCGAACTTGCCGATCGAGTTAATCACCCCCAAAGAATTAGCGATCGGTATTCACGCGGGAGATGCTGAAACCAGTCTGCTGCTGTCAATTCTGCCCGATCAGGTAAAAATGGATCGGGCGGTGGCTGAATATCCACTCAATGAGCCACGAGACGGATTGTTAAGCATGGAAGGGGCACTACCCTTTGCTTGGACGACGCGAGATTTGAGCAAGAGTGGTGTGTTAGGCGATCCCCTGCCTGCCACTAAAGAAAAGGGCGATCGCCTGCTCGAAGCGCTTGCCAACGGTTGGGTTGATGTGATTAAAGAAGTTTATACGTTTCGTCAACCAAAAGCATGGGATTAATAATCCATGAACTCGATAAAGCTTTTCGCTACGGTTGCAAATCCGGGCTGCCCCCTAAATCCCCCAAGTCTGGGGGACTTCATGCCCAAAATTAAGGTTCAAAGTCCCCCAAAATTGGGGGATTTAGGGGGCTGAAGCGCTGAATAACGAAGTGAGGGAACTCATCGAACTGACATTAATGACGATCGCTTACAAATCATCTAGGTTTGTAACAAGCGAGATTTTTTATTTGTGAATCTGATTAAAATCGGGAGTTATACACTCGTGCGCTTCGCTTATCCCATTTTTGGAGAAATCACATGGCAGAACTCACTTGTATGGTTCCGATTCCGACCACGCTACAAGAAATCGATGAAGCGGTTAGAAAGTTTCAAGTGAGCGATTTGGACGGCTCTGACCTTTATTGTCAGTGGCAAGCCATTCGCGATGCGTCTCTAGAGCAGTTGGCGATCGAAACCGACAAAAACCCTGTGGCGGGTGGAGACAGCTATTAAAAAGGGATGGTTGTAGGGGCAATCCCCCCGTGGTTGCCCTCCGTCAGGGGTAGGCACGGGGGCACTACCCCTACAGCTATTTCATTCTCATTCTGCAACGCCCAAACTTTCTAGCTTGGAACCTGACTTTCTCTAGTCGTTGTGCTGGAATCTAAATGAGGCTCTGAGAGTTCAGGGGGCAGCCCACGCACTGAAAACCTTGGCTTTGGCATCGCTTGCGGTTTGCCCATGCCATAGGTGATCGCATAAGCGTGGGACAATAACCACAGCCACAGCGCCGGGAAACGCGGCTCTAGCCAGGGCTGCGATCGATGCAAAACTCCAGGAAACCAGCCTGCAAAAATCCAGCTTAACAGCGCATTTAACCCAAAGTTGAAGTAGCTGCCGAGCCATCGAATCAGGTCTTTTGCGCCTGCCATTTCCCAGATCCACAGCAGCAGTGCTGGGTTTTTCACAGCCGCAATGATCGCCATCTGGTTAAACCGCAGCCAGGTGACTCGATCTTTGATAAACGCTTCTGCAATGTCAGGGGGCTGGGTGGCTAACACATCAAAAAAGGTGTTGAGCATCGCATTCACCTGCTGAGGCGGCAGAGACTTGCCAGTCGGCACCATCATGCCTTTTGAGAATAGCCAGGTGACGGCAACATTGCTTTGATAAGCGCGAATGCGATCGAGATGTCGAGCCTTTAACAAATCGTGCTTGAGGGCAGTGTCAAGCAAATGAGTCATGCGGGAGAGGTTTCTCACTAGCGAACCAAAGCCCGTGAAGACGAGCGGTGATTGCAGCGACGCAGCATCACCGATCGCCATTAACCGATCAAACGCCACCTGACGATCGTGATCGTTAACGCTAAAGTGACCCGGAATGTAGCCAAAGGTCGGCTTGCTCCACACGAGTTTCTCCATCTCGCATCGGCGATATTCAGGCACGATCGTAAAGAAATCCTCATACATTTCTAGCAGTGAGCTGGGGTTGTCGGGATGCACTTCGTGATAGTGAAACAGATAAAAAGTTAAATCTTTGCCTTCACCCGGAAATAGCTCCCAAATAAGCTGTCGTCCTCGTGATATGTCGCCGTGACTGTTGAGCACATCGCCAAATTGAGCATCCCAGACTCCTGGCTCAAACCCGTCGCTGATCACCGCTCCGACCGTCGGACAGACACTATCAAAAGCGCGTCCTCCATTGAGTTGCCACGCGATCGGAGAAGCCGTTCCCATCGCATCAATCAGCAAGCGCCCTGTGACCTGTTTTTGGCTCTGGGAAGGTAAATGTTGAGTCTGGATTGTGACGCGATCGAGGCTGATGTCGGCTCGCAGAAACTCGGTTTCTTCCCAAATTTCGCCGCCACACTCGCGCAACTTCTCGCCGCAGATCTTCAGCAGTTTATCGGAGTCGATCGCGATATTCAAAACCGTTGGCGTGTGCAGCACCCGCGCTTTTGCCTGCGGTGGATTGTTGGCATCAAAGAACTTATGGAACCCATCGATGTATTCTCTGGCAATGACTCGATCGAACTCCGCCGGAGTAAACAACTCTAAATCAATCAAACTTTGAAACTCGCTGCGCGAAATATTCCATTCGCGATTCATCCGTCCGAAGGGCAAACGCTCGATTAGCAGCACCCGATAGCCCAACCGAGCCATCACAGCCGCATGAATCGTGCCGAGAGCGCCCCCGACATAGATCAGGTCGTAGGCGGGAGGCGTTAGGGATTTGGCACTGGGAATTTTGGACTTGGGCGTTTCCGGGTTTTGAAAAACGACTTGTCTGGGCTGTTGAGGATTTTTCACACCTTCCCGCCAGCGCTGTTCCCACCAATAGACGCGAGTCAGGTCATATTCCCCGTTGGGCATTTTCTGAAAATAGTGGACGGTTTGAGGATAGGCATCTGCCAATGCTTCAAAGATCGTCTGAGTTGAGAGATCAATTTGGGCAGGTGCCGGGTAGTTTTGCGGAAAGTGTGTTCTAATCGCTTGGGTCAGGTGCCGCACAAAAGATTTTTCGTGAGGCAGCGATCGCGATGCCCAGCGAAACACTTTTAAATAAGTCGTGCGCTGAAGCGTCCAAATAAAAACCGAGAGTTCTTCAAAGTTCTCAGATTTAGGAGCCGATTGATTAGCAGTTCTCACATTTTGCGAAGGCAGCCGCAGTCGAAAACCTGCTGCTGTCGGTACTTTCTCCCCAATTTCTGGCTGATACTCCTGCTGAAGCCAGTGCATCACCTGCTCTGTTTTTGGGGTAGGAACCTCTAAATAAAGAATCTCTTTCATTTGGGGGATCTAAACTCCGATAGATTTACTGAGGGAGAAGGGCTTGACAGGGGATCAAAATACGATAGACTCCTGAATACCAAACATTCTAAAGAAACTTTACAACTCTCTCATAATTGACTGCGACTACAGCGCCATATAACTCTGCCATGAACTATCCTATTCCAGCGAATCCCCAAGAAATCGCTGCACTTCGACAAAAACCTGTGAATGAAGAACTAATTGTTGCCGCGATCGCAGAGGTTGTCCAACTGGCACGAGCAAAAGGACAGTCTCTAAACGAGTTGCTGTCAGAGATTTTGGCAGATGACAGCTTGCTAGAGCAGGCGCAACGACGCTGGCTGAGTGAGATCGTGGCGCAAGCGTGGCAGGGGCTACCCTAAAAAGGACGAAAGAATCATATAAAGTCTAGAGTTCTCGTATATGAGAGGCGAGAGCAGAGACAGCATGAAATTGACAGACAGGAATCAGGTTCTGGGCATTGATCTGGGGGGAACCGCAATCAAACTGGGGCGGTTTAAAGCGGATGGCGTTTGTTTACAATCTTTAACGGTGCCAACGCCTCAACCTGCAACGCCAGAGGCAGTGTTAGCAGCAATAGTGGCGGCGATCGCGCAGGTCGATCCTAATCATGAGAGCCGAGCGATCGGAGTTGGAACGCCTGGTCCTGCTGACGCTAATGGGCGAATTGCCAGAGTAGCGATTAATTTGGCGGGTTGGCAAGAGGTGCCGCTTGCCGATTGGCTTGAAGCCAAAACCGGACGCATAACAGTGCTGGCAAACGATGCCAACTGTGCAGGTGTGGGCGAGGCTTGGCTAGGGGCAGGGCAAGGCTTACGCGACTTAATCTTGCTGACGCTGGGCACTGGGGTTGGTGGCGCAATCATCATCAACGGCAGTCTGTTTGTCGGACGAGACGGCTCTGCTGGAGAATTAGGCTTGATTGCCCTTAACCCGACGGATGACGCGCCTCTCTGTAATAGTGGCAATCGTGGCTCACTCGAACAGTATGCGGCGATCGCGGCGATTCGTCGACGCACTGGGCTAGAGCCTGACCAACTCGGCAAACTCGCCCAAGCCGGAGAACCCAACGCGTTAGAGTTTTGGCGACTCTATGGGCGAGACTTAGGAATCGGGCTAAGTAGTCTGATTTATGTGTTGACCCCAGAAGCGATCGTGATCGGCGGCGGCATCAGTGCCAGTGCAGAATTTTTCTTTCCGGCGATCTGGTCAGAGATCGATCAGCGAGTGTTGCCTAGCTCTCGTCAAGGCTTGCAGCTTTTGCCCGCAAAACTAGGAAACCAGGCAGGCATCGTCGGCGCGGCGAAGTTAGCGTTAGAGCGGAGGCAGTTGGACTGAATTCTAAAACCTGAAACCTTTTATTCCTCTAAGCGGTGTCCGGTGGTTTGCTCGATATAGTTCAAAATCATTCGATAAGTGTCGGGGTCTTTTTGTTGGTTGACGACGATCGTGATGCTTTCATCAGACAGACTAAATGCGACCCGACCCGTTGAGGTCTGGTAAAAGGCGGCGATCCGGTCTAAGTCAATGATATAAAGAGCGCGATCGAAGGTTAGCTTGATCCAAAAAGCCACAAAGTTCCCCCATAGTCTGCTCTTTCAGCATTCCAGATCTGTTGCAATTCTTCAAACAAATCTTGCCACCCACAGCAGCGCTAGAGCACCTAGCGCTAACCAGTCAAGTCGCTTAAGGTGCAACTGGTGCCACTCAACGCGATGCCGATCGGGGCTAGTAAACCCTCGCACTTTCATCGCGCTAGCAATCTGTTCTGCCCGCAGCAGCAGATTTTCTAAGAGCCGCTCTGCAACCAACATCCAAACCTGCACACTGCGCCGAAGTCCAAGTTTTTTCCAGTTAATCGCGCGGGTTCTCACCGATCGCACCAAGTTCTGAAATTCTTCTAGCACAAGGGGAATAAAGCGCAGGGAGAGCGTCAACGTCAACGCGATTTCGGTCACAGGCACTCCAAATCGGCGCAGGGGACTCATCAAATCTTCAAGCCCGGCGGTGATTTCTTCAGGAGCCGTTGTCAGAAGATATAAGTTTGTGCTGTAGAGCAAGGTAAATAAGAGTGTGCTGACCCGAATTGCTAGATCGAGCGATCGCCGCGTTACGGTGAGCGGACCTCGCTTCAGCAAAATGTAGCGATAAGTCGTCGGTTGGGGCAGATCGGGACGCTTGAGCGCCTCAACTGCCCCGTCTTGAGTACCAGGCTTTTTGCCAAAATTAAACGGGTTATACCAGACAGGCGGCGCAACAGGTGCAGATACTACATTTGACTGCTGAACAAACGCTAATTCGTTTTCGGGCAATCGGGATTGGTGATTGGCATTTAAGCCGTCTGGAGCGATCGAGACTAATGAAAACACATACAGCGAGAGCAGCGCCAGCCAGCCGATCTGCTGCTTCCACACACGCAGAGGAATCATCGCTGACACCGTGATCAGCACTAAAAGAATCACCAAAAAGATTCGCCACTCTGGGCTTGCCAGCAGCGGAGTGGCTAAAAAGCTCATTAGCCACGCCAGTTTGACGCGGGGATCAAGCCGATGTAGCCAGGTGATGGGTTGTTCTAAATAGAGACCGAGGGGCAGCGATCGCAGTAAATCCATTCGATTTTGGGCTGAGGGATTTTGGGCGGTTGAGATTCGCCAAACTCTAAACCTTAGACCTTAGTTCTCACTTTAATCGCTCGGTTGACGCTGCCGCGTTCCATTTCGCGCACTTTTTTGCCGCGCCACAAGAGCCGCACCGGGGTGCCTTTAAATCCGAGCGATTGACGGAACTGCCGCTCGACATAGCGCCGATAGCCTTCGTTAAACAGGGTAGGGTCGTTGACAAATAGCGCGATCGTCGGGGGGCGGGTGCTGACCTGGGTGCCGTAGTAGATTCTGCCTTGGCGACCTTGGCGCGTGGTGGGCGGCGAGTGCCATCGGGCTGCGTCTTCGAGTACTTCGTTAATCACAGAGGTGGTGACTCGGCGCTGGTGCTGCTCGGCGGCAATATCAATCAGGTCAAAAATCTTCTCAACTCGCTGACCTTTTTCGGCACTGATAAAAATGGTTTCTGCCCATTCGAGAAAGTGCAAGCGATCGCCGATCAGCTTTTCATATTCATAAATGGTGGTCGAGTCTTTCTCGATCGCGTCCCATTTGTTGACGACGATCACACAGCCGCGACCTTCATCGGCAATTCGCCCTGCCAATTTTTGGTCTTGTTCGGTGACTCCATCCACCGCGTCTAGCACAAATAGCACGACATCGGAGCGATCGATCGCTTTGAAGGCGCGGTTGATGCCAAAAAATTCGGGCCCATATTCGACGTTCTTTTTCTTGCGAATTCCGGCGGTGTCAATGAGGCGATAGGGTTTGTCTCCGCGCTCGACGACCATATCGATCGCGTCTCGTGTGGTGCCAGAAATTGGACTGACGATCGAGCGCTTCTCTCCCACAAAGGCGTTGAGTAAGCTAGATTTGCCGACGTTAGGACGGCCGACGATCGCGACGCGGGTTTCTTGAACGTCTTCGATCAGGCTGGTGTCAGGTAAGTGAGTCAGCAGTGCGTCCATCAATTCGCCAGTGCCGCTGCCGTGAATGCCAGACACCGGGAAGGGTTCGCCGATGCCCAAACTCCAAAACTCGGCAGCCTGGGTCAGACCATCTTCTACCGATTCACATTTGTTGACTGCCAGCAAAACCGGAACGGGCTGTTGACGCAGCCATCGAGCAATTTCTTCGTCGGCGGTGGTCAGGCCTTCTTTGCCATCGACGATAAAAATAGCCGCGCTTGACTCTGCCAAAGCCGCTAATGCTTGTTCACGAATTAGGGGCAAAAACTCGGTGTCGTCATCAAACACTAATCCGCCTGTGTCAACCACCAAAAAATCTCGATCGCCCCAAAAGGCAGGTTTGTAGGTGCGATCGCGGGTTACGCCGGGTTCATCAAAGACGATCGCGTCTTGCAGCTTTGAGAAGCGGTTGACGAGGGTTGACTTGCCCACGTTGGGACGACCAATAATAGCAACAATGGGCAAGGACATAAGCAAAATTGAGGGATGAGGGGATTGAGCAAAACGGGCTGAGGAGGGTCAGTCTTAAATTTTCGTCAGCATCCTATTCTAACGACTTTAAATAAAAGTTTGCCGATCGATTTGTTGAGCGTTTTCAGAGTAGGTTGAATTGCACGTTGCGTTCACTTTAGGATCGTGAATTAAATCATATCGGTTACTTGCAACGATAACGGGCACGGCAGTGCCATGCCCCTACACAAATTATTTTGTTTGCTGATCATGGATGTCATTTTGCCTTGGCACTGGCGATCGCTGCCGCTCAACCAAAAAACGGGTTCAGAAGTCTTTGCAGTGTTGTTTAAATCAAGCGACGGGACGATCGCGACTTTGCTAGAAAGTCCTTATCTGGCATCGTCGGATGGTTCGTTGACGAGATATTCGCTGTGTGCGGGTGTGCCGCGTGTGGTGGCAGGAAAGCCGCAACTGTGGACTCCTGAGATCGGTGAAATTTTGCCTTTTCTGCAACAGTTGCTCGATCGTCCAAATCTTCAGTCTGATCTCGTTCCTGACTCGCTGCCCTTTAAAGGAGGCTGGCTGGGCTGGCTGGGCTATGATTTGGCGTGGGAAATTGAGCGACTGCCTTATCTCAAGTCTGATTTGTTGCCCTTTCCGATCGCTTATTGGTATGAGCCTGAATGCTTTGCGGTCTTAGATCATCAGCAACAAATTCTATGGATAGCGGCGACCGAGGTTGGTCAACTCGATCGGATGCAAGAAAAATTAGCAATGCCTTTAGCCGATCGAGAATCGCTAGTCCTAACCGAGAATTTAGCCCCAAAACCTGTCGCGTTTCACCTGTCGCAAATCGATTATGAAGCTGCTATTTTGAAGGCTAAAAAACACATTCAAGCTGGGGATATTTTTCAAGCCAATCTGTCTCTAAGATTTGAAACGCAAACCTCCGTCGATAGCTGGTCAATTTATCAGGCATTGCAGCAGATCAATCCTTCTCCGTTTGCCAGCTATTGGCAAACTCCTTGGGGCGCGGTGATTAGCTGTTCGCCTGAGCGATTGGTGAAATTGCAGGAGCAACACGCTGAGACTCGCCCGATCGCAGGCACCCACGCTAGAGGAATCAACCCTGATCAAGATCGCCAATTTGCCCAAGACCTGCTCAACAACGCCAAAGAACAAGCAGAACACATCATGCTAGTAGACTTAGAGCGCAATGATTTAGGACGGGTGTGTGAATGGGGATCAGTCAGAGTCGATGAACTGCTGACGATCGAGCGCTATAGTCACGTAATGCACTTAGTTAGTAATGTGATCGGTACGCTAAAAACTCAATATACTGCTGTCGATTTGATTCGTGCCCTCTTTCCAGGAGGCACGATTACGGGGTGTCCTAAAGTGCGCTGTTTGGAAATTATTGAAGCACTAGAACCCGATCGCCGCAGCTTATTCTATGGGTCTTGCGGCTATCTAGATCTGCGAGGCAATTTGGATCTGAATATCCTGATTCGGACGCTGCTCTACGCTCCACAAGCCGACGGCACAAATCTCGTTTGGGGACAAGTTGGAGCGGGTATTGTAGCAGACAGCGACCCAGAGCGAGAATGGCACGAATCGCTGCACAAGGCACAAGCGCAACTCGCAGCCCTAAAACTTGCGATCGCAAACCAAGATAAGGTGTGAAAGGTTTGTTGTTCTTCCCCTGGATTTAAGACCCTCGCCCCCAACCCCTCTCCCGCAGGAGCTACGGTGTACACACAAGTCTTCTGATCCCGTCATCGCCGAGATCTTTGCCCCCTAAATCCCCCAGAATGGGGGACTTTGAGCCGAGACTCCAGTTTCAAAGTCCCCCAGAATGGGGGATTTAGGGGGCTGAAGCCGACTGAAACGGAGCGACGAACACCTTGTGTGTACACCGTAGCCTATAGGAGGAGCTAGAAATCTTGTTCCCTCTCCTGCGGGAGAGAGCTAGGGTGAGGGCAGTTCGGAGCATCTGTCCAGCTAGATACTGATCTGTTAATGTCTGACCTCTCTCACCCGATCGATATTCTGATTCTCTCTAATGGCCCTGGAGAACTCGCGACCTGGGTCAAGCCTGTGGTGCGATCGCTGCGGCAAATTTTAGGCGACGATCGTGCCCTGGTTCGCATTTCTGTAGTGCTTTCGCCGTGCCCTAATGCGAGTGGGCAAGAGGCTGATATCGCTCTGAGCTATCCAGAAGTCGATCGAGTGCAGGCGGCAAAGGCTTTCTACCCCTTTTTGCTGCGGGGTAAAACTCTTGATCATTGGGACTGGCGCGATCGCGGTGTGGTGCTTTTTTTAGGCGGCGATCAATTCTTTTCGGTGATTCTCGGCAAGCGGTTGGGCTATCGCACGGTCACTTACGCAGAATGGGAAGCCCGATGGCATCGCTGGATCGATCGCTTTGGCGTGATGCGTTCGGAAATCGTTGATCGTGCCCCTAAACAACAGATTCAAAAACTGACGATCGTCGGCGATTTGATGGCAGAAGTTGCCCACTACCGAGAGAAAGAGCCATCCAATGTTCAACAGTCTGAAGAATTGATCGGGCTGCTTCCAGGTTCTAAACCTGCCAAACTCGCGCAAGGGGTGCCATTTTTGTTAGCTGTTGCTGAATTGATTTGGCACGATCGTCCGCAGGCTCGGTTTGTGATTCCGGTTGCGCCCACTTTAGATCTACAAACCCTAGCTCGATTTGCAGATCCGCAACAAAATCCAATTTTGCCTCTGGTTGATGGGGTCAGCGCTCAATTAGTGTTACCGACTTCCGCAACAGAACGCGCTTATTTAGAGACGCAGAGCGGGTTGCGCGTCCAGCTTTGTCAAAATCAGACCGAACGAATTCCGGTTTATTCGCTGCTGTCGCGGTGTGACTTGTGTTTGACGACGATCGGAGCCAACACTGCCGAGTTAGGTGCGTTAGCGGTGCCGATGATTGTGGTGGTGCCCACGCAGCAACTCGATGCGATGCGCGCTTGGGATGGCATTCCGGGGCTGCTGTCCAACTTGCCAGGGGTTGGGTCAAGTGTGGCGAAGCTGATTAACTGGCTTTATTTGCAGCGTGTCGGGTTGTTGGCATGGCCCAATAAGTGGGCAAATGAAGAAATTGTTCCTGAACTTGTGGGGCGGCTCCAGCCCAAAGTCGTGGCAGACCTTGCTCTAGATTTTCTCAATCACCCTGAAAAACTGCAACAAATGCGTGACAAACTTCGCAGTGTTCGGGGAGAGCCGGGAGCCGCAAACAAGTTAGCGCAAATTGTGCGAGAAGAATTAGAAAAGTTTGATTGCAAAACCTAAAAAAACGTCAGTTCGACGAGTTTTTTCGCTTCGTTGTCAGCGGCTTCTGCCCCGTAAATTCCCCATTCTGGGGCAGGGCTGATCTATTGAAAGAAGGAAAATAGTTTCTGGACATCGTGCGCCAAGAATCGCAGCCCTCTGGTGATCGAA
>NZ_PVWG01000062.1:0-21130 GCF_003003695.1 Phormidesmis priestleyi ULC007
GGGATCAATTCTGGAACAAGCTGAATCAATATGGCTTTTCCATTGCGCTCTAAGGGTATCAAATAAAGGTCGCACCCACAACAAGAGACTGGAACAGTGGATCTTCTGAATTTCCAGAAGGCAGTTTCCCGACACGCTCTTGCAGTGACCGAACTTGTTGCTGAAGTTGTGCAATCTGGGGTTCCAAAATTTGGATGCGACGACGGTCTTCGGCAACGGGGTCGATCGCGGGCAAGTCTAGAGCGTCGGGTGGTTGGGAGATGCGTCCGGTGCGCGCAACGCCGAAGTCAACGATCGCCGTTTCCTGACGATCGCTTCCCGTCGCTTTGGTGCCCACTGCCAGCATGACGCGGGCGCTCTTCTTGAGTGGTTTTTCAGCGTTGTCGTAGCCCACAGGTGCGGTTTCTTGTTGGAAGTAGAGCAGCGCTGACATTCCGGCGGTAATGGTGCGATCGCGCAACGCAAAACTCGATCGCAGCGTCTCGATCGGTTCCAGAATCCCTGCTACTAGTTGCACCCACTTGGTTGCGATCGTGTCGGTGCCATTCACCACTAATTTCGCGTGGTTGGCAAAAGACGTAGAGTCATGCAGAGTCTCTCCTTTCCCTTCATCGCAGCGCCAGTAGCCGACCAATCCCGGCTCATTTCCTCGCAGCGACAGGGGCATTTGTGCCTGAATGATTGGGCTAGTCAGGGCAACCTTCCAAAAGCGAATTTCATCCACCTGCCCTTTGAATGGCTGCAAGCTTTTTTCGGGTTGACCGAGTGCCGTAGTGTTGCGAATTTTGCCGAAGTAAGGGTTTTGCAGCGTCGGTCTACCCACTGCGATCCGCTCATCTTTGGCAACCAGTTTGCCGTTTAAGTAAAGCTGCGTGACGGGAACACTGCTCGTGTTGTTATAGTTCCACACGGCAGCGACATGATGCCACTGATTGAGGGCAACGCCTTGCAGACTCGCAACAGCCGCCTGAAAATCTGCATCCCTAGCATCTTCCAGCCAAAAGCGCAGCGCACCCTTTTTAATATCAATAAAGAAGTACTTGACCTCATCTAGCGGATTCGCTCCTGTGGTGGCAGTGGTGGTTGCATCTAGCAAAATTTGGTCGTCTAGCGAGGTTAACTTTAGCCGAAACTCGATCGTGCCTGTATCGCTGGTGATCAAGCTAGGAAATTCTAGATAATCGGTTTGCCCATTCAAGGCGATCGCCGATTCTGCCCCAACTTCACGGGTGATTACCCCTCCCTCTGCCAAAGCTTCCAGGTCGCGGGTGTTGAACAATCCATCTCCAGACTGCTCAATGTTATACGCATCCATTAAGGTCGTTTGACTGTTGTAGGCAAAAATCTGCCAGCGCTTTTGTTCTGGAATCTGCGTCGGCAACAACAGGACTGTAAAGCATCCCTCGCTGAGATGGCGAATGAAATCTAATTCTTGGGTCGGTTCATAGAAGGGCTTACCTTCCATGTCTTTCGCGCTGAGGCTATCTTTGCTGCTTTGAGGACGCGATTTGCTGCGGCTACGCTGATAGCGGACTTCTAGCTTGGGTTGCAGATCAGTTCCAGACAGGACAAAGCGATCGAGCAACAGGGTCGAATTGACCAAAGGCACCTTTTTCCCATTCGCATCGGTGGTTTCGGTGCCGTCTGCATTCTGCTTGAACACCATCTGCGGGTGATCAGCCGCGATCGCTTGCCGAAATACATAAAGATACTGATCGTCGGACATTACCTGAAACGGGGCGTTTGCCGTCAGTCGGGCAGTGGAAGACTGAAAACTGTTCAATTCCTGCGGCTGTACCCGCGTACCAGGGATCACAACGTCCCCATTCTTCTTCACCACTGGCAGTGTAGTTAGATCAAAGCCACCGTAGCCGACTTGCGTGATTTCATTAGCAAACAACAGTTCTTTTGGTTCTTTGAGCCAATTCTCAGCATCGATCGGTTTCGCATCAGGAGTATTGATGTCTAGGACGGTATAGTAAATTTTGCGTTGTTGATCCATTGCAAAGGCAATCACGGTGCCATTGTGACGCACAGTCACGGGATGCTGGTAAGTCTGATCTGCATAAATCGTTGAGAAGCTAGTCTGGACGGTAGTCATTAGAAAGCACCCCAAGATAGATTGTTGTACAGAGCTACAGTAAACTCTTGGTCATTTCCTGAAGCACAGTCATGACGTTCACGAATTATTTAGGATTGCGATGAGTGGCGATCGCCTGCATTAAGTAGAAAGTTGTGGGGTCTGAGTAGCAGTCGATGCTGTTAGCAAATGTACTACACGGACTGTTTGTTCGGGCTGAATTAAGCGATCGGCTGTGGACTGATGTAGGCTCAATGCTCTTGATTTAGACAGGACGTTTGACTTTCAATCTTTTCTTACAGCAGTTCTCGCTTGTGATCTTTGGATTGAGGAAGCTGTGAAGTCTCCGAGATATCACCGTTACAAAACTTTTTCTACACCTGTATTGTTTGTGTTGATACGTGTATTTTTATAACGCAAAAGCAAATGCAGCCAGAAATGATCGGAAGTGTGCTATCAGGAAATCGCGATCTATCCACACCAGCAAGCCAGAATTTTTCGGAGGCATGGGCTAAGAAATATCTGCAAAATCTAGCCAACCAGGACGATGTTGAATCCACAATTAGCCAGAGCGGAACGGCAGCAGCAACGGCAAATTCACTTAGGCAAGTCCTTCGCACAGCCAGCGCTCAAGCCTGGACACAAACCGAAGCGCTGCTCGCCCAAGAACTCATCCGACATCAAATTGATCATCAGCTAATTGACCCCTGGGCTGTGGCAAAAGATGCTCACGAGGTCTACGAAATTGCGCTCTCTGCTTATGCCCAACAATTAGAACCGTTCCGGCTCTCTAGGCTGATTGCGCCAAACCTCGGTGAAATCCGGCGGAAGCATACGGCGATCGACCCTAGAGTGATTGGGTTCATCAGTATGCAGTTTCACTACAGCGGACAGATATTGCTCAATCTGGCTCCGATCTCTGCTCGACCGCTGCTGAGTCAATATTTTAAGGTGATTGACGATCATCTATATATGCCGCTTCAGCGGGCCTATGATGCTGCTGCTCAACTGACTTACTCTGCCCCATCTCTGCAAACCGTACAGCGTCTTATTCCCCTTTGCACCACGATCTCTGAGCGAGTGGTCGATCGGGTTGCACAAATCAACCCCAATTACCAATCTCACTCAGGACGGTTGAGAGAGGTTAACGTTCGCGTTTCTAGCCTGCGCGACACCGAAATGTTTCAGGTGTATTTGTGGGTGTGCATCTTGGAAAACAGCGTTAGTGCTGTCCAGCAAGAGCTTTTTCCGCTGTGCGTTATGCTATACCCTCGTTTGAAAGTGCGGTGGGAAATCGTGCGGCAAATGCTTCACTTGCTTAACGGTGAAATGAGTACACATCTCAGCCCGGCTCAATCTGCCTATTTCAAACCTTATTACGAAGCACTTTGGGCGATGTTTTCGCCGCAGGTGTTTCCTGATTAATGAGATTTTGTTTTGTGCATATTCCTAATCAATCTCTTTTCTAATCGCGAAAACGCTGACTCGATCGCTCTGCATAGTGTTTTAACTCCCACGCCATGCGCTGGATGCCTTGCTGTTCGTCGCGACGAATAAAGGGCAAAAACATCTTGCTTAATGGACCTGAAAAGCGTTCTTGATGAATGTATTTGGTGCGATTTCTGCCAATGTCTTGCAGCTCAAAAACGTGTTCGTTGCGAAACCCTGGAATCGTTGAAACCCATTGAAGACAGCTATCTTGCTGAACGAGAGTGACGATCGGCTGAAATTCGATTGGTTCTTCACCTGACACGCGGCGTAGAGAAAGAATCGTCTCCTGACCTTGAGTGAAGGGACGATCGCAATCACAGTCATATAAAAACGTGTTCCAATACTTCCAGCGATCTTTTTGAAACAGAATCCGCCAGACCTGAGGTTTTGGCACATCAATCTCGATTTCGGTATAAAGACTTGGCATTCAACCCATCCTGCTTACCCTGCCACAGAAGACTCGACCCCTACTTCAACATCACCTGTGCTAGGCAACTCTAGACAATAGCCCGCTCCATAAACCGTTTTAATAAAGCGAGGATGACGCGGCTCTGGTTCTAATTTGGTTCTCAAATGCCGAACGTGGACTCGAATCGTTTCAATATCATCATCGGGATCGTAGCCCCACACCTCTTTGAGAATCTCGCTCGGAGAAACCGTCTGACCATGACGCTGAAGCAAGCAGTGCAAAAGCTCAAACTCTAAGTGAGTCAGTTTAACTGTTTTGCCAAACCAAATTGCTTCAAACCGCTCTGGCACGAGCACCAGCGGACCATAGCTAAGAATCTCGCTGTGCTTTGCCGCTTGAGGAATGCGATCGGTGCGACGCAGCAGTGCCCGAATTCGCGCCAGCAGTTCTTCAACTTCAAAGGGCTTGGTGAGATAGTCGTCTGCCCCTGCGTTAAAGCCTTCAACTTTGTTTTGCGTCTGCCCTAGTGCCGTCAACATTAACACCGGAATCTCTGAGGTGCGATCGTCGCGGCGAAGTCTTTGACAAACGGTAAAGCCATCCACCTGCGGCAGCATCAGGTCAAGCATGATCAGATCAGGCTGAATTTGCAGCGCTAGCGCCTGACCCCGAATGCCATCACCTGCTTGCGTGACATCATAGCCAGCCATTTCGAGGTTGACAGCCACTAGTTCTGAGATTGTGGGGTCATCGTCGATGACGAGTATCCGGGGCATCATTAAATCTTCTATTAAACTACTTGAGCGGCGCGATCGTCAGGAATCAGCCAAAGGTTTGTGAAGTTTCCTGTTCAGATTATACGCAATGATTAGAATTCCTCTCTCACACAAACTTTGATTTTGATCCTATAAGAAAGTTTTTGTCTTTAGAACGCTGCGATCGTCAGCGGGTTTGTCTGATAGTCGCTATACACAAAGGCTTAAAGCGAGGGTAGTAGATTCGCGCGCGAGCCGCTATACTTAAGCGCTTGACTAGGGCAACATCAAAGAAATTTTGGGGTCAGCCGTGTTTTTTTTACTACTTTTTGCACTCATCGGTTCGCTAATTGCCCTGCGGACTTTTATCGATCACCTGCATCGGCACTTGGCAGAAGCCGAGCAGATATCTCCAGTTTTATCCGATCAAGAGCGGCTAGATTTGCCATCGGTTGCGGTGGTGATCCCGGCTTATAACGAGGCTGAAAATATTCAAGATTGTGTGAACGCAGTTCTCAAAAGTTCTGACAGTGAACGGCTAGAGGTTTGGGTCGTCGATGATCAGTCGTCGGATGAGACACTGACGATCGTGCAAGCAATCCCAGATCCCCGACTGAAGGTGTTAGCCGGAAAGCCTCGCCCAGCAGGTGAAGGTTGGGTGGGCAAAAATTGGGCGTGTGCTCAAGTGACTCCGCTAGTCACTGGGGAGTTTTTGCTGTTTATTGATGCCGATGTGCAGATCAAACGCGGCGCGATCGAAACCGCCGTTGCCGTTGCCCAGAGAGAGCAAGCCGACCTGCTGACTTTTTGGATGACGATCGTCTGCGGCGGTTGGGGTGAATGGCTGGCTCAACCGATTATTGCGAGTTTGTTTGCGGCGGGCTATAGTTTTGCCGAGGTTTGTGACCCCAACAGTGAAGCGGCGTTTGCGGTGGGGCCGTTTATGCTGTTTCGCCGCAGCGCTTATGAGCAAATTGGTGGGCATCGATCGGTTGCCCGTGAAGTAGTCGAAGATGTGCAGTTAGGGCGACGCATTAAACAACACGGGCTGAAGCTGTGGTATGGGTTGGGGTCTGACATGGCAGACGTGAGAATGTATCGCTCGATCGGGGCGCTCTGGGAAGGCTGGACGAAAAACTGGTATATCGGCACTCATCGCAATCTGCGGCTGATCCTTTATATTGCCTTTGTGACCGTCTTAGTTTTTACCGTTCCCTGGCTCGGGTTGACGATCGCGCTGATTAACCTCTTTGGCTCTTTCAACGGATGGGATTCCAGCCTGATCATGCTTGCATTGATCGCGATCGTCCTGCAATATGATTTGCGTCGCCTCAACCAAAAATTTTCTAACATTCCGCCTCGCTATTGGTGGTTAAGCGGCATCGGTGGCGTATTGGTCAGTGCGATCGCGATCGCCTCAATCATTAAAACCGAAACAGGCTGGGGCTGGACGTGGCGAGGACGCAACTTATCAAGTTAAAGAAGTCTCAGGTCTATCATCATGCACTTCGATCCCGTGGTTCAGGTTCTCATTCAGGTTTTGATGATCATCGGTCTGTCTCGGCTGATGGGGTTGGCGTTTCGGCGCATCAAACAGCCCTTGGTGATTGGCGAAATCGTCGCGGGAATTATGCTGGGGCCTTCGTTTTTTGGGGCGATCGCACCCGATGCGGCGGCTGCCCTGTTTACGCCAGAAACCATTCCTTATCTGGGGGTGCTGTCGCAAATCGGACTGATTTTTTTCATGTTTCTGATTGGGTTAGAGCTAGACCCTAAATATCTCAAAAATGGGTTAGACACCGCAGTGCTGATCTCACACGT
Source organism: Phormidesmis priestleyi ULC007 (assembly GCF_003003695.1). Lineage (NCBI taxonomy): Bacteria > Bacillati > Cyanobacteriota > Cyanophyceae > Leptolyngbyales > Leptolyngbyaceae > Phormidesmis > Phormidesmis priestleyi. The sequence goes on from NZ_PVWG01000062.1 coordinate 6,557, forward strand.
CAGCATTTTGGTGCCATTTTCGCTGGGGACGCTGCTGGCATTGCTGCTCTATCCGCAAGTGTCGAACGATAGCGTGGCATTTACGGCATTTGCGCTATTTTTGGGAGCGGCGATGTCGATTACGGCGTTCCCGGTGCTGGCACGAATTCTGACTGAAAACAATTTGCAAAATAGTCGCTTAGGGACGCTGGCGCTCACCTGTGCAGCCGTCGATGATGTAACAGCCTGGTGTTTGCTGGCGCTCGCGATCGCCGTCACCCGCACCAACTCTATGGCAGGCGCTCTGCCCACAATGATCCAGTCGGTGATCTACATCGGCTTGATGGCAACTTTGGGACGCAAACTGCTGGGATATTTAACGTCCTATTACGATCGTACTCAAAAACTCAATCAAACCGTCGTCGCGCTGATTTATATGGGAGTCGTGATCTCAGCGCTGATTACCGAATTGATTGGCATTCACTTGATTTTTGGAGCCTTTTTGTTTGGCGCAGTCATGCCCAAACACCAAGGACTGACGCGGGAGCTGGCAGAAAAAACAGAAGATTTTGTACTGACGTTCCTGCTGCCGATTTTCTTTGCCTACAGTGGGCTGCAAACTCAGATCGGCTTGCTCAACAGTCCGATTTTGTGGGCGCTGTGTTTGCTGGTGGTTGCGGTGGCGATCGTGGGCAAATATGCAGGCACTTACGTCGCGGCGAGAGTTTCTGGAATTGACAAACGAGAATCGTCAGCGTTGGCTTGGTTAATGAACACTCGCGGACTGACAGAACTGATCGTCCTCAATATTGGATTGAGTTTGGGAGTGATTTCGCCATTGCTATTTACAATGCTGGTGATTATGGCGCTAGTCACTACATTTATGACCTCACCATTGCTGGAGTTAACCTATCCTAAACATCAAATTCGTAAAAATATTGCCGAACCTGCTGTAGACGATCGCCAGCCAGCCTATCAAATTTTAGTGCCGATCGCGAATCCGAGTAGTCAGAGAGGATTAATTCAGCTAGCAATGGCGATCGCGGTGGGCAATGTGCCGCTGCAACCTGATCATCGGCCCGCAATTGTGTCTCCGCTCAGCCTGATTCAGCTAGACGAAGATTATGTCTATGAAAGTACGCCTGCGGAAGCCGATCGATTAATTGCCCAGCGACAAGCGCAGCTTGATGAGCTAGTGAAAAGCATTGAGCCGCCCGAATATCGAAGTTTAGTGCGTCCGATTATTCAAGTTTCTAATGATGTGGCGCGAGCAACCGCGAATATTGCCAGCCGCGATCGGGTTGATTTAGTAGTGGTAGGCTGGCACCGTCCGGCATTTAGCACCAATCGTTTGGGCGGGCGCGTGGGACAGATTCTCAGCACGGCTCCGGTAGATGTGGCGGTGTATGTCGATCGCCAAACAACTAAGCTCGAACGGCTTTTACTCCCTTACGTTTCAAACGTTCACACCGATTTGGGGTTAGAACTGGCGCTGAGATTGCTGATTAACTGCGAAAATAGTCACTTAACTATTTTGCGGCTGGCATCGGGCGATCAGCCGCATAGCGAGTTGAGCTATGAGTTTTATAATTTGATCGAACGGCTGCCGCAGCAAGTGGTCGAGCGGATCTCGATGCCGATCATTGAGGCAGCCAGCCCAATTTTGGCGGTGGTCGATGCTTCTAGAATGGCAGACTTAACGATCGCAGGAGCCAGCCGAGAATGGGGACTCGATCGCCAAACTTTGGGGCGATATGCTGATGAGTTAGCCGTGCGGTGCCGTTCTTCGCTGCTGATCACGCGCCGATATAACGAGGTTGCCTCCCATTTAACCTCGGTGTTAGAAAGCCCTGGAATCGAGTCAGTGAGAGGACACGAACTATGAAATTCAATGCCAAATCTCTAGCGTTTTATGCAGGCTCGATCGGGTTTGTAGTCGCTCTATTTAGCTTCGCCACTGCCTACGGTGAGGCAAATCTCAAAGCACCGACCAAAATAGAGGGTCGCTACCGGATTGAGGCTCAAACCCTGCCCGGATGTCTCAAGGCAGATGCCCTAGCTCTCACGATTCAGCAATCGGGAATTTATCTCAGTGGCTCGTTGTTGAATGCAGACGAAACTGGCAAAACGCTGACCGCTTCTAAGAAAAGACCGTCGCTCACGGGAATGCTCGACTCGCATCAGGAAGCGCTAGATCGCCAACCCCTCACGTTATCGGGCGTTCCTTCTCATTTGGATGCGTGTCAAAAAAACGCTCAAGGTCGTGAGGTGACAATTCGGGGCAGTGTGACAGAAGAAACAATCAGAGGCAACATTCGCTTAGAATCTGCACCGGGGGTAAACTTTGTCGGCAAGCGAGAAGCCCCGCCATCGGAGGTTCGCTAGAGATACTTTGAGGTTTTAAACCAACTGAAATTCCTTTAAAGCGGGTAAAAAATTGTGGTTTTCATGTCCAGAACGACTCAGTTTGATTAGGGCAAATCGTCGCAGTGGGGTCAGCCCCGACCACTGCGCGGGTGAAAGAACCACACCTACGGCTTGTGATTTCTCTTGCACACTTTCAGGAATGGTCGTGACATTCTCCCAGTCGGGGTGAGGGTCGATCGCTAAATCGGTCGCCGTGTTGCCCGTGCGTTGCAAAACCATTTGATGCAGAAGATCTCGATAATCAGCAATTTCGGGTTCTGTAGTGCAAGGCGTGTCTACTAAAATTTGGCGATCGTCCTGATTAAATTTATTCCATTGCGGAAGCTTTAATTTAACCCCGCAGGTGTCTAGCTTGAGCCGTACTTGCATTGGCACACAGCGCAAAGATTCAACAAAATCCGCTTCAAATTGAAAAAATTCTTCCATGATGAACTCTATGAGTGATCCTGTTTTAGGTTAACGCGACGAATAATCCAATAGCCCACCGACAGCGAGAGAATCGCGACCCCTAACCCAATAATTTCGATTCCAGAGGTTTTGCTTAAATCTAAGATAATAATTTTTCGCGCCACTGCAATTAATGATGTGACGATCACCAGCTCAACTTGAATGACATGCTTTTTAAGATAGGCTGTGATGTTTTCTAAAATCTCTAGCGCAATCAGAATATTGAGAAACAGCCCAAATATCTTAAACAGGACTTCACTAAATCGTGTGTGATTGGGCGAAGATAATTCATTCCATAACTCTTGCGCCAAAAAAACGCCGAGATCAAAGACGGCCGCGATCGTCACCAACACCATCATGACCGAAAGCACTTTTGAAACTACACCCTCAATGTTTTCTAATCCATGCAGAAAATTTTGATCTTTGGTGCAGGCGATCGTGCGCCCAACCAGTTGTTTCAGTCGCCTCATAAAATCTATTCGAGATGAATTAATGCTGTGAGGATACTGGTTAGAGGGGACAGCTATCAACCGATCGGCAAGATTTGTGACATCTCAGTCTTACAAACTCGCGATCGACAAAACGCCTTTCACCAAACAACTCGATAGAGTCTATCGCCGTCGCCACCAAACCACGCCTGCACTGGTCAACCCCAATAGCGGAACTGCCACGAGCGCAATAAATCCAAGAACGCTTGCTTGCTCGTTTGTGAGAGCGATGCGCCGATTCTTTAAATCTTTAGGGCGAATCGATAGCGGCTGTTGTTCTTGCTGACTCAGCCAGCTCACCGAGTTGACAAAGACATCTCCATTCAAATATTGACCGAAGAGTCCGTCGGTGGCGAAGCTAGAGTTGCCGAAGACGATGAGACGAGATTCTCTAGCGCCTTGGACAAAAGGGGCAGCCGATGGAGTCGGGGACGGACTCGGAGATACCGCGATCGAAGGACTGGGAGAAGGACTACCCGACGCTTGAGGAGATGGGCTAACCGATGGACTCGGTTGAGCGGAGGGCGTGACTTGACGACTGAACGCTGCGCCTAGCGCGATCGGGCCGGGGCGATCGCCGCCATCTAATTTAAGCGGCTGCTCTTTGAGGTTGCTTTCTGCCCAACTGTTGGGATCAGTCAATAACAGAGGCGTTGATTGCACTCCCGGAACCGGAGTGATTTCTAAAGGACGCGCTAGTGGGTAAATTGAGTTGCTGTTGCGAAAGTCTCTGGTAATGGGGTGTTCGCCATATTGCGCGATCACAACCGCCGTTGGGCCCTTGCCGCGAACCTGACGATCGGAGGCGTTAATCACGACGCGATCGTCTAATTTAACGCCCCACAAATTGAGCAGATTATCCAATCCCGATTTAATGGTGGGGTCAACGGCGACGAGCAGATTTCCGCCTTGATTGAGATAGTCTTGCAGTGCTTTTGTTTCTGCCTCTAACAGGGGGCGAACTGGGCCTACCACCATCACCGCCACCGCATCCGCCGGGACTTTTTCCGTGAGTCCTAAATTGAGCGGTTCACCGACAAAATTCTTATCTTTGAGCGCTTGCGCCGCTTGTGAAATGGCACCTTGTCCCGCATCGAGCGATCGTTCTCCATGCCCTTGCAGAAAATAAACCTTTGAACGACGATCGCTCGTAAGCTGCAAAATTCCACTTGTGATCCGATTCTCAGACAAGCGGGTTTGAGGACTAATGCTCTGCACAAACTGTCTACGCTTGCTGGATTGCAATTCTAAATAGACATCCCGATTTTCGCCGCTATTTTTAATGCCAAATGAGTTGGCTAACCCTGGGTTGGCTTCAGGATCGACAAACTCAAACGAAAACTTGGGATTTTGTCGCTGATAGTTTTCTAACAAATCGCGATCTTGAGAATTTTGTTGACTGTCAAAAATCCACACTTTCACCGCTGGGGAAGATTGCACCACTTGCTGAGACTCAGGCGAGAGGGTGAATAGTTGCCCTTCGGTTAAATCGATTCTCGTTGGGTGACGGCTGACCATAAAGTTGATCAGTCCCAAAATCACGAAAACCGCGATCGTGCTGACTAGAACATTCGTGCTGACTTGGGTCGATCGACGGTTCCAAAACTGGGGTTGTTGTGAGTTGCCTCCGCGTCCTAAAAACACCACCCAAAGCCCTATAATCACAATGCCGCTAATGATCAGCCCCAACGGAATTGAAGTCCAGCCACCTGAAACCATCCCGGCTGAGATGCCCATAACCGTCAGAATGGGGCCTGACCAAAACAGGTATCTCCAGTATTTAAGGAGTATGGAACGAGGCTGCAAGGTCTTCATAAAAATCACTAAGAACGTTGGAATCGCAATGCGTCGATCGATTGGGCAGTGAGAAAGATTCCTAGAAAAATATAGCTGGCAAATAACACTAAACTACTCGTATCAACCACGCCTTGAACTAAGTTAGTGTAATGCTTCAGCAACGATAAATTAAATAGCGCGTCACCCACGACACCCCCAAAGTTCTTGGCTAATTCACTAACAATCCACAAACACAGGACTAACGCGAATGTGAGAATCGCTGCCAAAATTGTGCTGTCAGTTAAAGAAGAGACAAACATTCCGAGTGAGAGTACTGAGGCAGCCAGTAAAATTAATCCTAGATGACCTAGAAGAATTACACTCAGTTGAACGGGAGGATTTACACCGTTGAGCGCGATCGCTTCATACAACAGCAACGGCAACGACATCGTGATAAAGAAGGTTAATACACCTAATAACTTTCCGATCGCGACTGCCCAATTAGTGATCGGAGACGTTGCCAATAATTCTAAAGTGCCACGTTTGCGTTCGTCGGCGTAAAGCCCCATTGACAAAATTGGCAACACAAACAGTGACAGCGAACCCATCACACCTAAATAAGTGCGAAGCAACTCGTAAGGGACATCGATCGGAGGAATCGGAACCCCCGATTGCGCCTGAAGATCGACATAGTTTCCTTGATCAATCACGCCATCAAAAGCGGCTTTGAATAAAATGCCAGCCAAGATCCAGTAGATGGTCGCGATCGCATACGCCAACGGGGAAGCAAAATAGCTTTGCAACTCTCGCCGATAAATGGCTAGAAAGTTATAGGTCAGCATTTTCATTTGGGGTGCCTCCTTCGATCGCTGCATCAGACGGTTCAACCTCATCTACATTCTCAACAGGCGTTTCTTCGGTCGTAAGCTGCAAAAACACGGTTTCTAAACTTGCCTGCACTCGCCGCATCTCATAGAGCTTTAAGTGATGACTGACTAAAGCGGTTGCAAGTTCTGAGCCTAGCTCAGTCTCAGACTCAGAAACGACTTTGATTTTGAGGCGATTTTGAGGCAGTAAATCGGTGAGCATTGGCTCGATCGTTTTCACGCCCGACACGGCTTGCAAACACTGCTGGATAGCGGCAAACTCTCCCTCGACTTCTAGCTCATAGCCCGAACTGCCCATCAACTGAGTCATCAAACTTTCGGGCGTGTTGGTTGCCACCACCTGACCGTGATTAATAATCGCAACGCGGCTACAGGTCATGCTGACTTCGGGCAAAATGTGCGTCGAGAGAATCACGGTGTGATCACCCGCCAGATTTTTGATTAAATTTCGCACCTCAATGATTTGTCGCGGATCAAGTCCGACGGTTGGTTCATCTAAGATAATGACTGGGGGATCGTGGACGATCGCTTGAGCAATGCCAACTCGTTGCCGAAACCCTTTTGACAGTTTGCGAATAATCGTTTTGCGTTTTTCGAGCAGATTGCAGCGCGTTAAAGCTGACTGAATTCGCTGCGGACGATCTCCCGCATTGACTCCTTTAATCTGAGCTACAAAGTTGAGATATCCCTCAACCGTCATATCCGGGTAGAGCGGCGGCGATTCGGGCAAATAGCCAATGCGCTGCCGCACCGCCATCGAGTCTTCATGCACCTCAAATCCGGCGACTTTTGCTGTCCCACTTGTAGCAGGTAGATAACCCGACAAAATTCGCATCGTCGTCGTTTTTCCGGCTCCGTTGGGCCCTAAAAAGCCAAGAATTTCACCTGGCTCAACCGAAAACGTCACATCTGCGATCGCCGAGGTGGAGCCATAAAGCTTGCTGAGATGTTCGACTTCGATCATAAGGGTGCGCCTGTGGGATATTGCCCTTGCAGTCTGGCAGAATAGCAGACTTTAGCGGCTATTGGACAAAAAGTTAGCGTCAGGTTAATTGACGATCGCTTCACGGGCAGTTTCGCAATTAGGACGCGCCACCAAGCCGGGATAAGGCTCTAAGGCAAACGCTTGGTTTGGGTCGCTTAGTAAGTGGCGATCGCAGACCTCAAAGAGTTCCGTTTCAGTTCGGGCAAGCCGCATCTCGTGCTGAAAAGCGCCTGCGGCATCTACACCTTGAGCGATGTAGTTAAGATACATTTTCAGATAGCTAACCCGCGCCCGCTCTGGGATCGGCTGCGTGGTTGTTGTTTGACGCAATCGCTCAATGTAGTCACGAACTTCAACCAATGTGACGATCGAAACAGGCTGACCGCTCAGAGTTTGGCGAATTTGCTTAAAAATCCAGGGATTGCGGATCGCCGCACGACCAACCATCACACCTGCGGCTCCCGTTTTGGATAGAACGGTGGCTGCTGCATTGGCAGAGGTGACGTTGCCATTGGCTAAAACTGGGCAATTTACCCGCTGCACAGCGTGGGCAATCAGATCGTAATGCACAGCGCTGTGATACTTCTCTTTAACGGTGCGACCATGCAAGCTCAATAAATCGATGTTGTATCGGTTGATCAGGTCAAGAATGCGATCGAAGTTAGCGGTATCGTCAAAGCCAACGCGCATTTTAACGGTCAACCGTCCATCCACTGCGTCTCGCAACTCGCCCAAAATTCGGCTCACCTTTTCAGGGTCGCGCAACAACCCACCGCCCACATTTTTACGATAAATTCTGGGGGCGGGGCATCCCATATTCAGATCGATGCCCGCGATCGGATAATGGCTTAACGATTGGGCAATGCGAACTAGGTCGGGAATGCTCTCGCCAATCAGTTGAGCAAAAATGGGACGATCGGTGGAGTTTTCGGTAATCGATCGCAGAGTTTTTTTGTCTAACCCTGAATTAGTGTAGACACGAAAATATTCAGTAAAGAAATAATCAGGACTGCCATAGCGATCGATCACACTCATGAAGAACAGATCGGTCACATCTTGCATAGGGGCAAGGGCTGTCAAGGCAAGTCCCGTTTGTAGAGGCGGCGGTAAGCGATTCTCCTGCGGAGAAATTTTGCGATCGGAATGTACCATTAAGCGCACGTCAGTTTGTTGAAGTGCCCAGAGATTAAACTGAATTCTGTTCACTAGATGTTCCAGTTAGATCCTATCAGAGATCTATTCGCTACAGGGGTTCTCTTTGTTCAACGATATTCTGACGATCGTGCTCTGCTAACAGAGTCCCCTTAGTTAAATTCCTCCCGCTAGAATTCAACATCATCATCTATCACGGAGCCAGGAAATTGGGCTTTGAGGGCGGGAATCAGAGGGCATGGCTTACGATCGTCCAAGTTCTCCGATTTGTTCCAGCTAAAAGGCGCTCGTTTTGCCGCCGACATCCACAGCAGCCGTTTGGCGCGCGTCATTGCCACATAGAGCAAGCGAAATTCTTCGGCGGTTTTGAGATATTCGGCTCGTTTCCAGGCAGTCTCGATATCGGGAATTAAGTTTTCATGCACGATCGCTCGAATCTGAGCACGGGCAACTTCTGACAACGTGAAATCGCCTAAAAACTTCGCTTGCGGCGGCACATAGAGACTTCCAGGAATCATGTTTTCGTGCAAAAAGGGAATGAAAACTGTGTCCCAGTCCAATCCTTTGGCTTTGTGCATTGTGATCACAGTGAGTTGACTAGGACGGGTGTAGCGATCGTCATCTTCTGCTTCAACGGGTTCAAATTTTTCTGAATTGACGATCTCACTCAATGTCTCTAGCATTGCTCCTAGCGAGTTCTCTGTTGTTTGCTGCATGATTCGCTCTGACAGTTTGTTTGCGGTTGCAAGTTCTGTTTGGTCGTAATTCAATGTGTATGCGAGAAACGAAATTAGCTGATAGAGCGGCAGTTCTAATCGGGCGCGGAGTAGACTGACGCAGTAGTGACTGGCTTCGCGAACTTGTGGCGATTGAGGCGGATCAAGCGGTGCTGGATATAAAAACTGTTCGGGAAAGGTAACAAGGGCGTTGAGGTCTTGGGTAGGAATTAATCGTCGTCCGACTAACACTAAAAGAGCGGCTTTGAGATGGTCGGGAGAATGAGGGCGATCGAGGAACTGCAACAGTGACAAAATCTCGGCGGGAATGTGAGATTGACGATCGCGCTGTCCGACTTCAAACACGTTGAGATCTTCGCCGTGCCAGCGTTTTAATTCTCGTGTCACAAAACGTCCTTGCTCATTGGTGCGAACTAAAACTGCTGCCTGAGCATTGGAATCTTCAGTAAACAATGTGAGCGATCGCTGTCCAATTAATTCAACAGTTTTATAAACATCTTCTGGCGTATAGATTTCTAGACCCAACCCGATCGGCAGGGGGTTTGCATCCGTTTGAGGATCATCGAATGCGACGGGATGAATGGCTTGAGAACGAAACGGCGTAGCAGATTCAGTTAATGCTTCATCGGTTGAAACTTTGCTGTAGTGACGATTAACCCAGGTCAACACAAAGTTGGCTGCGTCAATAATCACGGGACTGCTGCGCCCGGCTTGATTCATTTCTGCGAGTCGATCGTCGTCGCTACATTGTTGGCAAAATTGACGGAAGAATACCGGATCGGCAGGGGTAAACGTCGAGTTAATGGCTTGATTAGGATCGCCGACCCGAACCAGATTTTGATGATTTTCAGCGTGATTGGGATCGGTTGCCAACAGTTCTAATAACTGGGTTTGCAACGGGCTAGAATCTTGAGCTTCGTCTTCAAACACAGCAAAAACTTGCGTTTGCCAACGCGATCGCACACTCGGATTTTCTAACACCCGCAAGGCTCCTAAAACCATCTCGTCATAATCGATCGAGTTCCTCGATTTTAGCTGTAGCTGATATTGTTCATAGAGTCCGGCGGCGATCGTCAAGATCGAGCCGTCTGCCACTTGATAACTCTGATCCCGCAAATCTTGCGGCATTAACCCCGAACTTTTGGCTTCTCGAATCACTGTATCCGCCAAAGCAGGTAAGACTTCGGTTCGCAAAACGGCTTGACGACGCAATCGCTCGGTTTCTTCACCGTCAAACTGTCGCCCTTCTAACAACTGCTGATAGAGCGACGGATTTAACCCAATCCATTGTTCAACACTGTTGCGGATTAGGCGATGACTCTGATTGGGCGTGATTAGCACACTATCAGGATTTAGCCCTGAAAGCTCTGGGTAGCTGCGCGCGATCGACCATGCCAACCCGTGCAGCGTATGCACGACAAAACCCCCTTGAGGCAACATCAGGGTCTTCAAATAATCGCGAATCTTTGATTTAATATTCGCGGCTGCCGATCGGGTAAAGGTGACGACAACTAACTGACGCTTGGTGTGGAGTTGATGACGTGCGATCGCCAAGGCTGCCGCGACTGCCATGCCTGTCGATTTTCCGGCTCCGGGCACGGCTGAGACGGCTAATCGTCCGCCTTGCCAGTCGGCGATTTCTTGCTGTCCGGGGCGCAAGCCATCACGCAGGATTTTAAGCAGTGGCTCTCGTGAGGTGAGGTTTGAGGGCGATCGGTCAACCAGCATAATCAAAAGTCGCAAAGTAAGTCTAATAACATTTTGACAGCAATTTGATTGACGCGACAGATCCGCATGAAGGCGTAGGGACATGGCACTGCCGTGTCCTCCCGCGATCTCGTTGCCAAGCAGGTCGATCGATCGCCTCCAACAGACGCGAACTTGCATCGAGAGTTGCTGGATCAGATGAGTCTCAAGATTGCAAAAACTCGCCCTGCGGTGATTCGAGCAGAGACGCTAGAGCAACTCAATGATTATCGTGGGTTTCGCCATGGGGTCATGCACCGCTATAGCACTGGTGGAGTTGCTGCCTGAATGCCATAACAGCTTGGAAGATGTGCAGGCGTTCTATCAGTTTTTGTTGCAATTAGAAGAGTCGATTTGAGAACACCTCGCTTTCTCAAGCCGAGAGGAAGAAAGACTTTTTGGATTGCCCGTTTTTGACTTGGATAAGATTTCCTAAAACGGCGGTGGATGTTCTTGCAGGTCAAAGAGAACGCGGCGCAAGTTGACCAACCTAGGACGATTGAGTTGCAGCTTTACGATCGTGGCACGACTCACAGGTGTTATCCCAATCATTAAACTGCAATCTTCATTCCAGACAAAGTGAGCAAACCATCGTTGTTTTCGGCATTTCCAATGGGTCATTTTCAGGAACTCCTCTATCCTAAATTTTCTCTATCACAATGAATTAGCCCTACTCTCCTTGGGGTGAGGGCTAATCCGGGTTTATTTAATCCGCGTTCCTAAGCGAGAAACAGTTTAGTGACAAAGCGCATCACCATTGGCTGAAGCGTAAACAAAATCTTGCCATTTTCTGAGCTTTTTTCGAGCAGCGATCGCCGATCGAGCGACGATAATCCGCCAACAAATTCTGAATAAGAAGCTTGGGCAGACATCCGCGATCGCAGCGCTTCACGAGTCATCGGGTTGCGATCACGCGCCAGACAGCAGAGCAGTTGTTGTTCGAGCGATGACAGCGATCGCACCCGTTCTGTCAGCACATGATTCACTTGATCGATGCCCAACATCGTGTTGGCTTTCAAGGCTTCGCTGACTTTGCCATCAAAAAGTTCTTGAATCAAGGTTGCTACGACGTTTAACGCAAGCGGATTGCCGCGATAAATCTGAATCAGTTGATGCCAGTGTTGAGGTTCTAAAACTAGCCCTTTGGCTTGCAAAATTTCAGTGGCGGCGGTGCCCAATCCTGCCAATTTGTGCGATTTTGCCAGTGGGGTGCAATCTTCTAGCAGCGTCACTTCTTCGGGGTTTTCTCGACTGGTCAGCAGCAAGCAACTTTGATGACGATCGCTGCCGATGCGCCGCAGCAATTCGCCATAGCCTTCATAACCGGGTTTGCATTGTCCGGCACGATCGCCGCCTAAAATATTTTCCCAACCGTCCAAAATCAGCAAGATTCGGCGCTGACGAAGTTGTTGAATTAGCGTTGAAAGCAATGCTTCGATCGTCGTTGAGATTGAGACGTGAGTTAAGCAAGTGATTAAATTAGTCAACAGATCCGATAACGCTGGAGTAGATCGCAGCGATCGCCAAATCACCCCTTCAAACTGAGGTTGATTATGTTCGGTTAGCTTGACTGCTAGAGCCGTTTTGCCAATGCCTCCCATGCCGAGTAGAGCAACTAGCCGACAGCGATCGACCACCAGTAATTGAGTCAGCGTGTCAAACACTTCTGAGCGATCGTAGAACACAGAGATATCGGGTGCATCGCCCCAATCTAAAAGCACAGAAGTCTTTTGTTGAGAAGGGTTAATTGCACGAGGTTCTGGTTTAGCGGAACGATCGATGACTTCTTCCCAATTCAGATTTAACACTTGACAAAATGCCTTGAACGCTACCGTTTCAATGCTTTTGCCTGACAAAAATCGTTTCCAGGTGCCTTCAGAAACCCCATCGGCAACCTGCTCTAAATCACTCCACGCGATCGTCGGCTCAACAATCTGACTCGCTTCTATCAGCCAGCGAGGATCATCGATCGTCCAGCCCTGCTCGTTTCGCACCTGCTTGATTTTGGCAAGTCCCTGATTAGAAGCTTTTAGCGTTGCCACAAATGCTGATTAACTTTAAGTTTGTCAAGATCAATTTTAGAGCAGTTCTGCGGCGATCGCTCAGTGATCTAGCATCACCGATGAGCAATGTGGGACAGTGTGGCTAACGTCATAGCGAGTAAGGGCATGAAGCACATTTCTTTAAAGGCGATTCCTCTCTATTTGCAGATCGCGATCGCGATCTTTTTGGCGATCGCGGTTGGGCTACTCGCAGGGGCAGGGAACCCCAACCCTGATTGGGTTGCTTTGATTAACAATCTGGTGATTCCCTGCAATTTGGTACTAAAAGCATTACGGACGTTGGCGACCCCGTTGATTTTGCTCGCCGTCTTGCACGCCTTTCTAACAGCAACGATTCCCGAACGATCGGGGCGACGATTATTTAGGCTGTTGTTGACCAATACGATCGCGGCAATCACGATCGGGCTATTGGTAGCCAATGTCTTCAAACCCGGTCGATGGTGGGGCGTTGCGGCTCCAGTGGAGGGCACCTCTGGCAAAAGCTTTGACCCTTGGGGATTGCTTCAAGATATGGTGCCACCGTCAATCATCCAGCCATTAGTTGATAACAATGTGATTCAACTCATTGTTGTCGCGTTAGCCTTTGGTGTTGTTTTACGATCGCTCAAAGCTCAACAGATTGAGCAAGGAAAGCAGGATTATCGCGCGATCGAACAAGTTATCACCATTTTGTTTGAGGCAGTGGTGCAGATATTACAGTTTGTCATCGCCTTTGTGCCACTAGCCGTTTTTGGAATCGTTTCAAAAACGATCGCTTTACAAGGATTTGAACCATTTAAGTCATTAGGAGCCTTTGTAGTCGCAGTATTGCTGGCTCTATTCCTACAGTCAATCTTTTATGTGACACGAGTTCGATTGGGATCTTGGGTTAGCCCAAAACGATTTTTGAAAGGTGGCAGTGATGCCCTACTGACTGCTTTCTCAACGGCATCATCCACCATAGCGATGCCTGTCACGTTTAGAGTTTTAATAGAAAAGATAGGAGTGCGAGAATCTTCAGCATCGTTAGGCGCATTAGTTGGCAGCAATTTCAACAATGACGGCACAGCATTATATGAAGCGATGTCTGCGCTGTTTGTCGCTCAACTTTTAGGACTTGATTTAAGTTTACCCCAGCAATTCGTCGTCGTGTTAACTGCCATTTTTGCCTCAGTCGGTGCCGCAGGCATTCCAGAAGCAGGCTTGGTAACGATGACGCTCGTATTCACCGCAGTGGGATTACCCACTCAATATATTGCGCTGCTAGTGACGGTAGACTGGTTTCTCGATCGCTGCCGAACTGCTATCAACGTCATGGGAGACATGACTGTCAGTTGCTTACTAGACGGAAAACAACGCCAGTCAGAACCCGCCAAGAGTGCCGACTGGACTCAGTTACCTGACACGGTTTAGTAGGGCAAGTTAAACCAATTTCAACAACAATTGCGACCGATCGGTAGTAGGGGCACGACATACCCCTACCGTGCCCTGATGCAAATTTATAAACGTCACAAATCAAATCGGTATTAAATCTCGGCGATCGCACCATGAACATCCGCCATCCATTCTCAAAGTTTCGTCCTCAAACCTACTGGCTTCTAGCTGGGACTCTTCTCGGCTATCTCTGCTTTGTGATCGCGTTAGGCATTCATTGGCTCGTGCTAAGTGTAGGTGGCGCGATCGCACTCAGCATGATCAGCGTTTGGTTTTGGTGTTTGCAAAAAACATCCGCACAATCGTCAGAAAATTTGCTTGACCGAGCTACCTTTTTGATGCAATTAGCGACGCTCGATCGTCAAGTCAACACCGCTCTAGACACTTGGAAAAAAGCCTAAGTAGGAGGGTGAAGTTAAATATAAGATAGGAAGACCCTCTAATTAACCCCTCCTTATGCCTGCTCCCCTCCGG
>NZ_PVWG01000063.1:0-20957 GCF_003003695.1 Phormidesmis priestleyi ULC007
TTTGGCTTCAAACTGCATCTGATCATCAACGATCAAGGAGAACGCTTGGCGTTCAAACTCACTCACGCCCATACCGAACACCGCCAACCTGTGCCTGAGATGACCCAAGACTTAATTGCACAACTCTTGGGAGATCGCGGCTACATTAGCCAAAAATTGTTTGAAGAACTCTACGCAAGCTTCGCTACCCGCAGGGTTCGCGGTTTCCAACTAGTCACCCAATCCAAAAAGACTATGAAGCAGCGCTTGGTCAAATTGATGGATAAGATCTTGCTTCGCCAGCGGGCGCTGATGGAATCGGTCAACGCTCCACTGAAGAACGTTGGTCAGATCGAGCATTCCCGGCATCGCAGTTGCTGAAATTTTCTAGTCAACTTAGCAGCAGGACTGATCGCTTCCACTTATCAGCCCAAGTTGCCATCCTTAGATCTCAAACCCAAAGGGTTGCCTCCTCTGCCGCCTGCCATCTTTTAGGCCATCGAACTCACGTGATTTAGATGATTAAATTTTCCGCCATACCACCCAAAAGCGATTACCTTACCCATTTGTCTTCCCAAGGTTGACTCTGGATAAGAAGCATACACGAACTAATGCTTTTGGGGGTAGTGCTATTCAGGAAAGAATGTAAAAGAGGGAACGTTCCAGCGGGGAAAGAAGCAGCGCTAAAAAAGCAAGTGTTATGACGATCGCTACCAAACCTTATTTTTCTCCAGCCTTTCCAAAATACCCCTACCCATCCCTGATCTGTTTAAATTCCGTCTCCCCAAACGGGTGCTGGAATCTTCATCGCTTTGGCGAGTTCGGCAGCGACTTCGGGGCGAGAAAACTCTGGCGGCGGTAGCTCACCGCGACGCAACATCTCCCGAACTTTGGTGCCTGAGAGATGAACACGCTCTTCAGGCAAGCTAGGACTGGTTTTGGTGGTTGCCATACTCTCAGTGCGCTTGCAGTAGAAGGCGTGTTCAAACTTCATTGGCTTGATGCCTAACGCATCGGGGTCAAACTCATCAAAAATATGTTGAGCATCATAAGTGCCGTAATAGTCGCCAACTCCAGCATGATCGCGCCCGACGATGAAGTGAGTGCAGCCGTAGTTTTTGCGGATCAGGGCATGAAAGATAGCTTCACGCGGCCCGGCATAGCGCATTGCGGCTGGGTTGATGGCGAGAATGACGCGATCTTTGGGGAAGTAGTGTTCGAGCATGATTTCGTAGCAGCGCATGCGAATATCAGCCGAAATGTCATCGTCTTTGGTGACTCCGACGAGCGGATGCAGAAATAGCCCATCCACCGTTTCGAGCGCACATTTTTGAATGTATTCGTGAGCGCGGTGAATCGGGTTGCGAGTCTGGAACGCGACGATCGTCTTCCATCCTTTTTCTCTAAAAAGCGTGCGCGACTCGATCGGGTCAATCTGATAGGTCGGAAACTGCGGGTGAACATCTCGCTGAAGCATCCACACCGAACCCGCGAGATTAATCGCTCCCTGTTTGTAAACCACCGACACCCCCGGATGCTTTTCCTCATTGGTGCGGTAGACGTAAAGCGCCTCGTGAACTTTGTCGTAACGATATTTTTGAGTGAGTTCGAGCACTCCGATAAAGCGACCTCGACCATCATCTAGACGCACGAGACTGCCTTCTTTAAGCGGCTTGGCAACTGCTTCGGTGACGGGTAGCGTGATCGGAATCGACCAGGGCAACCCATTGACTAAGTGCATCTCATTGACCACCCGATCGTAATCTGCTTTTTCGAGAAAGCCTGTTAGCGGGCTAAAACCACCAATGGCGATCATCGCCAGATCAGAAGCCGCGCGTTCGTCAAGCTGCACTCTGGGCAAGTGGTCTGCTTTTGAGAGAAACTCTTCTTGTTGAGCAGGGTTGGCAATGCGATTAATCAGTTGCCCACCGTGAGGAGCAATGCTGTCTGGATGACTCATAAGTTGAAGGGTTTCGGATGTAGAAAAACCTCTCCTTTGTCTACGTGAAAAGGAGCCTTTATTGAGGGTAGCAGGATTAGGATCGAGAACGATATAAGTAGACAGACTTAGCGTCACTTCAATGAGTTCTTTCGCTTCGTTCTTTAGGGCTTCAGCCCCCCAGAATTGGGTAGGGTTAGGGCGGAGTATTTATGCAGGAATTCTAATCTTGAGCCTGCACGTTCTTCTAATCGTCAAAATACCCTTAGGATCGTGAATTAAATAACCTGTAAAACTGGTGAGCGTCTTCTGCCCCCATCTCTCCTCCCCAAGGAGAAGGAATGGGGATGAGGGTCTTCTATTTAATTTCACCTAGCTACTTAGCTGGAAAACTCTAATTTGAGGAAGGCAATCATGTCATTTAGTTTTTAGAATCTGGCGAACTGCGTCACTTAGAACAGCAGAGGGTTAGAGAATCTGTGCTGACCCTTTCGTTTTATAGTGAGTAGCTAACTCTCTGAAGGCTTTGATGACTAGGGACTGGAAGGGCACAAAGGTGAAGGAAAATCGGTTTGATGGCTGGTCACTAGAGGGACGAGACCCCCGGGTGATTCAAGCGCTCCTGCCGTTAGGAGACTGGCTCTATCGCCACTATTTTCGGGTGACGAGCGATGGCTGGCAGCATTTACCCCCATCGGGAAAGATGTTAATTGTCGGGTCTCACAATGGCGGCATGATCGCCCCCGACACCTTGATGTTTATGGTGGACTGGTTTCAGCGCTTTGGTGCAGAGCGATTAGTGTATGGGCTGATGCACCCCAACGTCTGGATGGTTCCTGGGTATGCCAAGCTGACGGTGCAGTTAGGCGCGATCCGAGCGCATCCTCACATGGCAACGGCTGCCCTGCAACGGGATGCAGCAGTCCTCGTCTATC
Source organism: Phormidesmis priestleyi ULC007 (assembly GCF_003003695.1). NCBI lineage: Bacteria > Bacillati > Cyanobacteriota > Cyanophyceae > Leptolyngbyales > Leptolyngbyaceae > Phormidesmis > Phormidesmis priestleyi. Next base: position 2,854 of record NZ_PVWG01000063.1, read on the forward strand.
CAGGCGGTGCTGAAGATTTGTGGCGACCGCACCACGATCGTCATCGCATTCACTTTGCAGGACGGAAAGGGTTTATTAAACTGGCACTGCGCGAAGGAGTGCCCATTTTTCCTGCGATTTCGCTCGGCGCTCACGAGACGCTGATCATTCTGGCGAATCTCTACCCGCAGTTACAACAACTGCATCAATGGGGAATGCCTTGGCTGTTAGGGATTGACCCGATCGTCTTTCCCATCTACCTAGGATTGCCGTGGGGGTTGGCGGTGGGCCCGTTGCCCAATGTTCCGTTCCCAGTGCAGATCCACACGCGGATTTGTACGCCGATCATATTCGAGCGATCTGGTCGGGCGGCGGCGAACGATCGCGCCTATGTCGATGCCTGCTATGAGCGAGTCTCTAGCCAGATGCAGCAGGAACTCGATCGACTCGTGCAGGGTCTAGACGGTCTCGATCCTGGTGGCGGTGCTCACGAAAGTTGATGCCTTAAATGCTGACAGAGCAGACGCTGCCTCTGGTGGTATCTACATCCTCTCATCCCTAATTTAACGTCAGTTCGGGTTAATCATTGCCTGCCTAGCGATTGAACCTGGTCTCCTGTGCAGCCTGCGATAGTTTGATCGTCCAATGCCGAGCGTCTCGCCCCCTAAATCCCCCATGCTGGGGGACTTGGAATGGGCACAATTTCTTGAACGCGGTCGATCTTTCTGCTTCAAAGTCCCCCAAGTTTGGGGGATTTAGGGGGCGAAGGGAACTGAAACGGAGCAGTAACTTATCCCGAACTCAGGTTAATTTAGCTGTACGCCTCTTTAAAAAATGGGACATTGTGGAAGCGCTCTAGGCGAAGGTTTCTGGGCGCGAATCTGCTTGCACTAACAGGGGGGTGCAGAATTCTGCATCCCCTTAGTTTTGAATCCCTGTAAATGCTATTCCCAATTTTAGTCAGAGTTGAGAGACTGCCGCAGAGCTTCTTGAAACTCTTTATTTTGAGCGGCAATTTCATTGATTACGTCTTCAGGAACATCCGCGTCAGAAACCGTTGGAGAAGTTTCTAGAAAAGATTGTACGATCGCAGAGTCAGAGAGTTCTCTAGCAGAGAAGCGCTGGAGCGGTTGGCGATTGGGGAAGTAGCGATCGCCATCATAACTTCCGCCCGCATAGCTGAATCCTTGAGAAACCGTTCTCCCGTCAGGATCTTCGGCTGATTTCACAATCACATCGCCGCGAATAGCATCAATCACTAATTGGCTCCCTGATCGCCGAAACTGAATCAGCGTGAGTTGATCTGTCGCCGGAGCCACAATCACCTCACCGGGCGCGTAAACATCAAACGTACAGGATTTTGCGCCGATCGCGTTCGCAGTCTCTTTGAGCTTGAGCAGCAGTGTCGAAGCAATCACCCAGCCATTTCCTCTCGCGTTGAACTTACGATTGTCATCACAGTCTAGCGATGCCATTAAGTCCCGGTCTGAAGCCTTCCACTCCCAGGTACTCACCACTGAGCAATCGTCGCCTGAACTGGTTTGCAGACAATCTTTCAGCGCTTTTTCACACGGGTCGCCCGATCCTAACAATCCCATACTGTCAGTAGAACGAACGCCCCAGCCTGTCCCGTTATCGCCGATCGCGCTGCAATACTGCACCCGCACTAGCCCCAGCAGAAGATCTGGCAATCGTTGAGCTTTGAGAACCTGCTTTGTGGCAATGATGGGAGCCTGAAGAGGTAAGAATGCTGTCCCTCCGCCTTGCCCTGCCCGAATGCGAACTCCCTGAGGCACACAGCCGCGATCGTCTCGGTTTTGGCTGGGTCGCCAGCCTAACAGCCCCTCGCCGCCTTTCAGAGTACAGGGGAAACGATAGCGGCTGTCGAGACTCTGCGATCGCACATAGGCGGTAGGCCCGATCAGGTGTTTGGACGTGACAGCAACGCCGCTCGGAGCCGAGATGCCGGTCAGCGTAGCATTAGAGGTTGTCCCTTTCGGAACAAAGAGATTCTCATGATAGTCTCGCAGTTGAGTGCGCCATGCCGCCGCCGATTCTGAGGTGCGTCCTCTTTCTAATAAGATGCTATTACCACTTGTACGGGTGACAAAGAAAGCTTTGGGAACTGCGGCATGGCTGGCGATCGCAGTCAACAAAACAGAAACTGGAATAGATATGCTGATCGTAAACGGAATCAGCGAAGAGACTAAAAGCCAATGCTGACGCGAATGCTTAGGTTGATTCATAAATTCCTCGCTTGTGATGGTTGCCGACAAGTTTTAATGCGCTCGATCGCAGAGTCGTAATCTGTATCAAAAATCCAGAAGGCAAGCGTTCTTTTCTCAAATTTGGGAATGGTAGCGCAATCGAGATTCTCGAATACAGCAAAGTTTGCACCATACCAGCCGCAGGCTTTGCCTTTTGCTTTGCGGGTTGCCTCTCGCCAAAGCCGATCTAGTTCTAAGAGGGTGTCACACGGCAGTTGCTCTCGTTCATCGATCGAGGTGAGTCTGCCATCTTGATTTAAGTCAGCACCCGCTCCAAACCTCCCCATGAGAATTTGGTAGGTCGTTCGTAAGGCTCCTGTATATTGGTTTTCAAAGTCTGTGAATTGCGTATTGGGCAGCCGTTCGCCAAAATTTTGGGTGTTTAGCTGTTGCTTTAGAGCGGGAAAACGATATTTCTCAATTAATTCTGCTAAAGATTTGTCTGATTCCGCAGCGATCGCTTGAGTGTTTAAAAGTTGTTTTAATTGAAGTTCCGATAGCGTTTTAGAATCTGTTTGTTTTTGCAGATTCAACAGTTTAATCGCGGTTTCTCGGAGTCTGCGGTAGTAAGCCAGCGCCAGCGAGATATCCGCTTCCTTTCCAGATTCGGCTTTGGCTTTCAGCGCCCGTGCCTCCTCGCGAAACGTGGGCAGAGCAGTGCTTAACTGCGAAATAGATTCTGGAACGTTTCCTGCTAGAAAGACTGCCGCCGTGGCTTCTTTTGCCCGTTGTTGTTGCCAGCCAAAGACTGCGGCGCTAATTGCAATCAGCGTGGGAAAGGCAATTCTGGCTGCGGTTTTCCACCGCTTGCGAACTTGTTCTTGTCGATGCAGGCGATCGCGCTCTGCCTGACTGAGTTGAATAAACTCCTGCGCCAAGCTAGACAGCGGCATGGTGTCTGCATAAACCTGAAGAAAGTTTTCTGCCTCAGCCAGCTTTGATCCCTGCAACAAATAGGCCAGTTCTACAGGCTTGCCTTGTTGCACCCAGTCTTCAGCCGCATCTTCGATGGTGCGTTTTTGTTTGAGGGCAAGCCGATTTTCTTCAATCCACTGACGCAAGCGCGACCAATAGCGAATCAGTGCTTCGTGGGCAACATCAATCACCTGCACGCGATTGCCTGCACTGCGTTCTACCAGTTCCGAAGTCACCACTAGCCGTTCTGTAGACAGTCGCTGAATCACGCGATCGATCAACAATTCTGACTGCTTTGACGTGATTAAATCTCGTTTCAAGACCTGTCTGCGCGTGTCTTCGGTGCCTTCTCCTAGCTGCGTCAGTTCTAGAAAGATGCGTCGAGCCGTTTCTTGTTCCTGGGGGGATAGTGAAGCGTAAACTTCGTCTGCCCGTTGTTGTAGTGTGCCGCGAACGCCACCCATTCGATTGTAGGCTGCCAATGTGAGCCAGTTGACCGATCGTCGCTTCCACAATTCAGTCAAGGTGTATTGCAGCAGCGGTAAGCTTCCTGGAGAACTCTCGACATCCAGAATCATCTGGGTTACAAGCTCTGCCTCAATGTCTAAATTGACTTGCTTCGCAGGTTCCACGATCGCCTGGGCGAGTTCTTCGCGATTCATCGGCTTGACTGCCACCAGGTTGTTCTCGATGTGTTGCGCGAGTTGTGGATATTGCAGACATTTGCTAAAGAAATCTGCGCGAAGCGTGATCACTAGACAAAGCTTCTTCCCAAGCTGCTGAATGGCTCCCAGCAGTCCCTCAAAAAACTGCTGTCGCTCCGTCTCATCTCGGCAGAGGGTAAAGCATTCTTCAAACTGATCAATCACCAACACTACGCGATCGCTTTCACAGGCAGCAATCAGTTGAGCAAAACCGACGGCTCCTGAGTCGATCAAAGCCTGTGCTTTGTGTAGTTGATCTGCCCGATCGATCGCAGACAATCCCGGTTCTAGAAATGCCTCTGCCAAACTTTGGCGAGGTTTGTCACCGGGTCTGATTACATAAACCGTCCATAAGTGGCTACCAGAAATTCGCTGACCGAGTTTTAGTTGATGCAATAACCCGGCTCGAACCACCGAAGATTTACCACTGCCAGACGCGCCCACCACTGCCACAAACGAGCGATCGCGCACTCTTTCCAGCAGCACATCCGTGAGTGCAGTGCGTCCATAAAAGAACCGGGCATCTTGATCAGTACGATCGAAATAAGCCAACCCCCGATAGGGACATTCATCCCCGGTTGCTTCTGAAACGCGGTCACTCACCTGCCCGGTCAAAATAATTTTGTTGCCGAAGTTGGCAAACAAAGGACGCTGACTGGCAGATTTGAGAGCTTGATTGACTTGCTCAGTCAGCGTAAAGTTTGTGACCAAACCATCTGAACGGTGCTGAGGATCGAGCGCTTGCAGCAATGCACCCGTCAAAACGCCATGACTGCCAGCCGTTTCTTCGTAGGCGACTTCATACTCTCGCGAGGCAGCAATAAAACAGCGATCGTGCTGTTCTAAACTACCGGGGTCTGCCTCTTCCAGGTTTTCTTTAAAGTTGAGCAGTTCGCCACTGTAGCAGCAGTCTAACCAAATAATTTGTTGCCGAATCGGACTTTCTTGCAGTAGTTCGCGCAGCCACTTCAGGCGTAACCCCCACTGATTCGCGTTGGGACTCACATCACTCGTTGCCAGAAAGCCTTCTTGAATGCCCCGGTCTTTGCGTAACCCATGCCCTGAGAAGTAGAACAGAGCCGTTTCAGGAATGTGGTTTCCGGTCGGCTTAAAGAGTTGAACGAGTGCCTCTTCGAGTTGAGTCAGGGTGACTTTGGTTTTGCGTCCAACTCGTGTCGCCTGTGTTTCTGGACGGATGACTTCGGGAAGTCGCCGGACTCGAAACCCACCGGATTGCGTCAAGCATTGTGCGATCGCTTCTGCATCTTCAGCCGGAGCTTTCAGATTGCTAAGTTGTTCGCAATCATAGAGATTAATTCCAACAACAAGCGCATCCCGACCCATGACAACCATGAACGTAGGAACAGTTTATATTTGCATTGTAAGCAGTATTTTTGATGCTTACGCTCACCCTTTCAGGTACTATTACCATCAGCAAACACGCTCTCGATTCCTCCATCAGGAATGGCTTGACGAAACTTAACTTTCTCAGTCAGCATAGGCGTAAATCGGGAGACCCACAAATTTTAAGCCTTACAAAATAAATGACTAAACTAACCCCCATTAGACTCGACGACGACACCGTAATTTATATCGAAACGACCGAAGATGCGATCGCGACGATTGTTCGACCGGGTTCAGCAGAAGAGGAAGAAGTTCCTGTCACACGGGGTTTCCCCTCGGTTGTTGAAACTCAAAAACAGGCGATTCAGAACTTTCAAGCGATCGAAGGAACCATTCGCGCTTATACGACCTACACGCTCAGAGCTTTTAGAAACTTAGCAGTGGCTAACGTTGATAAAGTCACGCTGAGATTTGGCATTGAACTAGGTGGCGAAGCGGGAATTCCCTATGTCACAAAAGGCACTGCTAAGAGCAATTTAAATATTGAAGTTGAGTGTTCCTTTCCTGAACATAAGTCTGGGGAAAGACCCGTTTAGCTAATTCAATCTCTACATTATCCGCTTGTCTTAGATTTTTTGCGGCACTACCCTTTAGTCTGCCTACAGCAATGAAGCCTCGAATCCTAACCTGGTTAGCAATTAGTGCTGCATTCCTCACTCTCACCAGTTGCACTGAGGAAAATGGGATTGTGCCGCAAACTCGCTGTAATAACGCAATCGCGATCGCGACTCAAACCTGGGAAGTGGACTATTACATCAGCAAAACCAGTGGTGGTTTGAATAGTCGTCGGACTCACTCGTTTCAAAGCAATACATTGACCAACGTGAATGGGGAAAAACCTGCGAGTGCGGTTTCTGGTTCAGATGATGAGGGTATTTGGTGGGCTACCTTGCCTCCTCGTCCGACTGCTGATGAGGTCGATCAGCACCGCGACATTCAAGAACATAATGACCCGCCCACTTTACAACGATCGGTTGATTATCAACTTCGTTGTGGGGCTAAGACACTGTTGACGGACGCTCTAACTTATCGGGAGGTCAGCAGAGCGGTTCGCTCAGGACAAGTGGCGAGAGTGAGCTACTTCGGAAATCGGGCGCTAAAGGTTGAAGCCAAGGAGAGCGATCAGTAAGAGAATGTGCCCAGCCGAATGAACCAAATTCCCAAACTAACCATTAGCACAGCCACGATCGCACCCACCCATCGGGGAATGCCCGCGATCGGTAACACCCACCACCATACCGATACGACACGCGTCATTCCACTCCGTGACTCCCGCTTTTCTGATGACTTCATCAATGCTTTAACGTCGCTGTTGTTGGTATCTTGAACCTGCCGAGATGCCGTCCCCCACATCTACCGAAATGGAGCCTGTTCTAGTGAATTAGATTGAAATACCGATCTAAATGCAGGGTTGTACACCAATCCGATGGTACGATGCAATCATCTTCGAGTAGCGTAATAATTTCACCCTGACTTTGCTGAATGCCCAACGACCGCCGTTTTGGAACAGTTGCGCCCTGTGGAGCAGTAATCCAATGCAGGGTTTGAAAGCGATCGGGTAATGTCTCAAACCCTGCTGGATAAGTTTGCCAATCTCGCCCGACCAACACTTTTACTTGATCTTGTAATGTCTGTTGACTCAGAGCGATCAAGCAGCGCTCTAGAAGTGTTGGCAACTGCTGTTCATACAGTTGTTGGATGTAGGGTTCTTGCCAACTGAGGGGCACTCCCAGAAGCATACGAGTTCCGGTGATGGCTTGTCCAACAAATAGCAGTGCCATAACACTACTGATGATAATGTGAACCATCCGCCAATGCTGTGTGCGATCTTTGTAGATGCTTTGCACGATCGACAGTGAAAAAATCAGCAGCGCGGAAGCGGCATTTCTGCATCCCAGCCAGCATTAGTCTTTGAACCGTTTTATCGAACTGAATCCCTCGCGGGTGCGCTCGACTGGGGGAACTGGGTTAGGACTGGCGATCACGAAAGCATTAGCAGAACGAATGAGTGGTATCATTACTGTAGAATCTCATCCTGGCGAAGGCAGCACGTTTTACGTTAACCCTTCCAGCAATCGGAACCCGATCATGAGCGCTCACATTTTATTAGTTGAAGATGAAGTGAAACTCGCTCGGTTTGTTGAACTGGAACTGGTCAGCGAAGGCTATACCGTGAGCGTGGCACACGACGGTATGACGGGTTTAACGCTTGCCCGCGAAGCGACACTCGACCTGGCCATTTTAGACTGGATGCTGCCGGGTTTGTCAGGCTTAGAACTGTGTCGGCGGCTGCGATCGACGGGAAGCAAAGTCCCGGTGATTTTGCTGACGGCACGAGATGAAGTCAACGATCGTGTCGCCGGACTCGATGCTGGAGCCGATGATTATGTGGTCAAACCGTTTAGCATTGAAGAACTGTTAGCCAGAATCCGCGCTCATCTGCGTCGCGTTCAAGAAGGCGATGAAGAGGCTCTACAGTTCAACACGTTAAGACTGAATCGGAAAACTCGCGAAGTTTATCGGGGTACTCGGTCGATCGATCTCACCGCCAAAGAATTTGACTTGTTAGAGTATCTTTTGAGGCATCCGCGTCAAGTGTTTACTCGCGACCAGATTCTCGAAAACGTCTGGGGATATGATTTTATGGGCGATTCTAATATTATTGAAGTCTACATTCGCTACTTGCGACTGAAGTTAGAAGAGAACCAAGAGTCCCGGTTACTGCATACAATACGCGGAGTTGGCTACACTCTGCGCGATTAATATTGATTGAATCTGCGTTTTATTAACCCAGCAACCACAGCAACACGCTGAGTTCTGAAAAAGTAGACGAGATTTTCAGGCGCAAAATTGCAGGGGAGCTTTGAACAAAAAAAGGGAGGCAGTTTAGAACAGAGATTCTGCAAAGTGCCTCCACAAAAGTTACGAAGTCAACGTTATGAAACTTGAGTCAGTGCTTTTGCCGGAACCACGATCGCACCAGACAAATCACTCGATCGCACAGGCACTAACATTTCATGCGCGATCGATTGTGCCAACAACCGCCGATAGAGATCACTTAACTGCGCCGCTACGCCCGACCAGCTAAAGTTTTGCTGCACCCGCTCAGATGCCCGGAGCCTCAGCTTGGTCGCCCACAAGTCATCACCGAGAATGCGATCGATCGCCTCTGCAAACGCATCCGTATCTTGAGGTGGAACTAATAATCCGGTTTCTTCGGGGACGATCGAGAACTTTAAGCCTCCGACCGCAGACGCGACGACTGGAGTTCCGCACGCCATTGACTCGATCGCCACCAATCCAAATGGCTCATAGTGACTGGGAATCACACATACATCTGCCGCCGTGTAATAGAGCGGGAGACGATCGTGTCCAACACGCCCTACAAAAGTTGTTCGTTTTGATAATCCCAACTCTTGTACGATACCTTCAATTCGGTTGCGTTCGTCGCCGTCTGCTTGGGTTGAATCGCTGCCTCCTACAATCACTAAACGAACGTCAGCAGGATTTTCTTTAAGCTGGGTACAGGCACGAACCAGAGTTTCAATTCCCTTACGCGGATCAAAGCGTCCGACATAGAGAACAATCTTTTCATCGGGTTGAAATCCTAGCTGCGATCGCGCCTCCGATTTTGGCATCACATGGAAGTTTTCGATGTCAGTTCCACACGGAATCACTTCAATGTGTCCTTGGCTAGAAACCAGACTGCGAAGAGCTTCCTGCTCTTGGGGACTGGTCGCCACAATGCAGTTTGCTTGCTCTAGAATCTGTTGTTCAACGTCTAAGCGAGTGTTGGCGATCGCCGGACGGTTCGGAACAGCCTGATACTTAATCGCACCTAATGAGTGATAGGTGTTTACAAGCTGAACATTATGGGTTTTCTGCACTTCCAAACCCACCCAAGCAGACATCCAATAATTGGTGTGGATTAATGGATAGTGATGCTTTGCTTGATATTTTTGAAACGCATTGACGAATGCTGGCATGAATTCAAACAAGCGATCGCGCGGAATGAATTCTGTGGGGCCCGCCGTTAGGCGAATGGTGCGACAGTGCGGAGAATGTTGCACGATCGTGGCATCATCGGCTCTCGTCTTGCGAGTAAACATATCGACTTGCCAGCCCAACTTTGCTAGCGCTTCACCCACTTGACGCACATAGACATTTTGTCCGCCTGCTGCTTCTTTGCCAATGTCTGCGGCAGGATCGCCATGATCGGAAATTAGCGCGATCGCTTGCCGATCAGGAGCTTTGGAACGCGCCGAAATAAAGGGATCAGGAAAAGTGGAACTTGACGCATTTTGCTTGTCGCTTAAAAGCACCATAATTTTCACCTCATAAACCAGTGGTTAGCCACGATCAACGAGTGACTAATCGACCCATCGAAAACGGACTATTAGAAACAGGCGACTAACCACCACAACTACAAACTGACGGACAACAGGCACAAAAAAAGTGGAACGTTTTGATCCACTTAGTTGATGTTGCTGGCTGTTAGCAAACTAGGCACACGACCGTTTTTACTCGTCAATTTTCCTGTCAGAATCTGACGATAAGCAGCTTCATAACCGTTGGTCATTTTCTGAACGCTAAACTCATCAATCACACGCTGACGACAAGCTGCCCGATCGATCTCATCAATGCGATTCAGCGCTGCAATGCACTCATCCACGGTGTCACACAAGAAACCCGTCTCGCCGTGAGCAATCACTTCAGGAGCCGAGCCGAGCCGCATCCCGATCACGGGGGTTCCAGCTGCCATTGATTCCACCATCACCAACCCAAATGGTTCTCGCCAGGTGATCGGGAATAGTGTCGCGATCGCACTCCCCATTAATGTGTTTTTCTGAACGTGGTTCGCCTCACCCAAATATTGAATTTGCTTGCCGTCAATATGCGGTGCAAGCTCTTGCTCATAGAACTTACGATCGACAATATCGATCTTTCCTGCCATTTTTAGGTTCCAGCCTGTGCGCTTGGCAATCTCGATCGCCAGATGAGGCCCTTTATCAGGAGACAACCGACCCAGAAAAGCGAGATAGGGCGACTCATCAGGCTGGGCATAAAACTTATAGCTGTCAACATCAATGCCGTTATAGACCGTAGAGACGCAGTTCAGCCCCAGTTTTGCTTCTCTCTGGGCGTTTGAAATGCTCACAAATGGCTGCTGACGCGATCGCCAAAACATCTTCTCGTTGTCGGGGGTGAACACGCCATGTAGCGTGTGAATGGTCGGCGTTTTAACAAATTTTGCATAGGGCAACGCCGCGCAGCCCATATGAGAATGGATGATGTCAAAATCTTCTGCCTGATCATAGACCTGGCTAAGTTGAAGCATTTCGTAAATCGAATACTCCTTCACAGTCGGATCTTGGCGCAGGGCACGACTATGAACTGATTCAAGATTCGCTAAACTGAGCGAGTCACCAGAAGCAAATAGTGTCACCTCATGTCCGCGTCGTACCAGTTCATCGGTCAACAAACTAACGACCAGTTCAATGCCGCCATAGGCTGGGGGAGGAACTCTTTCCCACAAAGGGGCGACTTGAGCAATCCGCATATAAACCTCCTACAAAAATCAAACTAGATTTGGAAAGCCTTGATTTCAGATCTGATTGGTTGACAAGTAATTTTTAAAACGACTTATTCCCAAAGGGAGTTAAGTCAGGTTTACTGGAAAATTTAACATTTGCCAAGGCGGTGATTTCGACTTGACAAGTGCAGACGACTACACTTGTTGTATGTGTAGTACGAAGATCTGCGGAAGCTGGGTAAGTAGAAATACTTAAAAGCAGTCGGATGCGATCGCAGTTCTGCAACCCGCGTTTAGAGGGTAGAGTCAAATCCTCATACATCGCTCTATGACGCTAAAGCAAGATCGCCAAGCGCTCAAAAATGAAGCGATTTGAGGCGCTGCGAAAGTATTCTAAAACACTTAATCTAGGTCGATCGCAAGAACTTATTGCATTTCTGAGCAATTGTTCTTTTTTGTACATAAAATAAATTATTTTTTATTGCGAATTTATTCAATTAGGATTGGCTCACCGAGTAATCCTATAGAGAGTTTACAGATTTTGCAAGTCGATCGCAGGGAATTTAAGGCTTTTTTCTAAAGACTTTCTGATCTTTCTGGATCGTCTCCTCTCGCTCCTCAAACTCTCTAAATCTAGACAGCAGCCAATTGTCAGTTTTTTAGGGTCTGCCCCTTGACTCAAACCAAGGATGATAGAATTAGCACTCAAGCTAGGGGTGCCCAATTGGGCTGAGAACAAACCCTTAGAACCTGAGACTGGGTAATGCCAGCGAAGGGAAGCTGTTTATCTTGAGGAATCGAATATGCGGACAGACTGGATCGCGAAGCGAAGCGGGCACAAAAACGTGTCTCAGATGCACTACGCCCGTCAAAGCATCATCACCGAAGAGATGCACTATGTGGCTCAGCGGGAAAACCTCCCAGCCGAGCTAATTAGAGCCGAAGTGGCACGGGGTCGGATGATTATTCCTGCGAATATTAATCACCCTAATCTAGAACCGATGGCGATCGGCATTGCTTCTCGCTGCAAAGTCAACGCTAACATTGGCGCGTCACCTAATTCATCAAATTTAGATGAAGAAGTCGATAAGCTCAGGTTGGCGGTGAAGTATGGCGCAGATACCCTGATGGATCTGTCTACCGGGGGCGGAAATCTAGATGAGATGCGGATAGCAATTATTAAAGCTTCGCCAATTCCGATCGGCACGGTTCCGATCTATCAGGCGTTAGAAAGTGTTCACGGCAACATCGAGACGTTGACCCCAGACGACTTTCTTCACATCATTGAAAAACACGCCCAGCAAGGCGTTGACTATCAAACCATTCACGCGGGGATTTTGATCGAGCATCTCCCCCTCGTCAAAAATCGCCTGACCGGAATTGTGTCTCGTGGCGGCGGCATTCTGGCTCGTTGGATGCTGGCACATCACAAGCAAAATCCGCTTTACACGCACTTCAACGACATCATTGAGATCTTCAAACGCTATGATGTCTCGTTTAGCTTGGGCGATTCGCTGCGTCCTGGTTGCCAACACGATGCCTCTGATACTGCCCAGCTAGCCGAACTCAAAACCCTCGGACAACTCACCCGCAAAGCCTGGGAACACGACATTCAGGTGATGGTTGAAGGGCCGGGGCACGTCCCGATGGATCAGATTGAGTTCAACGTGCGTAAACAGATGGAAGAGTGTTCTGAAGCGCCCTTCTATGTGTTGGGGCCACTGGTGACGGATATTGCGCCGGGATATGACCACATCACGTCAGCGATCGGGGCAGCAATGGCAGGCTGGTATGGCACGGCAATGCTCTGCTATGTCACGCCCAAAGAGCACCTCGGCTTACCCAACGCTGAAGACGTTCGCAATGGCTTGATTGCTTATAAGATTGCGGCTCATGCGGCAGATATTGCGCGTCACCGTCCGGGCGCACGCGATCGCGATGATGAACTCTCGAAAGCTCGCTATAACTTTGACTGGAACAAACAGTTTGAGTTGTCGCTCGACCCCGATCGCGCGAAGGAATATCACGACGAAACGCTTCCCGCTGATATTTATAAGACGGCTGAGTTTTGCTCGATGTGTGGCCCTAAGTTTTGCCCGATGCAAACTAAAGTCGATGCCGATGCGATTACAGAACTGGAGAAGTTTTTGGCGAAAGAGCCTGTAGCGCAGAGTTAGGACAGTTTCTCAGTGGCTAAAAAGCCTGTTTCCTGAGTGGGGACAGGCTTCTTTATTGATTTTCTATTGCTCTCTGATTTGATATGCACGTAATCAGCTACCGATGTTTACGCGACTATGGCGAACGACACGCCGACTGCAATGAAGCTTTAGATAACTGGTTTAGAATTGCTAGTAAAGCTGACTGGTCTAACTTAGTCGAGGTTCAAGCCGTTTTTCCACAAGCTGAAGCAGTTGGTAACTTCACGGTTTTCAATATTAAAGGAAATAAATATCGCTTGATAGTGAGCATCGATTACGAAGGGCAATTGATATACATCAAATATATTCTCACTCACGCAGAATACGACAAGGAGAAATGGAAAAATGACCCTTATTTTTAATCCAGATAAATATGCAAATTTGCTGTCTCAGTATCAGCCGAGATTAATTAGAACTGAGGAGGAAAACAACAAAGCTTTGGCGATCGTAGAAGAATTAATGCACCGTCCAAATCGCAGCCTAGAAGAGAATGAGCTTTATGCGTTGCTGATCACGCTAATTGAGAAATTTGAACAGGACTATTACTCACCTGGTAAGGCTTCTAATCCTCGCTCTCTGCTGCTCTTTTTAATGGAGCAACGCAACCTCAAACAATCAGATTTGGTAGATGTGATGGGTTCTGAGGAAGTTGTTTTAGAAGCGATCGCTGGCAGCCGAGAAATCAATCAAGCTCAAGCAAAAGCTTTAGGCGGATTCTTTCAAGTTGATCCGAGTTTGTTTTTGACTTAAGGATAGATGATTTTAGAATTAGGCTAATTGGTATTCAATCAAACTGATGCGATCGCTTTCTTGCAAGGCTAAAAATTCTTGATGCAGAATGAAATTTCTCACTCTGAAGTCAGGATTCTGACCCAACAAAGATATCCCTCACCTTGACTCGAACTTGGGATATTACACTACAAACGATCGGATCTTCCACTGCATACACTGCTTCTTCACTGCTTCTTCGTAGAGTCCTCTCGCCTCACATCCCTCGAATCACCTGTGTAAACTCATTCACCGCATCATACTGGTCAGCCATTCGTGAATACTGTGCCAACACCACCAAATCTAAATCAGGCAGCAAAGAACTTTGGGCAACCCTTTCGTAGCCATTTTCTTGAAGGCAATAGGCTGAAATTGTGCCGTCTTCCCAGAACCAAACTTCAGGGACTTTTAAGCGTTTGTAGATTTCTAGCTTGCTAATTCCGCCACTGGTAACGGTGATTTCTAATACTAAGTCGGGGATAGGCTTTTTAGTGCCCAAACTGTACGACTCATCCGGTTCTCGTCTTGCGCCATCTTTCCGCTTGCCGAGAGTAGTGCTTCCCCGAATATAAAACCGAATTCCTCGCTCTCGCATAAAAGCTTCTATCAAGCGACTGACGGTACATTTGGGTTCTTCGTGTTCTTCAAAAAACGGAGCCGTGATTTCTAAAAATCCATCCAGGTAGATTAAGCGTGCGCCTGTGCCTTCTAGCTCTACGTCTAGTCTTTCGAGAGCATCCCAAGTGAGGTTGTAGAGAAGGACGGAATTTTGGCGAGTTGGTTTTTCGAGAACTGGAGAATTCATAGGTCGATCGCTCTAAACCTGGATGTGATTATTTTAGGCGCTTTAGCCAAGCCCGATCGCGGCAACTAAGCTCGATGTCCCCAACAGATTAACAGCAGTGCCAGAACAAATAGGACACATACAAGCGGCTGGCGACATTGGGGGTTGTACTTGGGAAGTTGAGGCAACGGTTGCAGTCAGTCCACTCGCAGCAGCGACTATATCTAGAGAAGCATTAGGAGCTGTGATCGCAGCAGGAACCGCCACGGCTTGCCAACTACCTGAACTGCTATAGGTATAGTAAGTGTCCCCAACAAGCAGCTTCATTGAGCCATTAGCACCATAGTAGTTTTGCAGTCGGATAGAACCAGAACCTAGCCCGATCGTCAAGTCGCTTCCGCTGACCGCAGTGGTCAGATTAGACAAGTTAAATCCTGCAAGCTCTAGACTATCGGCAGCACTGCTAGAATCAATCACATCATCTCCCGTAAACGTGCCAAACGTATAGCCTTTAAAGACATTGCTTGCAGTGTTGGCGATAATGTAATCATTGCCACAGGAAGTAATGAGATTTTCGATCATAGTGCCCTCAGCGATCGTGGTGCCAAAGTTAGACGTGGCGGATTGCGAACCCTGGGGAATTCCATCGGTCGGCTGACTATCCTGACCATAGTCATAATAAGTTGACCCATTGTAAGAAGATTGAGTGGTTAAAATGCCACCTGGATTGAGGTCAAACCGATAGCTTGACCCACCAGACAACCCAGAAAAATCTAAGGTGTCTACCCCACCAGCATCCCAAATGCTCTGCTTTAACTCAGTGGTAGTGCTGCCAAAAAACTGATTTGCAACGCCATAACCATAGACCGTGTTAAACGTGTAGGTGGTCGCGTCGGCGTTTTGATTTCTTGCCCCATAGAGATACTGCAACGCCCGAATATCATAACTCATGGGCGTAATGGCTTTACTGCCATGATATTGTGTGTCACTCGTGCCATTGTTATAAGTCATCACAGTGTTGGTCGTGTTATCTTCAGTTGGTGATAAGAAAGGTGCTTCTGTAGTGCCCCCTCCAACGTTGTAATTTCCGGGGTGTTTTAAGCCAAGCGTATGCAGCGTTTCATGAATCAGTGACATATAGCCATAGGTTCCTGCACTTCCTTCAAAACTTGTGGCTCGATTAGGGTTGAGATGAATATCACCCCCACTATTAGAGCCTGGATAGTAGCCATAGGCATAAAAGCCGTAGGCAGCATCGTTGGAGTTTGCCTTACCGTCAGAATACATATAGCGGATGACTCCACAACTTGTTGCCGTATCGGCCACTTCGACAAACCGGACGTTGATAAACGACTCGATCGACGACAAAATCGCCCGCACATTATTCTTAATGGTAGTGCTGATCTCCGAAACGATCTCGCGACCCGTGTAACCAGACGCATTAGCGTAAAAACTGTAGGTAATCACCCCACCATTCACGCTCGTATTCCAATAAGCGCGGTTTGCGTTCAAGAGGGCATCGATCAAGGGATTGCCAGATGCTGCACCATAATTTACTACAGGGTCTTTGACCACATTGGTGATGGACACCTCCTTAGAATCGCTGCCTATGCCTCGGTTGGCGTTGTTGCTCTCATTTGCCTCGCTGACTGCATTGAGCGAATCAACAATCATGCCAATGTGGTAGCTATTAGTGCCATCTTTAACCCAGAAGCCATCAGCAGATCCAGGTAGATAGAGCGTCTTGCTGATTGTTGCCGTTAGCGTGTTGGCGGCTATCGTGTCTAGATCACAGATTGCGAGGAGACGATCGTCTGTTGTCATCGTGGTGTCTTTCGAGAGATAGAACGCCACCCGGAAAGGTCGAGCATCAGCACCCGTGTTTTGAATCTTGAAATTAGCCGTCAGGCTGTCTCCTGTGGTGAACGAGACTTGGGCAATATCAAAGAAAGAGCCAAACAACTCCGGTTGAGCATCAAACTCCAAACTGTCTTGCCCAAAATCGGTTTGAGAAGAGATTAGACTGTTGCCATAGTCATATTCGCTGCCTAACAAGTTTGTGCCCGATGCTTTCCCTTGATTGAAGTAATAGGGAGTATAAGTCTTTTGACTATTGTCAATATCGTAGTATCGATCGACAAAGACTTTGCCGACATCAGTAGCAATTCCTTCTCGACTGGATTTTGTGATGGAATAGTTGCCGTTTGAGCCGATGTCGTTATTGTTTGGATTCGAGTCCAAAAGGCTTCCAACTGTGTAAGTTCCCGGTTGAGCATAAACCCATCCACTATAGTAGTCAGCCGTGTTGTCTTTCCCGTTATAGTAGTAGATGAAGTTATATTTAGAGTAGCTAATGTCATAGACCCATTTGTCTAATCCAAAGTCGTTATCGCTACTGTTTGAGTTGCCAATAAAATCGTATTCACTGCCTAGATAGTTTGTGCCTGAAGTTTTTCCCTGTCCAAAATAGACGGGTGTGTAAGAGGTAGAGTTCTCGCTGTTGTAGTACTTGTCTACAAACACCTTACCCAGATCGGCAATATTTTCAGCCGCGATCGCTGACTTAATCAGATATTTGCCAGCGTAACCCGTCTCATTGTTCCCAATCACTGCATCAAAAAGTTGACCCGCGCTATAAGTATCAGCATAAGCATAGACATGTCCTGTATAGTAGTCTTTACAGTTGTTACTCCCGTTGTAGTAGTAGGTAAATTCGTATTGGTAGATAGGCAGGGCAGCCGACAAATTAAGTGTGTAGCTTGTGATGTCGCTTCCATTTAAGCTAAGCCGAACATAGTAAGTGCCCGCAGATAATAACCCACTGCTAATAGATTCTGCTGAGTTGCCAGCGATCGCAGAAGTTTGAATTACCGCACCACTGCTGTTAAGAAGCTGTAGATCAACATTTGCGCTAAGACCATTCAACGTCAGGCTTAAACTACTGTTTGCAGACAGTGTAAATTGGTAATCATCCTCAAGATCATTAGCACTGCCTAGCGATTCTCGGAAGGTGGCATTTTTATCCAGCGTTCCGATGTTAAAAGCATTTGCGATCGTGTCTCCGACTACATCATTGATCAGCTTTTGTTCAAATTGCTTGCCAACCCCTTCTATCCTCCAGTTTGGGTCAGCAACTTTGGTAAGAAAAACCGCCGACTCAATGACGTTATTGTTCATCAGCCAAACTGCGTTTTCACCAGTGACATAATTTCGCCAAATGACATCAGTCTGCCCATCCTGATTGAAGTCAGCAACTCCTTCTATATTCCAATCTGTACCAGGAACTTTGGTGAGAAAAACCGCCGACTCAATGACGTTATTGTTTATCAGCCAAACTGCGTTTTCACCAGTGACATAATTTCGCCAAATGACATCAGTCTGCCCATCCTGATTGAAGTCAGCAACTCCTTCTATATTCCAATCTGTGCCAGGAACTTTGGTGAGAAAAACCGCCGACTCAATGACGTTATTGTTTATCAGCCAAACTGCGTTTTCACCAGTGACATAATTTCGCCAAATGACATCAGCCTGCCCATCGTGATTGAAGTCAGC
>NZ_PVWG01000064.1:0-20207 GCF_003003695.1 Phormidesmis priestleyi ULC007
GGTCATTGCAGCACAGGGGTTTGAAGTCATTGTCAAGCCTCTACCCGCGGCTGATTGAGATGGGTGCAAGATCTCAGTTAGCTTTTCTATCTACCTCTGACTGCAAAAATTGTCCAGAGTGTTGTTTGAGAAAAGAGTACTCAAAGGGGAATTATGCCATTTCAAAAAAATTCAAGTAGTAGCAATTTTGTCTCTATAACCTAGCGACTACACCAGTTCTCTATATTTTTCGGTAATAGAGAATACCCCATGTGGGTACTGCCAAAAGGCTATTTCTATCAGCACAATCTAGAAAGATACGCACCCAAAATCGATCAGAGTAACGCATTTACTAACTGTGTGAGCGCCAATCTATTAGTCAATTCGGGTAACTATCGAGTTCACTGCTACTTACACACTTAAAAAAAACGCAAATGGCACAGAACATGACTCCCCAGACAACGGGCAAGTACTTGATTCTCTTTCGAGAAGATTCGGTTGCAGAAGGTGTTCAATTACTCAGCGAGACATTCACTACCTCTAGTTCCGATACGCTCACCTTTGGTGAATTGGGAGTTGCCGTTGTGGCGGTTGATCCGACGCAACTTAGTTCCTTGAATATTGCAAGTCCGGATAGTCCCATTCTCGCCGTTGAGCCAGAGCAAGTTCTATACGCGCTTCAAGACGTAACTCCTGAAGGTGCTATAGTTAGCGTCTCTGTAGACTATTTGCGCGGTTATCGAGATGCAGTCACAACGCTCTCAGACAGCCTGATCTCTAGTGATCAATCTCAAGCGGAAGCCGTGATTGATGAATCTGCCGTAACCTGGGGATTGCAAGCCACTGAAGTTACCCAGTCAAAATACAGTGGTGCTGGAATTAAGGTTGCAGTTCTAGATACGGGCTTCGATCTCACCCATCCTGATTTCTTGGGCAGAAATGTTACAGCGAAATCTTTCGTTGAGGGACAAGACGTACAGGATGGGAATGGACACGGTACGCACTGTATCGGAACTGCCTGTGGTTCCAAGACCCCTGGTGTCCTTCCCCTCTATGGGATTGCTTACAATGCTGAGATCTACGCTGGGAAGGTGCTGTCTAACGAAGGCAGTGGAACCGATAGTCAGATTCTACAAGGGATCGAATGGGCGATCGCAAACGGTTGCGATATTATCTCCATGTCGCTTGGCGCTGCGACCCAACCTGGTCAGTCTTACTCTCGCATCTATGAAGCAATCGCAAAACGCGCCCTCAAACGAGGCACTCTGATTGTGGCTGCCGCAGGAAATGAGAGCAATCGCAGTGCAGGCATTATCCGACCTGTCGGTCGTCCTGCAAACTGCCCTTCTATCTTGGCAGTTGCCGCGATCGATGTCCAGCTTCAAGTGGCAAGCTTCTCCACGCAAGGCATCAATCCTAAAGGCGGACAGATTGATATCGCGGCTCCAGGCGTGAAAGTTCGCTCTAGCTGGATTCTTCCCCTCCACTACAGAACAATCAGCGGTACCAGTATGGCAACGCCTCATGTGGCAGGAATTGCTGCTCTGCACGCCGAAGCAACCGGACTGAGAGGACAGGAACTTTGGAACCTACTCGCAAAATCGGCACAACGTTTGCCCTTACCTTCCGTGGATGTGGGTGCTGGGTTAGTTCAAGCCCCTTAACTTGAAACTATGGCAAACCTCAAAGTGCTGGTTTCGGTTCGAGATGACTATCAGGAACGTCTCCCCGAAGTCGCCCAAAAGCTTCAAACTGCTGGAATGCAAGTCGATCAATGGCTTGTTGAAATTGGAGTCATCACAGGTGCGATCGCGGCTGAGAGCATAAGTGCGCTTTCTCAAATCGAAGGGGTTGCGGATATTGAACTCGCCGAAGAGTACCAGCTTGCTCCCCCCGAATCAGACCTTCAATAAGCGCGAATCGCTTCGCAATACATTCGTTCAAATCTAGTTTATTCAAGGAGTCTTATTGTCATGACAACTCATCAAAGCATTTCCTCTGAACAACCCATTGTTTCTGAAGTGCAACTCCATGGCGCTGTGTCTAGTGAAAGTTCTGAGCTAAAACCAGGCGAAAACCTGATGGTTCCAGATTTCGATGGCATTGTCAGCAACGGAGAGTTCGAGGCGGTTTCAGGGTTTGATCCAACCCGTGCAGTGACTGAAGGAATCGGTGAAGCCGTTGTTTCTCCTGATGATCTTAAAGATCTGCCCGATGCAGCTTCTACCGCTTATCTGATGGCGGAAACTGTCTGTGGTGCGGACGATCGCATCCGAATCACTCCAGCTAGCGGCAACCCTTGGCGCTGGATCTGCAAACTCTTTATCACCTTCCCTGATAACGCGAAGTTTGTTGGAACAGGCTGGTTCATTGGTGCACGCACTGTAATGACGGCAGGTCACTGCGTTTACAGTAAAGCTAATGGCGGATGGGCAAAATCGATCGAAGTGGTTCCTGGCATGGATGGCAACAGCCGCCCCTATGGCTCTCAAGTGGGCACCTCGTTCCGCAGTGTCAACGGCTGGATTCAAGACAGCAAACCCGAATTTGACTACGGTGCGATTATTCTGCCGAACTGCAACTTGGGCAACACGGTGGGCTGGTTTGGCTTTGCAAATCTGTCCGATGCTTCTCTGAAGAATCTGTTTGTGAATACGTCTGGCTATCCTGCCGATAAACCTTTTGGGACACAATGGTTCAATGCAGGAAGCATTAGCGACGTTCAAGATCGCAAAATCTACTACATGATTGATACGATGGGCGGACAAAGTGGCAGTCCGGTCTGGCGCTTGCTCAACGGTGAGCGTCATGCCGTTGGAGTTCATGCCTATGGTGGATGCCCCAACAGCGCAACTCGGATCACGAAGCCTGTGTTTGACAATATGCTGGCTTGGCGCAATATTCCCTGCTAAGTCCCATCCGAAACAGTACTAGCGAGCTAAAAGAGAATTGCCTGAATTTGCGTCTGCTGATTCGTGCAGTTCTCTTTTGCCATTGATCGTACTTTGACCAATCCAAAACCCTTTTGAGGCAACTGGTATCCGTTTTGGTAACTGACTCAATCACTCTAGAAGTAAAAGACAGAATAGAGTCGAAGATTATCTTGAAATTTAGAAGGAGTCAGATCATGATGAGACTGAAAGGAATAGGCTTGAGCAGCTTACTAGGAGTGAGTGTTTTTCTTCTTGCATGTACTAGTTATCAAGCCAATTCTTCAGATTTAAGTGTGACTCAGGAGCCTGCGATCGTGACTCACGTTGATCCAAACGAAGCCGTTTCGTCCGATGATGCTGTTTTCCCAAATCCCGTTACAACGCCGCGCAAAGCTATGATGATTGAAGGCACTGTTGAACAAGTGATGGAAAGCTTCCCGCTGCAATTGACCGTTACAACCGATTCGGGTCGCTATTTTGTTTCACTCCAATCCAATACGTCTGTGATGCGACAAGGTAAGACAGTCGCTCCGGGCACTTTAACGCCGGGTATCCGTGTTCAAATTACCGGAAACCAGTCTCCGATCGAGGAAACGGCTCTAGTTGCTCAAACGATTCAAATTCGATAGAAGAAATTGCGATCGTACTCAGCTTTTCTAGCGTTTCGTATCACGACACCTCTACGGGGTATGGGGTTTGAGTAGTAACGGAACAGAAAGTTACGCTAAGAGGTGTACCAGTTGAACCTGCTGAGAATCAGGAGCCTGAAACCCTTGATATTCCGTTCAAGATTTCTGTACCAAATAGCCTAAAGACTAATTGGTACGTCTCATTGAGACTGAAAGGTGTTTTCTGAAACGTTTATTCCATAAGCATTTCAGCTTTAACGTGAGTTTCTGAATGGCATCTTGACAACTGCGACCGGGGCGAAACCCGTAGCTGTGGCTCTCGAACCGCGCTTCCCAGCTTGGTTCTAAGGCATTTTTAACGATTGTCTGTGCGACCCGATTTTCTGATGCAGGTATTCCCAGAGGTCTGAGTTTTCCGCTCGTTTTTGGAATGTAAACCCGTTTGGTTGGGTGAACCTGCCACAGGGTCTTGTCCTGCATTCGATTTACCAGTTGTACCCGTTGCTCAGAGGTGAGCGCCGTCTGACCGTCAATGCCAGCCGTTTGCTTTCCCTGATTTCCTTGGGTAATGCGTCGCACCGATAACAGCAGGTTGGAGTAGCTGCGTAGCATCAGCTTCATCAGGCTTCTCACCCGATTCCACTGGTCGTTTTGAGTGGCACGATAAATTCGCTGTCTCAGGTTCCTCACACGCTTTTTGACGAGCTTCCAGTGAATGGCAGCCCAGTCCTCAAGTGGTTTCCCTGCTCCGATGTCTTTACAGACTCTATCTTTCACAGGCGATTCGGTTCCCTTACATTGGTTTATCGTCGATGACCTGCTGGAAGTCTGCCGTCTTTCAACGTGGAGCAAAGTTTGAACCCCTATCTCCTGCATTACCAGGAGCCTTCGCTTCCTCCAGCATCCTTTACCCACTGGATATTGTGCATTCCTTACGGTTTACCTACTCTGGCGGTTGAGCCAGAGAATCCATTGGGCTTCTGTAGTTCCAAGTGTTTGAGTTGCGTCTGGGTCGGGTTCCGTCTACACTCCGATGGGATTGTGATCTGTCACCTAACGGAGTAGCGAGCCGTTAAGCCACCCATTTACCGTTTTGGTCTCAGTGTTTCAGCCTGATTTCACTGACTGGCCTAAATGACGAAGCTTCAAGCAACGGTTCAATTGCCTTAACCCTTTCAGACTTCCCATTGCCCTTACCCGGATTGAGGCTTCCAGGCTTAGATACGTTCGTGGTCTGCATTCCACTGGATTCATTACTGATTACAGTGTGACCGGAGTCAAAGACTCTTTTACGGGGGGACAGTGGGACAGATGCCACTGGGAGAGACGGCTCTCCACTCACTTAGGAGGATTCGCTTTAATCCTCTAACACTTGACTTGCTACATCGCACCGCTACTTTTACCCCTTTTACCCCTATAGGTTCGCTTGGGCGGGAAGCCCAGCGACCACAAATGGGACGGCTGATTTCACCCACCCTTAACGCTCAAGATTTTTCCGTTACTAAAACTGGGCTTACGGGAACGCCATGATGGGTTGTGTGCTGCCATGCTGACGATCCCGTACTTGAGCCACCCTCCTTCCTACTCAAGCCTTGTTGAAGCTTGAATATCTAGCTCGTCAAGAGGCTCCTCGATCGCGCCACTGATCCAAGCTCGGTCGAATTCCTGAGTTGTGTGCGCCCTCACTTCAATTTTGATCGTCATATCCTCTGCTCTGTCGGACAATGATTGAAGGACGCTGAACAACTCAAAGAACTTGGACTTGTCGGTAATGGCCTCCAGTTTGTAGTGACGAGCTGGTTGAACACCGTTAACAATATTCACTAAGACCGAGCTTTCGATACTGCTGGTTTGAGATTTGTACTCGACTGCTGCTTGTCCTTCATTAGCGGCTGGTATGGTTGTAGCGGAACCACCCTGAAAAGCGGTGGCAACTTCATCGCCAGTTTCAGCACCCTGAGTTCCGATCTTGGGCAGTTTCTCTGATTCAGGGGGAACTGAAAGCTGTTTAGCTAATTGGGGAGCTAGTAGATAGCCAGCCAGATCCAATTCGTTTAGGGGAATGGTTCGCTCGAAGCTAACGAGGGAGGGATTTTCTACTTTAGGACTGCCGTTGGAAGCAATGATCAGGTAGGGAACATAACCGATGAGACCCTGCTGAACCGCTTTGACGATCGCCTGCTTCACGGCATCAATGCCCAAAACCTTTGGATAGGTGGGGAAACGGAAGAAATAGCTAACCAACTCATCTCCAGTGATGTAGCCAGGTTCCTTCTCTTCTAGCCCAGACAAGCGCATCAGCTTGGATGTGGTGATGCTGCCAAAGACATGATTTTTGAGGGCATCTAACACTCGGTCTTGGAGATTCTGACTAGTGTTGAGTTGAGCTTGAAGGTCGATCATCTCCAGGCGAATTGGGTTAGCCCCATCTGTATTGGGTATTGGAAGCAGGATGTAGTCATACAGCCGCCGGACAGCCGCACCGATATCACTGAGCGCATCTTTGCGCTTCTCGTTTAGTTCCTCCACGTCTTCAGGACCGAACTTGTATTTGGCTTTGTCCTTAATCAGTGAGGTGATCGCCTCTGCGTTGCGACCAGCTTTGCGTGCTTTATCAATTTGGGCTTTGTTCGGAATCACGAAGGCAAGCGCATTTTTATACTCTCGTTTGTCATTGCCTCTCTGCTCTAGCCAGGACATAACCTCTGTAAGAATGGTGTCTGGGCTTTTTTCTGCCCACTCATGCCCCAAGTAAGCAATACTAAATTGCGGTTCTCTGTCAGGAATCGCTGCGGAGTCTTTGGGCCACAGAATAACCTTACCGCTGCTGCTTTGAAGGGTTTTACCAAGTTCTTCTCGGATCTTCTCCAAAACGTCATTTCCAGAGATCTTACTCTCCTCATCAGCAATCAGCTTGTTTAGATTTGCCTTCGTTTCAAAGCGGTAGCGTTTGCCGACGTAGTGCAGATAGAGTAAGTTTTCCCGCAGGTCGCTCAGGGTTGCCGTGATGACATTGCGATCGAGTCCTGGTGTGAGGCAGGAGGCTGTAATCTCTTGTTCTAAAACCCCTCGATCTTCACCGCTACGGGCACCAAAAGAATACATCAACACAGCCGAGGCAAGGCGTGTGCCGACTTTGAGGTGGCTTAGTGCTGGGGAATCTTGGGCAATGCGATTGTCTACGATTTTGACCTTGGCTTTTCTGCCAATCAAATCAGCATCAATGACTGAGTTATACCGTTCACGTTCACCGACTTGCGTGAAGAATGCGCCTCTGACTGCTTCATTTTGAAAGAGTACATCGCCTGGGCTAATGAGCAGGGATGTATGCTCTTCCTGCCAGAGAGAGTAGACGACGCTGGCAAGAAACTGGAGGGCACCACGGGTGCGTTGGTAACTGGGCAGGGTTCCCCAACGGTGATACATCAAATCCAGTAAGTCAGGATGAAATGGGTAGCTGATCTGGATTCGTTCTGCAAGGAGGGCTGCCTGCTGCTGAATCTCCTGTCTACCGCGATCGGTTTCGGCATAGCTTTCATGGAATTTGCGAAACAGTTCAGCCTGCTGATTGGCAATTTCTTGAATCGCAGTAGGATCGCCAATCGTCTGAAACAAACGGCGCTGGACAACCTTCATCACCTCATCGCCAGAGACAGGCTCTTTTTTGGCATCATTGCGTGACACCAGTTTGTCTAATGTGCCGAGCAGTCCTTCATTACCCACTGCCTCCTGCACGCTGGCTTGAAGGGAGTAGACCAGCACGGTTCTGGGCAATTCGGCGACGACATCGGGCAGTTTTTTGATGAAGGTGAGTACTTGTTTGCCGAGCGTCGAATCCTTCACCTCGACACCCAAAGCATTCTCCACATAGTTCAGGAATTCATCCAGCAGGATGAGTGTTGGGCGATCGCCAATAATTTTGCGCCACACATCATTGCCGGGGGCGACTCGTTGCTCATCGTCCGCTCGAACAATTTCATAAGCCTCCTTGCCACCCAGTTGCCAAGCCAAATAGCCCCAGGGCGTTAACACTTGTGGCCCATCGGGAATCTGGGTTCCTTTGGTCGCACTAAAATCGTCGCCGATAAAGGTGGCAACATCGACAGTGCCAGGGTTTGGCAATTTAGCAAAGTCGGCATGTTCTACCAAGTCTTGTCGATGTTTGGTGAGGTGGTAAAGGCTGATCAACGCGTGCGTCTTCCCGCCACCAAAGGGGGTTCGCAGTTGCAGAACCCGATCGCCTGCCTCTCCACACAAACGCTGCACCACGCTGGTCAGAAGACTTTTCAGTTCTGAAGTGAGGTAAGTGGCGGCAAAGAATTGACTAGCAGAGCGATACACAGGCGGACAGGTGGGATCTTGCCGCACCACCGCCCCTAGTTTGGCAGCGTAAACGGAGTTATCGAGTTTGCCATCTAAGATATCTTGATGGGGGATGGCAACCTGGGTCCAGGGTTTGAGTTGGTAGGCGCTGCTCATGGGGTGTGTGGGAGGCAAGAGATGGGGATACGGTTAGTGAACGCCGACCAGCTTTGATTCTGGTTGGAGGGTAGAGACTAGAATGCCGAGAATTTTGTTGATTTCTTTGATGTAGTAGTCGCTGACATCGATAAAGGCAGTTTGTCCTTCGAGCTTGAGAAATTTCCAATCGGTGCCAGTGGTAACGGCTCCATAGACTGGATCAGTTGGGTTTTTCTCTTGCTGGTTAAACAAGCGAGCCGCAATCATGGTGGCGATGCACTGCCCTAGTCCACTGGGGATGCTTTCGTTTTTAGCTTCCACGATCGTGAGCACGGGGCTGGTAATGTAGTACTGTTCCGTGGAACGGCTCAAGATGAAGTCGCATCGCCCTTCTAAGCCTTGCTCTGGAGCCACTTCAAAGGTGCTACCAGAAAAGACCGAAATTTGGTTGTTGAGCAAGCGTCGAACTTCGATCAGGATGGGCATGACCAGCAATTCAGACCGCGCTTTTTCAGTGTTGATGGCGCTGGCAAGCGGCAGTTGATCTTTGAGCGTGAGGGTGAGCAATTCGCTGGGGACGATCGCCTTAGTCTCAGTAAACAAATCCTGAGTTTCGTGGGTGATGATGCCGAAGTCGGCTTTGACTTTGCTGAGAGTAAAGTTGCTGTAAGACATAGGGGCTATTCCACGAGCTGACCGAATCGTTTGAGGATGGCAAAGACGGTATGTAAATCGCCAGAATCACGAATTCCAAATAATTTTGAGACTGCGTATTGGGGTGAATTGCCTTTGACGAGTTTGACAAACATAAAACTGCCGCCGCTGGTGATCATGCCGTAGCAGGGTTTAGCTGGATTGGGGCTTGCCAGCATATACGCCAGAATTTGAGCCAACCCAGCCTCCACCGAGTAGGAGGCTCGTTTTGACTCGACAACCAGTACCCACAATTGGTCTTTAAGGACGAGTGTATCGAGGCTGCCAGTAACGATGATGCCTTCGTCTTCGGTTTGAATTTCGATCGATGGCTCCGATCTCACATGAAATGGCGGGAGGTAAAAGCCACCTAAAAAGAGGAGAGGATCAACCACAGACATCCGAATCACCCCTTCAAGCAAGGGAGGATAATCTAGGAGATTGACGAATCCATTGGCGATGCGATCGAGCGATTCTTTTTCGGAGTCGCTCACATCAGGCAGATCCGTTTGCCATTCAGAGAAGCATTGGGAGTCCCGAACGAGCCGAATCCCAAAATCATCAATCAGCGTTCGCAAGGTGACGTTTTTAGCTTGAATCGTTTGCACCATTGGTTTTATCTCCCCTGAGTGAATAGGTTGTCTTCGACCAGTCGCTTCCAGGATGCTAACAAGGTATCGATCGCAGCTTGCTCTTTTGTGCGTTGGGTGGTTGTGGTTTCCTGCCCTGGCTCTGGTGTTAAAGCACGTCCCGCAAGGGCTTGAGCGACCAGGCGTAACTGAGTGGCATCGGGTTGGGCAAGGTTGAGGAATACGGGAATTTCACTAGGCTTATGGTCTGCCAACCAGAGCAGACGATGTAGCACATCAATGAGGGTTGGTGCAGCGCCAATTTCCTGCGGTTTGACGTTGAAGGTTTGCCGTCCTTCGGTGCGCTGAATGCCCAAGTCTTCAAGAGCACCCCGATCGCTGTAGTCTCGCAGTTGAATGGTAGTTTTAGCTTTGGTGACGAGGGCCAGCTTGCCATCAGTTAAACCGCCTACGCCATCGAGTTCAACCCCGACCCCTTTGGCGAGGGTGTTGGCTTCGTCAAACTCAACTGCTAGTTCACCATATTCGTAGCGACCCATGATGTAATACTGGGTGGGTTTGTCTACCAGGCTCACGCCCCGTCTGTCGCACTGCATGACGCTGGTAAGAGCGGCTTCGACGACTTCTTTTTGCACTTCACCTAAAAAGGAATTTGCATCAAGCTCCTCACCGTTGGGCAGTTCAACTCGCTCGTATTGGGTGTAGGCGCGAAGTCCTGCACCGATGCAAGCGATGACTAGATCGGCTCCGGTTACGCCTTCTGCCATCAGGGTTGCGACTCGTTCGCGGACGATTTGCGAGAGTTGGGGACGAACATTTGTAGCGTAGTCGCCGATGTTGCCCTCATCCCCCAACCCCTTCTCCCTAGGGAGAAGGGGAGCAGGAGTTAGATCGGTTCCCCTCTCCCTGGGGAGAGGGGCTAGGGGTGAGGGTCTCTTCCGGGCGACGAGGAAAATGCTAGAAGCAAGAGCCGCAGAGTTAGCAGCGCGTAACCTCGACCCCATCTCTGTATCAAGGGGCCACGCTTCAGTAATGGTGAAACCTGCTCTACGTAAGGAATCAATTAAAGTTGACCATCCAGAAGTTGTTTTGTGGGCATACACTACCACCATCATGCCCTCTGGTTTTAACACCCGTTTGCCTTCACAGAATGCCTGATGCATCATATCTTCATAGGCTTTCGCAGCTTTCTTTTTGTCGCCTCCATGCCGAGTCGGCTCCATGATGGCTTCATTTTTCTTCGGGGTGAGTTGCGCTGAAAAATGCTCTAGGTAGAGATGACCTACTGAGCGTTTTAGCCAGACGTAGAAGAAGTCAGACAAATCGGCGTAAGGAACAGAATCAAAGTAGGGTGGGTCAGTAATGACGGCATCAAGCGATTCAGACTCTATCGGTAAAGCCATTGATGAGCCACGTTTTGTAATGGCGGGATTATTGCTGTTAGATTCTTGACGAATAACTTGAAGAATCCAGTCAAGAGCACCTGAAACATTACCTGAAGCATTGCCAAGTGGGTTGATTTCTGCAAAGTCCCAAACCATCGGCAAAGCTTGGCGAGTAAATGTATTACCAATTAATTCTCTGCCACCATGCCAATGAGTAATTGAGCTGTTGTAATCAGCTAACCGATCGCACAATATTCCAAGATAAGTGGAGATCGCCTTCCCAAACTCATCCTCATACCCCTCCTGCATCATCTTCTCGTGCGCCACCCTCACCCACTTCACAAACGTCATCAGCGCCAGCAGTTGCCGAGAAGTGAATAGATCAGCCCATTTTAGAAGTCCATAGGGCTGCACTCGAAAGCCAAGCGTTCCATATTCCGGTAAAGGTTCTGTTGGAATCGTTAGCTTGGTTTCCTCACATAGCTTGTTCAGCCGTTCCTGTAACTGGCTTTCGTCTGGGATATAACGATCAAACTGTTTGCCAGCCAGGTAAGTTTTTCCCTGCGCTCCTGCGGTTGTGCAAACGATTGCCATCGGTTGTTGGCTGATACGACCTGCAACCCCCTCTTTTTTGATGTGTTTAACATCTAGAGTTGCACCACAGTGGCGGCAAGTCGAATTTCCTCTTGAACTCCCCGCCGCAGGATCAAAACCTAATCCCTTTTCAGTTCTCGACTCAACCACCTCAAACTCAACCCGCTTCGTTTCATGATTCGGGATAGTTTTAAGGGCAACATACTTATCCTTCTTCTTACACAGCCAGGTCTGGCGCACTAACGGCACTTGTGCCCCACAAGCCGGGTTCGGGCACTTCACCGTCCGCGTCCATAAATACGCCACCGGAGTCAAAGATTGAGCCAGGTTCAACTGCTTCGACTTCCCAGAACCCAGCAAGCTCAACTGTTCTGTCTTCTCTGCTGCCACTTCACCAATCTTGATGGGTGGATACAGGTCGCCAATCTCCTCCCGCACCTGCTCGATCACCCAGTTGCCCCACTTTTCCACCTCATCCGCCAGCTTCTTGCCATACTTCTGCGGATACACCAGCGTACAAAGCTCAATGATGTGCGCCACTGGATTCAGATCAACCGCATAGGTCTCACAACCCAACCGCAACGACTCCAATGGAATTGCCCCACCCCCAGCAAACATATCCAGCACCTTGGGCGGTGGCACATCCTTCAATGGCGTATCAGTAGGTAGACCCAGGCGATCTCGCTGTGCCTCTAGGATCTGCCGTCGCGCCTTTTTGATCGTCTCTTCCCCTGCCTCCCACTTGCAAAGTTCAACCATTGCCTTGCTTAAAGCCGTTCGCTTCTGGGGTGTCTCTGGTGCCGCCACCAACGAGGCAAACACCGCCGCCCGTGCTGCTACTAGAGGTCGCCGTGCCCACCACAAATGGAGGGTCGAGATATGCCCCTTGCGAATCGACTTCTCTCGTGCCGCTTGCACAGAAATCTCGCGGATAGGGATGAAGTCTTCAATGAGGCGGCGATCTGTGGTCATAGGGGTTTGGGGCTAAGGATTAGGGTTTGAGAATCGCTACGCTTGTTTTTGGCGTTGTTTTTGTTGCAAAAATTCAGCAAAGTCTCGAACTTCTGCAATTAACTCTTCCGGTAAATCCTCCAAAATAGAAACCAGGTGTCCTCTTGCACCCATCATTTCCTTCGCAGGTTTTACCAACCGAAGTTGATGCGGATAGACTGGTTCAACTCCGATCGTTTCCCGAAACGCTTGAGGATCGTCAGGTTCAGCAGAGATTAATTCGTCAGCTTCAAGCCCTGCCTTTGTCCAGTCACCAAACAATTCCACGAGGTAGGCTTCTCCGTCGTTAAACATCTCAACGATCGCTCCGGATGTACCCACTAGGGCAAGGTCAGGCTGTATCGCTGCATTCGTAAAATCCCCCGACAGGGGAATTTCTTCTATTAGTTGCACAACATCAAACAGTTGAAATTGACTCATTTTTGCCTCCCCGATCGCTCTGGAAATGCCGTCACAAACCTTGCCACATCCTCACCATAGCGAACAATCCAGCCTGTTCTGATTTGCCAAGACACCCCAGACGGCCCTGTTATGAAAACCACTGCTTGAAACCGATACCCATGATCATCTTGTCCACTAGCTTCCAGGAGATCTATATGACTTTTGCCAAAATTGCCTCCCGGATTGCCTCTGGGGACTCAAAACCCATTACCTCTCGCCAAAACTTTTGTTTGTCCCCTCCTTCCATTGGTTTTGTTTCGCGAGTAAAGAGATAAATGGCTTTCTCAATTGGAAAAACTAGACTGACAGGTTGAGTCATCCTGCATTTGCCTCCGAATCCAATTGAGCATTACGAGTAATTGCTTCCGCAGGCACCAAGTATCGAGTCACCTGCCGGATTTCTTTAGCATCACCCACCAGAACCTTCGCTGGATTTTGGATCTTCAACAGCTTTGGCGCGTTGGTCTTGCAACCCCAAACCACGTAGAGCCAATAGGACTCTCCTAACTGCTGCGCTTTTCGCCACTCATTAGAAGTCAGTGAAATCTCCTCGTTCGCTTGCGCCCGTCCTTTCACCTCAATCCGTCGCGCAGGGGCTATACCAGTCTCCAAGTTAATGGGTCCCAAACTACGAATGTCGAATCCACTGCCATCTCGGTTCTGGCTCACATCCTCTGGCTCCCACCCTCGTTGCCGCTCATAGTCCATCACATGTCGCATTGCAAAGGCCTCAACTTCTGGGTCATTCTTCATCCCCGGCATTGCTGCCACGAATGCTGGAGCAGGGGAAACAATCGCGCAGCCCAAATAGGCAACCCGCCCAAAGCTGACGATTTTAAGGTAATCCAGTTCACTCTGCTTGGCTCTGTAACGTTCCTTGAGGTCTTTCACACGCTTTTGGGCACTGTCTCGTGCAACGCGATAGGTTTCATCCCCGGCTGCCACCTTTGCCGCCAGCTTCATTTGCGTAGATTGACCGTCTCGAATGGCAGCATCCATCGCTTTCTCCAGATAGTCCTGCCGAATGTCTAGCTCACGCTGTCGTTGCTGTTGCTCCTGCTTCACCATAGGCACCTGGATCTTGACCTTCAGCCACTTCTCAAGGCGCTCTTGCTCTTGAGGCGTAGGAGCGGTGAGGGAGCAAGAGCCAGGAGGAATCGCGTCAGCATTGGCAGGGGCAAGATCATGGAGACAGTCTGGAGAAATTAAGACCAAATCGCCTGCTGCCTTTTCCAAAACCGCGCATAAAGCGGCTTCCAACACTGCTGCCTGCCCTGTTCGCTGTTGTCCAGCAACCTGAAGCTCAAAGAAGTAGATCCGGTAAGGCTCATCGGCATCCGCATCTAAAAACAAGGCAGACCCGG
Source organism: Phormidesmis priestleyi ULC007 (assembly GCF_003003695.1). Classification (NCBI taxonomy): domain Bacteria; kingdom Bacillati; phylum Cyanobacteriota; class Cyanophyceae; order Leptolyngbyales; family Leptolyngbyaceae; genus Phormidesmis; species Phormidesmis priestleyi. The sequence goes on from NZ_PVWG01000064.1 coordinate 14,081, forward strand.
TGCAGATGGCATTATCCAGTTCAATGTCCAACCGCTCGGAGATCGCTGCAAACAACGGATGACCTGGCGATAGTAGTTCTGCGTCCTGGTGATTGGGGTTAGCCATTTGCTCCTTATAGAAGGAAAGCTTTGGATAATTCTTATCGACCGTACCCAATCGCCGCACTGCTTCTAAATTGTTGGAGCGAAATTCCTCTTTGACATAGGGAACTCGCCACAGCCCATCGGCTCGAACTTCTAAGTTGACACTCAGGAACTCGCACGATCGTTTGAAGAACTCCTCGATATAGCGAGGCATCAACCGCTGCTCTTCTGAGCGAAAGTCCTGGCTCTGGGTGCGTCGAATTTGAGACAGGTCAACGTGACTTGTTGCTAAAGCCAGACCTGTTGCTTGCTCCAGTTCTTCTAAACGCTGGAGATCCAGTTGCTCCAGTTGCTCCAGGGCATTTTCCTCAGAAGCCTTACTGTAAGTTGCATCCTTCACCATATCCTCGAAGCGAATGTCGTTGAGTTGCAGGAGCTGACCCACAACGTCAAAGACGCGATCGCCCATTGCCTTCCGAATCTCTTCCAGCTTGGTCAACAGCTTTTCCAGTACCCGACCTTCTACAGTGTTGATCGCCACAAAATTGAAGATATAGACATCATGGGTTTGTCCGATCCGGTGAATGCGCCCCATGCGCTGCTCAAGGCGATTCGGGTTCCAGGGAATGTCGTAGTTGATCATCAACTGACAGAATTGAAGATTGATGCCCTCCCCGGCTGCTTCGGTTGCGAGGCAGATTTGGCGATTGAGCTGAAAATCCTTCTGAGCCTGCTTACGAGCCAGCGGATTCATGCCTCCATGAATCTGACAGGTGGTATAACCCCAAGCCTCCAAATTCTGCTTTAGGTAAGCCAGTGTGTCCCGATGTTCGGTAAAAAGCAGCAGCTTTCCCCGACCATCCTGAAGTTCTGAGAATAACTCTCCTTTCAAGCACTCTTTCAACTGGTTCAGCTTCATCTCAGTGCCAGCGTTGATCGTTTGCTCAGCCAGCTTGACCAAGCGCTCTAGTTCATGCAGCTCATCACGGATTTGCTCCAGCCGCTCTGCCGTTGTAGACTCGATCGCTAAGCTCTCCTGCTCGTCCTCTTCGTAGTCATCGCTTTCCTTCTCCAAGTCAACTGGTTTGCTAAGATTGATCAAACGAGCGTGCTGCTCTTCTGGAGACAGCCCCTTTAGCTCCTCTAACAAATCAGCAAACCGTTGTCGCCGTCGCTTTAACGAACTGAAAATAGCATTCAGGCTACTCGCCAAACGGCGCTGTAAGACGGTGCGAGCTAAAGCAACGGCTGCCTGTTTTCGTCCCTTAGTTTTCCCCAAAAACTTGTTGATGTACTTAGTGACTTCCTTATAGAGATGCTCCTCGGCGGGTGAAAGCTCAAAGGGGACGGTTTGGGCAAAACGTTCCTTGAACAGCTTTCGTCCATCAAAATCTTTGAGTTCCTCCTTAATGCGTCGGAGAAACCAGGGGCTATTCTCCATCCGTAACATTTCTGGATTGATCTGATCAGAGACAAACTGTTCAGGGTCAAGCAGCCGTAGAAAGTTATGGAACTGGTCTACATTCCCCTGATGGGGCGTAGCCGTTAGCAGCAGAATGCGTTCGCTGTTCTTGGATAAGGCCTCCACTAGCTCATACCGTCCAGTGCGCCTTAAATCATCTCCCTGAGTCCGGGCAGAGCACTTGTGCGCCTCATCGACGATCACCAAATCCCAATCCACTTGAAGAATGCCAGGCGTAATATCATCTCGTTTGGCAAAATCAATGGAGGCAACGCACTGGCGAAACCGCTCCCAGGGATTACCCGCTAGCTGCCCTTTCGCCAGCGTTGAGTTAATCACCTCAAACGTTTCAGAAAACTTGCTCTTCAGCTCATCCTGCCACTGTAGGGTTAACGGGGCAGGAGCCAAAATTAGCACCCGCTCAATGGCTCCTCTCAGCTTCAGCTCCTTGAGGAGCAACCCTGCCATAATTGTTTTGCCCGCCCCTGGATCGTCTGCCAGCAGAAACCTGAGCCGAACCTGGGGCAAAATCCGCTCATAAACAGCCTCTAGCTGGTGAGGTAAAGGACGGACCCCGCTGAGACTGACTGCGAAATGGGGGTCATAAGCAAATGCTAGCTTGATACGAGCTGATTCGACGAAGAGGAAAAACTGATTGGCATCGACTGGAGATGCAGAGGATTGACTCTGCGTGCTTAAAATCTCCTCAACTTCAGTAATGCCGATGTACGCATCTCTCAGCTCGCCTTGCTGAGTGCGAACTCGAAGAAGAACAATATCTTCGACGATACTGGCATCCTCAACGGTGACAGGATCATTAAATTGTCCAGGAATGGAAATCCGTTTGCCAACCAGTTGTTCTTCCATCAGTTAATCTTGCGTCTCTGAAAAATACTTCTTTGTCAAAGGCTGAACCCGATCCCCTTGTGCATTCAATAACTGCTCAATCTGCTTCAGTGCGAGACGTGATGGCTTCATTCGCCCACGCTCCCAACGATTGACCGTGTTGTATGTGACCCCTAATGTCGCCGCAAATTGCTCTTGGGTCAGCTCTGTTAGAAGTCGCAGATCACGAATGAATTGACCTACTTCTGGTTGTTTGAGCATAGACGGCTTCGCAATCAACATTCAATCTTCGTTGCAACACACGTTATATTCCAGTATTCCCAAGTTGAATGGAAAGTCTGGTTGTTCTGCGGAGAGTTCATCCCGTTGTTACAGACTCTTCATTGAACTTTAATTAAGTGAGGCTGACTGCCACTCTAAATAGACGAGCTGGGCTGTCAATTCTTACTCCGATCCATCTAAAAACGGAAGTAAGAATTGGTCACGTCCCGCCAGTCACTGCCATTTCTGCGCGATCAAGACTGTCATCCGCGACATAGTCCCAAATTTCCAACAGGTCAAGCTCTCCGAGGGGCTTTTAATAACGATCGTCATTACTGAGGCTGCCTCTGCTGGCGACGCTTCCGCGCTTTTTCTTTAACTACCTGCATATTGAGGGGCGTTGACTCTCCGCTATCCAGTCTCGCCTGAATGTCCTGGCGCAATTCTTGCAAGCGAATTTGTTGAAGCTGTTCCCGCTCCTTCAGCAGGCGCGAACCCTCACGAATCACTTCACTGGCAGAATAGTAGAGTCCACTTGAAACTTTCTCCTGAGACGTACTGCTCTAGCTCTGATGTCAAAGATACGTTCATGCTTGAGTCCTCCTGTCACTTGAGTTTTTTCATTTTCGCTTCAATAACAGAGAATAGCAATTATCGTTATCACCGTATTTAAAAACTCGGCAGCAGTACCAGCGCGTTCAAAAATGTAGACAGCTTTTTCCTACTGCCTCAGACTCCAATCGGAGTTGAACCGAGATAAAACCTCATCGCCCATCATCAAAACGACCTGACCTAACCTGACCATCCGCAGTGAGTAACTTGTTTTTGTTTTGTCCTTTTTATTTACTGTTTATCCTGACAAAAAAGCCCCGGCGTGATGTGCCAGGGCGCGGGGTGTGAGTGATGACTTGGTAATAGTTTGTGGTGCAGTTTGTAGAATGAGCTTTGCCTGTATCGCCCGTATTGGCTCCTAACCCGTATCGCCTGTATCGGTGTATCGTATCGCCTGTATCGCCTGTATCTTGGTCGATAGAGCACTTCTAGAAGATGTTTCCGATACAGCGATACGCCGATACAGCCAGTCAGTTTGTCTTAATGAAATAGGTGCCATCGACTTCATAGATATCGTCCTCAAGGGTCATCAGATCAAGCACAAACTTAATATCATCCGTTGTCATTCCTTTCACTGGCTTTCTAAATGTAGCGACCCGCAATCATAAATCATCAAACCCGCAATCATCGCGATTTTGAACCCACATTAACTGCAACTATGCGGTCGCTCAAACCCGAATTAACTGCAACTGAACCCAGATTAATTGCAACCCACCCACAATCATCTGCTCTAACCCACATTAACTGCAACTATAAATTGAGTTAGGTAGAGTAAAGAAAACGTCCCTTTTCTTTACTCTGTCACAGGACTATTTACCACAATGGCAAACCGCCATTTGCTTGATAAAGTAACCCAATAAAGAAATCAAAATCAAGATATACTCGTCATGAATGAGTTTATTTACTTTTTGTTGTGCTAATTGGCTATGCTCGTGTTTCAACTGACGACCAACTCCTCGATCTTCAGCAAGACGCACTGACTAAAGTTGGCTGCGAAAGAATTTTTACAGATCGTAAAAGTGGAGCCAAAGCTACTCGCCCAGGATTGACATCAACGCTGGATATGTTACGAGCGGGAGATACACTTGTCGTCTGGCGGTTAGATCGATTGGGGAGATCGCTCAAGCATCTAATTGAGTTAATAGAATTACTGCGTCAACGATCGATCCAACTGCACAGCATCCAAGAAGGTATCGACACATCCACCAGTGGCGGTCAGTTGATGTTCCACCTGTTCGGCGCACTGGCAGAGTTCGAGCGGAACCTGATTCGCGAACGAACGAACGCTGGATTAACTGCCGCCAGAACCAGAGGTAAGACAGGCGGCAGACCTAAGGCACTAGAGCCGAATCAAAGAGCTTTGGTCGTCAGTTTGTACAACGAAAAACAACATTCACTCGATGAAATCTGTCAAATGATGGGTATTTCCCGACCCACACTCTATAAATATGTAGCCGAGGAACAAAACAGTGCCCCGCAAACAAGTCCCCGCCTCGGCTCTGGTTAGCTTACGACAAAGCTTAGAACTACTACCAGTTCGTTGCCCCGAACGAACTGGTAGTAGAAAACACCGCTGACCTCTACGGGATATCTAAAGACACCTTGTATCGCTTGCTGCGAGAACAGACGCGACCAAAATCGACTCATCGTACCGACCGAGGACAGCCGCGAAAACTCTCACAACTAGAGATGGAAAGCTACTGTGAAATCATTGCTGCCTTTAAAATTCGTACCAGCAATAAAAAGGGGCGACATATTTCCACCACCAGAGCAATCGAAGTCCTTGAGGAATACGGTGTCGATACTCCCAATGGCTTCATCCAACCACCACCAGGACTATTGACCAGAACAACAGTCAACCGTTATCTCCAAACTTGGGGGTACGACCAAGAGCGGATGACCAGACAACCTTCTGCCGTGCGCTTTCAAGCCAATAATAGCAACGACTGCTGGCACTTTGACCTCAGCCCTTCAGACTTAAAGCATATTGCTCAACCCGCATGGGTCGAGCCAGGTCGCGGTAATCCACTGCTGATGCTATACAGCGTCGTTGATGACCGAAGTGGGATGTGTTATCAGGAATACCACTGTGTCTATGGAGAAAACGTCGAAGCCGCGCTACGGTTCTTATTTAACGCCATGACAGCTAAGAGCGACAACTCACCTTTTCAAGGAATTCCTGCTGCAATCTATGCCGATAATGGTTCGATCTCCAAAAGTACTATCTTCCAAAATGTACTGTCCTGCTTAGATATTAAGTTGATGACCCACATGCCCAAAGGGAGCGATGGTCGGCGGGTGACAGCCAGATCTAAAGGTAAAGTCGAAAGACCATTTCGGACAGTTAAAGAAGCTCACGAAACCCTCTATCACTTCCAGCAACCACAGACTGAAGCCGAGGCAAATCAGTGGCTGCATCGATATTTACTCAATTACAACGACCAGTCTCATCGCTCGGAACCTCACTCTAGTAGACAGTCAATGCAGGAATGATGGATAATGAAGACCCACCGTTCCCCTACCTGAGAACGGAACCATGCCTGCAAAGAAGTACAAGGTAACGCTGAGTGCAGAAGAACGACAAATCCTTGAGAAACTGACCACAACGGGCAAAACGGCTGCCTACAAAATGAATCGTGCTCGAATTTTGTTGAAAGCGGATCAGCATCAAGCCGATGGGGGGTGGGGAGACCAAGCCATCAGCGCCGCCCTGGATGTGAGTGTGGCAACGATTGAGCGAGTCCGGCACCAGTTTGTGGAGGAAGGATTTGAAGCCGTCTTGAGCTATACTCGCCACGATTGAGAAATGGACTTTTGGATTGTTCTCCCGCATCAACGATAAGATGAGGTTTGTTCTAGAGC
>NZ_PVWG01000065.1:0-20075 GCF_003003695.1 Phormidesmis priestleyi ULC007
TTCGCTGATGCTACGGGTGTTGCTTTCGGTAACAACTTTGCTGCAACTGCTAACAGCGCCGATACACAAACCATCTCAGTTCCTGGCTTTAATCTTGCTTCGGGTCAAGCACACTCGGCTTCGATCGCTGGTTAGATTCACGCTTCTGTTCCACTGCTCGTCAAGTCCTTACTCAATTCCAATTCACAACTATTAGGAGAACCATCATGTCAGACAAACTTGCTCAATCTCAAGAAACCAGCATCGAACTGTCCGAACAAGATTTAGATGCAGTCGCTGGTGGAGTTGCTCTTTCCTTTGCTGATGCTACTGGCGTTGCTTTTGGTAACAACTTTGCTGCAACTGCTAACAGCGCCGATACACAAACCATCTCGGTTCCTGGCTTTAATCTTGCTTCGGGTCAAGCACACTCGGCTTCGATCGCTGGCTAAAACCCTCTCAAGAAATCGGGTTTCGGTTCTGGAGTGCCAGAAGGGAATCCGATTTCTGAAATTAGATGACCGAACTCAAAAAATTACTCAACCTCATTACACAACAACAGGAGAACCATCATGTCAGACAAACTTGCTCAATCTCAAGAAAGTGACATTGAACTTTCTGAGCAGGATTTAGAAGCGGTTGCTGGTGGAGTCGCTAGTGTCGGTATCGATGTTGGTGCCATTGCTCAAGGTAGTGAATTAGCTTTCACTAACACTCAGGCATTTACAGGTGCTTTCTCAAATGGAATTGCATCTGTTGGTGCTGGTATTGGTGGCGGCGTGGCAGTTAGCGTAAACAAGCCATCTTTACCGAGCTTCTAGCGATTGCCAACCTGAAGCTACAGCATAGTTTTGCTCTTAAAGAGACCCTTCAACTAACTTGAATTAGCCTGCTAGCTTTAACTTAAATCGCCCACTCATCCCACTTTCAAGGTGGGATTTCTATTTTAGAATCCAGTTGCGAGTTCAAAGCAAACTGTTTGAAGCAGCCGATCGCCTGCCTCTGAAGCCAGTTCTTCCAGGGTTAAACGAGTGAGAGCGATCGTGACCAAAGCTTCTTGATGAGGATGTTTAAGTTCACTTCTGTAATTAACATCAAAGCGTTCTAAATTTCTTGCCGCAGCTTGCACCAGTGCCCCTAGCACCTTAAATGCGCCGTCTGAAAGTGGTGGTTGACCTCGATAGTTCTGTAACCGTCCACCTTCCCGATAATGTGGGAACGATTCCAATCCGATAAACCGCAAAAACCAGTCAGCTTGATATCGTCCGGCGGCAGCTACAATTCCTCGGTAATCAGCGATTAGCTCATCCAACAGATGATTGTGCATGGAGCCAAGCACACGATAGGTAAAGTAATGAGTACACTCATGCTCTAGGCGGATGATCAAGGATAAGCGTCGCCATTCTACCTCTTCCAACCCCATATCTGAAGCGGTTATCGCACTGTAGAAACCATCACTGAGAATAATGAACCGATCTTGATAGAGCGCTTTTTGAGGTGCCAAACGCTGGAACTCCGCTGCCCAATCATTGTCAGAAGCGGCGATCGGGTTTGCAGTTTCCCATTGTTTGCGATACTGACGAATTCGATCCCAATTGTTGAAACCGGAAACAATACAGGCTCCCATCGAATCAGGCACAAGCTTGGGTTCGTTTCGCATAGCAAGTGCCTGCACCAGGGAAACAAAATCCTGCCGATGTTTGACAATCAGGACGGGGATAGCCCCCGCCAAACTCTGGTGGATCAATAGCTCTAACGGGTCTGGCTGTTGCAAGACCAGACCTGTTGCTTCAGGCATCTGATCGGTTAACCCGCCCTTGCGCGTGACAATCCGATAAGCCTCGGTTTGGCTTATTCCCGCTTGAATGGGAAATTGTAACTGCACGAGTCGCTGCTTCAAAGCCTCAAACGTGCCTATCTCATGGGCGATCGCAGCATACTGCATCCACGTAGCAACATGCAGTTCAGACTCTAAAGGGAAATTTAGAGGAAGATTCAGACGACCTTGAGCAAAGACATTCTCACTGTAAGCAAGCAGTTCCTCTACTTGTGCAATGTCAGCCCCGTGGGCAGCAAGAATATTGCTTCTCAACGTCTGTCTGTGAGTTGTCTCCAAATTAACGACCTGTCCACCTGAATTTAGACAACACTGAAGCAGGTGCTTGGGGCTTTTTGTCTTCCTCAAGCACCTGCTTCGCCACCTTTTTCAATTCCTGAGTGAGAGAATGATCTGGATAACGCAAGCAGAAAAGGTCACTACTGGCAAGCTTCATCATCTCATCGCAGTTTGGCAAAATTCCGGCTACAGGTGAATTGTAGGTCTTTTCGACGAGTTGCCGCACTTCGTCAAAATTCAAACTTTGTAATACTCTGTTAACCAACAGTAACATTTTAGGAACCTTCAACTTCCTGGCTAACTCCACGGTGACTGCGGTGCCCTGAAAATCTTGACGATCGGGGCGCATAATAATCACGAGAGTGTTAGAGATTGTGATTGAAAGTAACGTCTCTTCGTTAATTCCAGGATGGGTGTCAATAAAGAGGTAATCTAAATTAAGATTGCGAATCAGTTGCCGAAATCCGTCGTTCAGCAGACGAACGTTATAGCCATCCTTCAAAATACGAGCAATCTCGCCTACTTTGACACTAGAAGGAATCAGGAAAATGCTGCCATTTGCCTTCGTGATTTTTTCAGGGCTGACGTTATAAGCACAGTCTTCAATCTTGCAACGACCCCACAAATAATCATTCAACGTCAGCTTAATCTTCTCTACATTCAGCCCAAACAGGATATGAATTCCAGGAGATTGGATATCTGTATCAATGATACCAACCCGCTTTCCCATACCCGCCACGATCGCCGCTAAATTAGCCGTTGTGTTTGATTTACCAGTCCCGCCCCGAAAGGAGTGAACAGACACAATCTGAGACATGAAGCACCTCAATGTAAAAGTGTGATTGGGTTCTGCAAATCAATCGATTCAATATGCCATATCCTGCACAGTCAACATCAGTCCAACATTGAATAATGCTATTCAGATGGAGTGAGCTTAACTTGTATTATTTTTAACTTGGCTTCGTCAGCAGTACTGAACACACAACAGGGGTTAAAATCAGTTATTGAAATCACTATAAGCAACATTAACCATAATTACCATATAGGTATCCTCAGTAAAATTCAGGAATCGCACCCTGATAGAATCAGAATGGGTAGTTCCAGGTGAGTGATTGAACTGATCAAGTGCGAACTACAGACTCTTGCTTTTTAAGTACAGGAATCGATCGTCCGTCACATCCTTCACCTAAATTTTTCTGAACTCTTCTGAATTATCTCGCTTTTTTCAACTGAATTAAAACAACTAAACTCCTGAATTTAGCTCAAAACTTCTAGATTGTGAGTGGGCTAGATCTTGCCTACCGTAAGGACAACAAAGAAATCAAGCATTACCGAACCGCAGTTAGCTTGATTCTTGGTGGATGTCTGCCAAAAGCATTTTAAGCAAAGCCATCAGCCTATTGTTTGAACTCATTTGGATAAGAACATAGCTCATCTTAAAAATCAGAAACTTTGATTTAGGAGGCAACTATGAAACTTCGAGTTAACTGGAAAGAACTGCTGATACACCTCACCGTCTGGTTGCTTGCTGAGATGATTCTGAATCTGACTGGACTAAATGATCTATCAAACTACAGCGAGTTCGTTTTGCAGCAGAATAGACCTGAATTCCGAAGAGCATGAATAAGATTTGTTAATTCTGTTTTGAGCGGAGTGCAGCTACTGGGTCAGAAGCCTAAGACGTGTAGCCTGCGAGTGAGAATCGCCATCAGTCAGACGTTTTTTGAAAAACTCCTCAACTTTCCTAAACTTTTCTACATTTACAATCGCTTTAGAGATTTCTATAGTACTGAATACAACCAATAGGAGTCCCAAAAAATTCAGATCTTATTGAGAATGCTTAAGCCACACCAAAGCTTTTAAGCTGTTTTGATTCGCAAGAAGGTAATTGATCTAGGTTTCCCAATACAATCAATTGAGAATTCTAGGTTTCCTCTCATTCATCTTTCTAGGAGGCTTTACATCTCACCCGGAAAGCTTCATATTTGGCTAGATAAAGAGTTTTGTCGTCCCAGATGTATAATCGCTCACAGTCAGCGGTTAGCAGCAAGGTTAAAAGAAGCAGAACTCGTTCCATTCATCAAATCTATCAGGAGGATCTATGTCAACCGATCGCATGAAAGATAAGCCAGTACACCAAAACAGAACGCTAGCAGAAATTAAGGCATCAGCCGGGGCAAAGGCATCAGCCGGGGCAAACTTCTCAGCCGAAACCGAGATATCGGATGAAACTTTAGAAGCGGTGGCAGGGGGGGGTGTCGAAAGCCCAGATTCAAAGTACGTTCCAATTGATCGAAGTTGAGTAGTGGCTGATGTGCAAATGAAACCGGTTGTAGGTGCTTGTGTATGCAGTTTGTTTGTTAGTTAGATGCTCGGTCTGTTTACTTTAACGATCGCCCCACCTAATTTGACGAACTGTAAAGATGGATCACATTCAGCCCGTTACTCTCCTGAAGCTTGACAGAGCACAAAGCCTTGCCTCGTGGGTCTGCATCAATTAAGCATCCTCGTGTCGTGAGTAAAACATAAGGTGTTATGGGTTATGACAGAAGTTCTACTTCAAGAATTAAGTAACAGCGACATTAATTGGATGATCGCTACCGGAAAGCGCGAGGAAATAGCAGCGGGTGAGGTCTTGCTTCAGCAAAATGAAGCTGCTGACAACCTGTACCTCGTTCTAGAAGGAGCATTGACCGTTGCGATTCCCCAGGCAGAAAGTGACCCTTTAGCCCTTGCTTTTTCGGCTTTAGAAGGGCGGGACACCACGGAACGAGAGATCGCTCGCTTGTCTAGCGGTGAACTAGTCGGTGAAGAATGCTTTCTAGACTCTCGTGCTCCCTTTACCGTTATTAGAGCGCTCGAAGACTCGCTCGTCTTATCGATTTCGCAAAGTCAGATCACTGCAAAACTACAGCAGGATATCAGTTTTGCGGCTCACTTGTACCGGGCGATCGCCATTCTTCTTTCTAACCGACTGCGGTCTGTGGTCAACCAGCTCGGCTACAGCAGGTTTGCTCAAAGCTCTCAAATCAGAGAAGTCTTGTTTGTGTTTGGGGAACTGAGCGATAGCGATATCGATTGGATCATTGCTGCTGGGCAACGAGAAGAAATTCCGGCTGGCAGAATCCTAATCCATAAGGGCAGACCCGTTGACGGGCTATATATCCTGCTCAATGGCACCATGACCGTCTCGATTTCGGATGATGACAATAACCCCTTAGCGATCGTCTTTGCCTCCTTAGACAGCGGGGATGACTCCGATCGTGAGATTGCTAGATTGCTGCGGGGTGACATTGCGGGAGAAATGCCTTTTGTAGACGATCGCCCCCCAGAAACCACGATTAAAGCGCACGAAGATTCTCTGGTGTTGATGGTTCCCAAGCAACAACTAGTTATCAAGCTGCATCAAGATGAGGTGTTTGCGTCTCACTTCTATCGGGTGATTTCGATTTTGCTCTTAAATCGCTTGCGCGACATCAGTAGCCGCCTGGGATATGGCAGACGCACCTATGACGAAGGACAAGTGTTGGATGACAGCATCGAATACCAGGACGAATTAGACTTCAATGTTTTAGATCACGTTTCGTTGGCTGGAGCGAGATTTGACTGGTTGCTAAAATGCCTCAACGTGAAAGGAGCGTGACGGATTGAGTGCAGGTTTCAAAGGGGTCGTCAAGGCAATAAGAGTAGCGGTAACGAATCACTGATTTTGACTTGCAATGTAATTGGGGTGATGGCAAATGTTAGACCAAAAGCGTGACCTATTCAGGAAAGAATCCCTAGAGCGTTTATCGTCTCCAGAACAGTTAGACCAACTGATGCAAGTCGTTGGACCTAAATCGTGGTTGCCCTTAGTCACTCTGGGCGGGCTGACGTTTGTCGCGATCGTCTGGAGCATTGTTGGACGGCTTCCTATGACGGTGACTGGGCAAGGTGTGTTGATTCGTCCTCAAAAGGTTGTGCTGGTGCAAACCCGAAGTGCTGGGCAGATATTGACGATCGACGTTAAGGCTGGAGACTCAGTGAAGAAGGGCGATATCCTGGCCACGCTCGATCCCGATCCAGAGCTTAAAAAGCAATTGCAGCAAGAATTAAACAAACTCTCAGAACTCCAAGACCAAAATCAGCAAGCCAGTTCACTCCAAGGGCAGCGGCTCGAACGCGAAGGAAAGTCCAGTGCCCAGCAGCAGCAGACCCTTCTAAAAAGCCTACAGAATGCTCAAAGCCTAACCCCGATTTTGAGAGACAAAGATCTAGAATCGCTGCAATCCGATCGCCAAAACTCACAGCAGCGAGTGCAGTCGTTGCAGACATTACTTCCGGTTCTTCAAGATCGGGTCAAAAAACGGCAGCAACTCCTTCAGGAAGGTGCCGTTTCCAGCGAATTGGTGTTGCAGGCACAACAAGAATATCTGAGTAACCAGGCGGTGCTTGCCGATGCTCAATCCCAACTGAAGCGGATTGGTGCCAAAGAAGCAGAGGCTGAACGGCAATATTTAGCAAGTTTGACCAGCATGTCTGGAATCGAAGCGCAGTTACGCGAGTTAGACAGTCAGGAAACGAGCTTTGCTCAACAAAACCTAGAGTCTAATCATACTCGGCAAAATCGGATTCAGGAAGTTAAGCGCAACATTGCTCGCCTGGAAGTGGAACTAAAGGAAAAGAGTAAGATTCAGAGCGGGTACAGCGGTAGGGTGGAAGAAATTGCCGCAAAACCGGGGCAAGTCATCTCTACTGGCAGTAATATTGCCACGCTGAATGTAGAAACTCCGTCTGATAAGTTGGTCAGCGTGACCTACTTTGCCGTTCAGGATGGCAAACGCATTAAGCCAGGAATGCCCGTTCAGGTGACTCCTAGCACCGTTAAGCGGGAGCGATTTGGTGGGGTTACCGGATCGGTGACGAGTGTTTCATCCCTACCTGCGACTCCTCAAGGCGCATTGGTGCTGATTGGTAATGAGGAAACGGTTAAAAGTCTGATGTCTGGCGATCGCAATCTCGAAGTCTTTGCCCAACTTCAGGAAGACCCCACCACCGAAAGCGGCTATCAGTGGTCTTCCTCTAAGGGCCCCCAACAAAAGCTTTCTGCTGCCACCACCACCACTGTCCGGGTCAAAGTGGGAGAGCAAAGTCCGATCAGCTACATCATTCCTCTACTGAAATCACTTGTTGACAGTTGATTTGCACATTCGCGATCGCTCAATCCTCCTCGTAGATTAATCAGTCACATGGCAAGCATCTTGGGTTTCAAACTTTTCGAGCCAAGCGCCCCTGGCAGGGTCAAAACCCCAACCCTCCTACAAATGGAGGCAGTCGAATGTGGTGCCGCCGCTCTAGGAATTATGTTGGGCTACTACGGTCGGATCGTGCCACTGACAGAGCTGCGGCAAGAGTGCGGCGTATCACGAGACGGGAGTAAAGCATCCAATGTGGTAAAAGCGGCAAGACACTATGGGTTGCAAGCCAAAGGCTTACAAAAACCGCTGGACACCCTGAAAGATTCGCGTCCTCCCTACATTGTTTTTTGGAATTTCAATCACTTTCTGGTGCTGGAAGGGTTTGGTCAAGATCGGGTGTATCTCAACGATCCCGCGACTGGGCCCCGAACAGTTTCCCTACAGGAATTTGACCAAGCGTATACTGGCGTTGTGCTGGTCATGGAACCCGGTGCCAATTTTAGTAAAGGTGGACGTAAACCCAGTATCCTCGAAAGCTTGAGTGTTCGACTAGCTGGAGTTCGAGGTGCGTTGTTGTATTGCCTGATCGCGGGTCTGTTGCTCACGCTTCCCCGGTTGGCAATCCCGGCTTTCACGCAGGTGTTTGTCGATGAAGTTCTGGTTCAGGGCAGACAGGAATGGCTGCGCCTGTTAGTGGTGGGTATGTTAATGACGGTTGTCCTGATTGGGCTTTTAGCCCGCTTGCGGCTATATTACTTGCGGCGGCTGATGTTAAAGCTGTCGATCGGGATGTCGGGACAGTTTCTCTGGCATACCTTACGCTTACCCGTCGGCTTCTATGCCCAACGGTTTGCCGGGGAGATCAGCAGCCGCTTAGACATGAACGATAAAGTCGCACAGATTCTCTCCGGTCGTTTGGCGACGACGGTTATTGATGCGGTGATGATTATCTTCTATGCCATCCTCATGTTCTTCTATGACTGGGTATTGACATTAATTGGCTTCTTTTTTGCTGGGATCAATTTCTTTGCTTTGCAGCTACTTTCCCGCTCGCGTGTCGATGCCAACCTGAGATTGGCACAGGAGTATGGCAAAGTGTCTGGGGTGGCGATCGGCGGCATTCAAACTATGGAAACCGTCAAGGCATCTGGCTTAGAGTCTGACCTGTTTGCCAAGTTTGCAGGCTACTACGCCAAGGCAGTCAACTCGCAACAGCAACTCGCCCTGCAAAACCAGATTCTCTCAGTCTTACCCACCTTGTTAGGCACCTTAACCACGGCATCGATTCTGGTCGTGGGCGGTCTGCGAGTGATGAATGGCGACCTGACGATCGGGATGCTGATTGCTTTCCAGCTTTTGATGGGGAGTTTCCTCGCACCCGTAAACAGCCTTGTCAACTTTGGCAGCACGCTTCAGGAACTAGAAGGCGACCTAAACCGCCTGGATGACGTGCTGCAAAACCCCACCGATCCAGAAGCTAATCGCAAAGATACCGCCTATCGGGTTGATGTAGATTCGTTTCGCTTGCAGGGGTATGTCGAGTTGAACAATGTCACCTTTGGCTACAGCCGACTGGACGGCCCCTTAATTGAAGATTTTAGCCTCACCGTCAAACCGGGGGAACGGGTGGCGCTGGTAGGCGGCAGTGGTTCGGGCAAGTCTACTCTTGCCAAGCTGGTGTGCGGACTGTATGAACCCTGGTCAGGAGAGATTCTGTTTGACGGCAAGCTGCGATCGCAGCTTCCTCGGTCTGTGCTGGCTAATTCGGTTGCAATGGTAGAGCAGGACATCTTCCTGTTTGCTGGCACTGTTGCCGACAACCTAACGCTTTGGGATGAGACCGTCCCGCGCAATGACATCATTCAAGCTTGCAAAGATGCCGCTATCAATGACCTCGTACTCCTGATGCCAGGTGGGTATGATGCGGAGTTGATCGAAGCAGGTGCCAACATCAGCGGCGGACAGCGGCAGCGTCTAGAAATCGCCAGGGCGTTGGTCAGAAATCCATCGATACTAGTTCTAGATGAAGCCACCAGCGCCCTCGATGCTGAAACTGAACTGATCATCGATCGCAACCTCCGCAGACGGGGTTGTTCCTGCATTGTGGTCGCCCACCGCCTGAGCACTATTAGAGACTGTGATGAAATCATCGTTCTAGAACGGGGCAAGGTGGTTCAAAGAGGTACGCACGAAGCATTAAGTCAGCAGGGAGGCGCATACGCCCGATTGATTCACCGCGAGGGCGGAGCATTGCAGGAGAACAGCCATGCTTAAACAACTGGATGATAAGGAGTTGCAGCCGCAGCTATTCAAACTTAAGGGCAATCAACCTCTACTGCTGGACGATCCGGAAGCGTTTTGGCTGATTCGCACTGGTTCGATGTCTTTATTTACGGTTGCCCTGATGGATGGTGTCCCGAACGGGGCTCGCCAACATCTCTTCAGTGCTAATGCTGGAGAGGCATTGTTTGGCATGGCGATCGATCGAGACAGCGAACAATGTCGCGGGCTTTTGGCAGTCGCCATTGAAGAAACAGAGCTACTGAAATGTTCTCTCTGGCATTTAGGGGATCAGACGATCGCTCCCGATTTTTCAGCCATTCCCTTGCTAGAAACCTGGATCCATCACTTGAGTGCAGCGCTGAAACCCGTTGAAAATACCGCCTTGAGTGTGCAGACGATCGGTCGAAAATTCCTTTCCCTGACACCGGGTCAAACCTTCCAGCCTTTGAAAGGGACGGTTTCGTGGGTGCAGGTGCAGCAGGGATCTGCCCGATGGATGGGGCTTGAAGCCTTTCCCTTGAATCCCACGTCAGCCGGGATGCCGTTTGGCGTTGGGATGTGGCTGCAAGCAGAAGACACGATCGAAATTGCCCTTCTAGAGATCCATGAACTGGAGGATCTAGATACTCTAGTGGCTGGTTTAGAACAATTGCATGGATATTTCCTCCATTGCCTTGACATCATTGAGCAACAGACCACAGAGGCAGCCTTTCGGCGGTTTCAAGAAAGAGAACTGCTGAATCGCCAAGTCACAGAGTCTACCTTAGACGAACTTGCTTCTGTCCTTAAGCCCCAGGGCATCGCTCCTCTCTCCTCCGAGGGCACACCGCTGCTGATTGCTGCGGGTGCCGTTGGCAGAGCGATGGATGTCACCATTCAACCGCCTGCCCGCTCAGAAGAACTCAACCGAGTCAAAGACCCCCTAGAGGCGATCGCCCGTGCTTCCCGGTTACGGATGCGGAGAGTCCTTTTGACCAATCGGTGGTGGCAACGGGACAACGGACCTTTACTTGCCTATACCCTCCAGAGTCACGAACCGGTTGCCTTACTTCCAGGGGCTTCTGGTCACTATGAGTTATTTGACCCCGTGAGCCAGCAGCGGTTTGCAGTGAATGAAAGGGTCGCTGCCTCCCTGTCGCCGGAAGCCTTCATGTTCTACCGCCCCCTGGCTGACAACGTGAAGCGCCCCCTGGATTTGCTGTTCTTTAGCCTTAAAGGACATCAACTCGACCTTATCCTGCTGGTGGTGACCGGGCTGGCGGCAACCCTACTGGGCATGGTGATTCCCCAGGCGACCGCAATTTTAATTGATAGTGCGATCCCAGACAGCGATCGCGGCTTGCTCTTACAAATTGGACTGGCTCTGTTTGCGGTCGCGATCGGTCAATCTGCCTTTGAAATGGCGCGGGGAATTGTCAGTTTGCGAGTCGAAACCGCTGCCGACGCAACTCTTCAACCCGCCGTTTGGGATAACTTACTCAGTCTCAAGCCCTCTTTCTTCCGGCAGTATTCTTCAGGGGATATTCAATCTCGCGTGCTATCTGTTGGCAAGATCCGGCGGCAGGTGAGCGGCGCAACTCTTCGCACCGTTTTTAGCAGCGTCTTTGCGCTCCTCAACCTGGGACTGATGTTCGTCTACAGTTGGCAGTTAGCTCTGATCGCTTGCGTTCTAGCGTTTATCGCCATCTTTGTCACGGTGTCTTCTAGTATGCTCAACCTGCGCCAGGTTCGTCCTCTCCAGCAGCTAGATGGCTTAATGCTGGGGCTGACCGTACAACTGATCAATGGGGTTGCCAAGCTGCGAGTGGCTGCTGCTGAAGAACGTGCCTTTGCTTATTGGGGCAAAAAATATAGTCAACAGAAGAAACTGCTGGCGAAATCTCAGCGGATTGATGATAGTGTCGCCGTATTCAATGAAGTGCTGCCCACGGTCAGCGCTGTTCTCCTCTTCTGGTTTGCGATTCTCTTTATTCAGCAGTCTCAGGGGCAGGCAGGGCTTGGGCTGAGTGCTGGAGTCTTTCTGGCATTTAATGCCGCCTTTGGCATTTTTATTCAAGGCGCAAGAGACCTGAGCAACACTTTAATTAACACCTTGAACATCATTCCTCTGTGGGAGCGGGCACAGTCCATTGTCCAAGCTGAACCGGAGGTAGACGCTAGCAAAACCGATCCGGGCAGGCTCACCGGGCGGCTGGCGTTAGAGCATGTCACCTTCCGCTACCGTGAGGATGGACCGCTGATTCTAGATGATGTCACGATTCACGCTGAACCTGGCGAATTTGTTGCCGTGGTTGGGCCGTCTGGAAGCGGCAAATCTACGGTCTTTAGACTGCTGCTCGGCTTTGAAACCCCCGCCTCTGGCACTGTCTACTACGACGGTCAAGACCTGGCAGGTTTAGATGTCAACGCGGTTCGTCGGCAACTGGGAGTCGTGCTGCAAAACGGCAGAATTAGCACCGGCGCACTCTTTCAAATCATTACAGGCGGAGCCTTGGTCACGATGGATGAGGCGTGGGAAGCTGCCAACAATGCTGGTTTTGCAGATGACATCAAGCAAATGCCGATGGGGATGCATACTGTGATCAGTGAAGGGGCAACCAATCTCTCTGGTGGACAGAGGCAACGACTGTTGATTGCACGGGCGTTGGTTCTAAAACCCAAAATTATTCTGATGGACGAAGCAACCAGCGCGCTCGATAACAATACGCAAGCCATTATTACCGAAAGCTTATCCCGCATGAATGCGACTCGCATTGTAATTGCTCATCGCTTGAGTACGATTCGAGAGGCCGATCGCATTTATGTCGTGGAATCGGGACGAGTGGTGCAGGTGGGTAACTTTGCTGAACTGGTAAAGCAGGACGGCGGACTCTTTGCGCGACTGGCAGCACGACAGTTGGAATAATGCTCAATTTTTCAGCAAATCTATGGATTAAAACGGGTGTTAACAGTTTATGGACTTCTTCACGATCGGCTTGTGTCTTGTTTGTTTTCTGATTCTCATGTTCTTCTGGCTACCTGATGTCTTAAAAGGCTGAATGCCAGACGATAGATCCTCGAATTTTCCGAAGCAGTTGGGGATCTGATAAAACCATTCCGAAATTTAACAACTCAATGGAGCCAGCCATGATGAAACCTTTCCGATCCGTTTTGAACAACTTTAAGTTAGGTCAAAAATTGACCATTCTTTTGCTCCTGGTCTTTGCTGTAGGAGTGCTGACCAGTGGTGTTGCGTTATCGCAGATCCTCAACAACAGTGCCCAAAATGAAGTCACTTCAAAAGCTCTGATGTTAATGACAACCATGAACTCAGTGCGAGACTATACTGATACGAAAGTTAAGCCAGAGCTACAAGATAAGTTGGCAACAGAGTTTTTACCTCAAACTGTGCCAGCCTTCTCAGCCCGGGAAGTCTTTGAAAAGGTGCGAACCGATCCAGAATACAAAGAATTTTTCTACAAAGAAGCCACCCTGAATCCGACGAATTTGAGAGACAAAGCTGATAGCTTTGAAGCGCCACTAGTTGAGCGGTTCCGCCAAGACTCCAATCTCAAAGAGCTGCGGGGCTTTCATGACTCTCCCAGTGGCAAACTCTTCTATATTGCTCGTCCACTACCCATTACTAAAGCAACTTGTCTGCAATGCCACAGTACACCAGAGGCTGCGCCTAAGAGCATGATTGAGCGCTATGGCACAGTCAACGGTTTTGGCTGGAACCTGAATGAAGTGATCGGCGCACAAATGATTTCTGTTCCTGCTACCACTGTGCTTCAAAATGCTCAAAAATCGTTTCTGGCGCTGATCGGAGTGTTCGTCCTGATTTTTGCCACCACGATTCTGGCAGTCAACTTCTGGCTAAAGCGTTATGTGGTGCGTCCTCTAAATCGGATGGCAAAGGTTGCAGAAGCTGTGAGTATGGGCGACACAGACGCAGAATTTGAGCGAACATCGAATGATGAAGTGGGTAGTCTGGCAGAAACCTTTTCGCGCATGAAGATGAGCCTGACGATGGCAATGCAACGATTAGAGCAGTACCGTAGTGGTCGTCGCAGTGTCGATCAGAGTCGTCGCAGCGTCGATCGACCACCCAATTCCCAGGATCACTAGAGCAACCTATTACAGCGACAAAAGCAGGCGTTGCCGAAACTTAGCCGCTTGTTGAGGGTTGGGAATTTCAGCGGCGACTGCTTCAATGAGTTCTTTAGAAGACAGATCTGGGGCGTTTAAAAGAATTTCCTCCAGAATGTATTTCGCCATTGGACCAATAGAGTGGGTCAATTCTTGCTGGCAAAGCTCGATAAACTCCGAAGTAAACTTAGAACCTTGTTCTGCTGGATATAAGTTTGTGACTAACTGTTCAGTTGATGGCTGGATTTTACCCTGGAACCCATTTTCGGACGATCGCTCCAAAAGCGACAAAACCTCTTGAGCAGACTGGTAACGATTCATCGGCTTCTCTGCCAGCATTTTGCTCAAAATTGGACGGAGCTTAGAGTCGCTGCTGATATAAGCTTGCCATCGCCATTCAAGGGACTGTTGATCAATTAGAGCCAGCGGTTCGCGTCCTGTTAAAAGAACGATCGCGGTGACTGCAAGCGCATAAAGGTCACTACACGGGTAACATTGCCCCACCCGAATTTGCTCTGGGGGCGAATAACCAAATTTGCCGACAAACGAAAGATGCTCTGACTCATCCACCGATCGAGCATTATTGACCCAAATCTGAGACACCTTTTGTTTGACCAACCCAAAATCAATCAACACTGGCTTAGACTGACCTTTAGGCAACATAATGTTGTCTGGAGAAATATCGCGATGAACGATGTTGTTTTCATGCAAGTGGGCTAACACTGGCAGCAAATCTTTTAACCACTGAATCACTTCCGATTCAGAAAAGAGGTTGTCTTGCTTCTGCCGCTCCTTCAATAAACGGAAATAGGTTTTACCGTCAATATATTCCTGCACGATAAATAATCGTTCTGCTTCCTCAAACCAAGCCAAAAATGTAGGAACTTGAGGATGATTGATTTTATATAAGACTCTGGCTTCTCTTTCAAAGAGCTTACGGGATCGTTGAATCGCCTCTTGATCCGTATCAGTGGGCAAAAATACTTTCAGGACGCACAGTTCGCCACACCGCTCGATGTTAGATGCCAGATAGGTACGCCCAAACCCCCCTCGCCCAAGCACCCCTTGAATCTGATAGCGGTTCTTGATTATGGTTCCAATTTCTATCTCTGCTTTTAGCACGGCTAGACGGGTTCTGGGTACTTAGACTACAGGGAACAACGATTTTAGCCTCAGTTTACTACAGGCTTAACGAGTCACTTAGGCGTTTAGTGACAGCAGCAGACGCTGGCGAAACTCCGCAGCTTGTTTTGCATTAGGAATCTCCGCAGCTAAAGTCTCAATTAATTGATGCACAGAGAGATGGGGATTTTGCTCTAGGGTTTCCTCCACAATGTATTTCGCCATTGGACCGATGCAACGAGTCAGATCCTGTTGACATCGGTCTGCAAACGACTGGGTGAGCCGAAAAGATGCCCCTGGCTGAGGAGAGTTTGCTGACTTGATCGCGATCGGTTTTGGTAGCTGACCGCCAACTTTTCTACTTGAATGAATCGATTTTTGAGAAGTTTCAGTCGTAGGTGGAGCTTCTAGCCCAGTGGCAATTTTCTTCTTAAACTCAGCGGCTTGTTGAGGGTTAGGGATGGCAGCAGCCAGTGCTTCGACCAGTTGCTCTTCAGACAAGCTAGGGCTGTCATCTAGGGTATCTTCAAGAATACACTTTGCCATCACGCCGATGTAGCGGCTGAGGGTTTGCTGGCAGTAGTTGAGAAACGTTGAATCTAGTTGGGGCAGGTGGACTTCAGGCTCGATGTCAGGTTGTAATGGCTCAAAAACTTGATCACTACTTTCTGTCATTTCAAGACTTAATTCAGGCATCAACTGGGCTTCCAGTTCCGTCGCAACACTCTTCTTAAACTCAGCGGCTTGTTGAGGATGAGGAATTTCAGCAGCGAGTGCTTCGATCAGTTGCTCTCTAGAAAAGCCAGGATTGTCATCGATCGTGTCTTCAAGAATGCAGGTTGCCATCACCCCAATATAATGGCTAAGGGCTTGCTGACAATGGTCGAGGAACACTGAGTCCAATGGCGATAAGGGCACCTCAGACGAAACCTCAGACCGTAAGCTCTTGAAAACAGGACTCTCAGCCCGTTCAATAGCTTCTGTGTCGAGTCTAGAAACGGGATACTTTGGTGAATCCTGGGGTTCAGGGTCGGTGTAGAGTTCACTCCTCAAAAAATCTGCCTGTGCCTGCAATTGTTTGAAATAGTCTGTCTCTTCAATCTCGGCAATTTGAAGATTTTTATTGGTTTCGTCTATCTCAATCTCAAGTGTCAGAGATAGTCCGTCCCCAGACAGGGGTGGCGAATCAGGCTGTAGCAGAGCCAGGACTTCTGAGGCAGATTGATAGCGATCGCCCGGTTTCTCGGATAGCATTTTGTCCAAAATCTCTGCCAGAGGGTCATCCACCTCAGCATGAGAACGCCATTGCCACTCTAAAGACCGATTCATCAAGAGACTCAGCTCTTTACCCGTTAACAAGACAATTGCTGTCACTGCCAAAGAGTAAAGGTCACTGCACGGGTAACATTGCCCCATCCGAATTTGCTCTGGCGGAGAATAACCAAATTTGCCTACGAATGAAGTTTCGTGCAAGGGACTGGAGTTGTTTGATGTGATCTCCCAAATCTGGGAAACCCTCTGCTTTACCAACCCAAAATCAATCAACACAGGCTGCCATTGACCATCGGGCAGCATAATATTGTCGAGAGAAATATCGCGGTGAACAATGTCATTTCCATGCAGGTAGTCTAAAACGGGCAACAAGTTCTGAAGCCATCGGCTCACTTCTACCTGAGAAAACGGTTGGCGTTGAGCAGCAAGGCGATCGTTTAGCAATCTAAAGTAAGTCTTACCGCTAATGTACTCCTGGACAATGAACAGACTCTCAGCATGTTCAAACCATGCCAGAAATTTAGGAATTTGAGGATGATTAATTTTGTATAAGATTCTCGCCTCTCTTTCAAAGAGTTCTCGTGCTTTTTGCACCGCATACTGTTTTGTATGAGTCGGCACAAATTCCTTCAAAACACACGGTTCGTCAAAACGCTCGATATCGAGCGCCAAGTATGTGCGTCCGAACCCTCCCTGCCCAAGAATGTCTTGAATTTGATAGCGATTCTTAATTAAGGTTCCAATGCCTATCTTTGCTTCTGCCATGACTAAGCAACGTGTTGCACCTGAAGATAAAAGAATCCCTTAAATTTCTGATAGTGTTTTTAGCATATCTGTAGAAGATCTGTCTTAACTCTAAACGATTAGTTGAAGAATAAAGCCAGGTTCTGTTGCCAAAACCACACAAAATAAAAAACTGACTCAATGAGTTCTGTTGATTTAGGGTATTTTTCTATCTCTCTCGCTTTGAAAGTGGAGAGCGACAGCCTGACTCAGTTGTAGTGCTTCCCCCATGCGGCACCCCGTGAAAGCCGCGATCTCCACCGCAAAACAGTAAGGCTTTTTGCACAGTTGGATCACCGCATCAATTTGGTCATTCGTCAAAATGGCGGCTTGACCTTTCCCGTTCACTTTAGGCACGATCGGTTCCTGAATCCTACTTTTTCAGTTTAGTTGACGTTTCAATGCTAACGTCAACGGGAAAATGCTGGTTTGAGAGTACATTTTTTGGTCTCATAACAAATAATCGCCTTGCTGAGAATCGACCGCCCTTATTGAGAAACTTCTCTTGCTGAGTGCCCAAACTATTTTAGGAAAACGGTTGACAACTAAATCTAAAAGGGTTCTTAAAGCAGCTAGCAAACGAAAGGTTTGTGTACGAACTATTGTTGACCTTAGCCAGGACGATTTGATGTGCGGTCACTGACTGATAAGTTCTACTTACAGCTAAGTGTTTGAAACACGAATGTATTGCGAAGCAAATTGAACGGGGTAGAAGGGTACTATGAGCCAAATAAATAAAAAGCTAAATTTATATATTTATCAATTGATAAATATACCTATTCGCCTAATAATTAACTAATTGAATTGGCTGATGATCAAGTATGCTGACCATCGCGATCGCCTCCCTCTCTGGTGGACAAGGCAAAACCACAGCGTCGCTCATGCTCGGACGACTCCACATCATCGGTATGCCACGTTGATGGTAGACGCTGACCCTCAACATAATCTCACTACCTATCTTGGTCTTGAGCTACAACCTAATCAGCCCACCCTACTAGAGTTCATCAAAAAATCTGTTGCTGTTGAAGATAGCATTTATCCAGTCGAAGACAACGACAACCTTTTCTTAATTCCAGCCGACGACCAACTAGATAATGTTCAAGATTACCTTTCTAATAGTGGAGTCGGTGCGACTCTGCTCCGAAAACGTTTAGAACCGATTGCAGACACATTTAAGGTCTGTATCATCGATGCTCCTCCTCAGCGCTCGCAAATTTGTTTGACGGTCATTGGTGCAGCCGATCTCATTGTTATTCCATCAGAGGCATCTGTTAAAGGCTACGGTTCACTCGTCCGAACGCTTGATCTACTTCATAATCTTCAAGATGTTGGGGCGACGCAAGCGCAGATGATGGGCGTTGTACCCTTCCGCGATCGCTGGATTGGAAACAACCAGAGTCAAGAGAGTCGTTTAGCAGTGGATGGGATGCGGGAAGAAGTAGGCGACGATTTCATCCTACCCTCGATTCGGGAGTCGGAACGGTACAAGCAGGCAATCAATAAACACACCACTCTAAGCGCACTGGGCTTTCCTGATCTTGAGTATCCATTTGAAGTTCTTTTAGAAAAAATCAAAAGGCTACTTAGCTAAAAAGCTAAAATTAGATTAATATCTTTTAACCTTTACTCCTTTAAACTTGGAATGTGACCCTTATGTCTGACAGTGTTCTTGATCGGATTCGCCAAAACCGCAACCGAGCAGCCGTTCCGCTTAGAGATGATCCCTTAATCGCCAAACCTCAGTCCTCGGAAGGGAAGACAAGCGAGGTCGTTGAGCCTTTGCGGACAAAAGATAGATCCGATTCAGTCATCAGTGCTGGCAACACTTTGGAGGACTTAAAGACCGAGTTAGCAAAGTTTCCCGAAACCCATCGGCACTCAGCCATTGTCCTAGAGAAAGCCCTAGACCAGGATCTCACCCGTTATTGCAAAGATCACCGCATCACGGTCGAAGTGTTTCTAGAGGCAGCTTGGGTTCAGGTTGCTCAAGACCAGACTCTGATGCAAGAAGTATTAAACGAGGCGAAGCAGCGATATCAGTCCCGCAAAGCAGCAGGAAAGCTCCGGCGACTGATTACTATGTTGGACGGGTAATTTTAACGTGTTGAAAGTAGAGTGACCTGTGGCAGAAGAAACTCAAAACGATCGCTTTGCCGAAGGGCAGCAAAGCTTATTCGAGACAGATTCCTCTCTGTCTGCATATACCTCCATTCTGACAGAAATTTTGGAATTGATGCAGCAAGCTCGCTACACGGCGGCACGTTCTGTGAATTCCATTATGACTGCTACATATTGGGAGATCGGACGACGCATCGTTGAATATGAGCAGGGCGGTGCTCAGCGGGCAGGCTATGGCGAATATTTGATGAAACGTCTGGCAGCCGATTTAACGAACCAGTTAGGGCGAGGATTTTCTCAGCGCAATTTAGAGCAAATGCGCCGATTTTATCAACTTTGGACAATTCCGCAGGCAGCGTCTGCGGAATTGGAATCAACCGCGATCGCAAGTCACTTTTCCTTGCCTTGGTCTCACTATGTCAAGCTCATATCGGTCAAAAATGCTGAGGCACGAACGTTTTACGAGACAGAAGCACTAAAAAATGGTTGGGCGCTCCGACAACTAGTAGACAGTCAATGCAGGAATGATGGATAATGAAGACCCACCGTTCCCCTACCTGAGAACGGAACCATGCCTGCAAAGAAGTACAAGGTAACGCTGAGTGCAGAAGAACGACAAATCCTTGAGAAACTGACCACAACGGGCAAAACGGCTGCCTACAAAATGAATCGTGCTCGAATTTTGTTGAAAGCGGATCAGCATCAAGCCGATGGGGGGTGGGGAGACCAAGCCATCAGCGCCGCCCTGGATGTGAGTGTGGCAACGATTGAGCGAGTCCGGCACCAGTTTGTGGAGGAAGGATTTGAAGCCGTCTTGAGCTACAAGCAAGGGCAGCAGCCAAGAGTGCAGCGTTTAGACGGGGAAAAAGAAGCCCATTTGATTGCCCCAGTTGCGACGGAATTGATGTGATTCAGCATGGCAAAACTGCTGCGGGCAAACAGCGCTATCGTTGCCAAAATTCTGCGTGTAAGCGCAGCACGTTTATTCAAGATTATAGTTAGGTCGCCTATGCTCCCCAAGTGAAGCAGCAGATCAGCGATATGGCGATGAATGGGAGCGGAATTCGCGATACGGCACGGGTGCTTGGGATTAGCCC
>NZ_PVWG01000066.1:0-19784 GCF_003003695.1 Phormidesmis priestleyi ULC007
GAGCAAGTTAGGGCAATCAAATGGGCTTCTTTTTCCCCGTCTAAACGCTGCACTCTTGGCTGCTGCCCTTGCTTGTAGCTCAAGACGGCTTCAAATCCTTCCTCCACAAACTGGTGCCGGACTCGCTCAATCGTTGCCACACTCACATCCAGGGCGGCGCTGATGGCTTGGTCTCCCCACCCCCCATCGGCTTGATGCTGATCCGCTTTCAACAAAATTCGAGCACGATTCATTTTGTAGGCAGCCGTTTTGCCCGTTGTGGTCAGTTTCTCAAGGATTTGTCGTTCTTCTGCACTCAGCGTTACCTTGTACTTCTTTGCAGGCATGGTTCCGTTCTCAGGTAGGGGAACGGTGGGTCTTCATTATCCATCATTCCTGCATTGACTGTCTACTAGTACGGTTGCGTCATTTAGGGCTTGCAGTCCTGCTTCAATGCGATCGCAGGCGCGGTTGGCATCGTTCAACAGTTGGGCAACTTTTTCGGCATAGGGGGAAGCGATCGGGGCATCGCGTTGAGCCATAATCCAGGTGCGATATTCTGTCACCATTGGACTGAGCATTTGTTGAATCGTGGCTGCACTTTCGGCATCGGCTAAGGCTCTCATGCCCAGCTTTACATCTGCGATCGGAGCGGGTTCGACTCTGGGCACGTTGGCAGTAGGAATCCAGGTGGTGCAGACCTCCGTGCAATGACCTGAATGCGTTGAGTGAGCGAGGGCTGAGACGTTGTGACCGACCGCAAACTCATAGTCATGGCGACATTGAAGGCTGGCAACGGCTTCATCCCGATCGTCGCTATCGATGCCTCGCAGGTCTGAGCGGGGTACAAAGCCTTCTTCGCACTGTGCGGTCAGGCAGGTTTGAAAGGCGAAGGTCGTATCTTTCTCGCTAAACTGCATCTTGCGATAGTTCACGACAAAAATAGACACCGAAAGGGTGCCTGCTGTAAATCGAGCGTCGTGGACTGGGCAACCGTTGACGACTAGCGCTAAACCGCTCCCGCCAGGAATCTCAATTTCAAAAGAATCTTCAGTGGCAGCAATTGGCACAATAAGCGTTGCTGTTTGAGGAATGCGCTTCCATCCCTGGGGCTTTCGTTTCTTTTTGTCGTCTGGCTCCTGATCAGGAGTGTCTTCCTCCAGTTCGATCGGAAGATAGTCGCCCCAATGGATCGTGGCTTGCAGTTCTTTTGTTTGCTGCGAAATTAGAAAACTCAGCCCCATCGACGAAGGGAATAAAGCTTTTCGGGCTGCGGCGGCTGCGGGAGTTTGGCTGTCTTCGCTAGAGTCTCCTGCACCGATCTCATCTGATATCTCATCTGCGGTCGGGTCAGAGCGATCGTCGGGTTTTGCCCCAAAGGGAGCCAGGGAACCTGTGAGATACCACTTGGATGGAGCTTGGATCAGCACTTCTTCAGCATGATCGCGATCGACAGGTGTGGGACCTACCAGATCAAGCTGGAGGGCATCGACGAGAGTGGAGCGAATTTCGGCAGAGGTGAGTTGGGGCACAGTCATCTGGTTGAGTGGACACGGCTAACGGGGCAGAATATCGTCTAGACGAAGCTGGAGTTGGGGCAGTAGGGGAGAGTGAATGGGTTGCCTCAAGCGATACTGCTGCTGAGTGTATTCTTCCCCTTCAAGCTGGTAAACCGTGAAGGTGGGCTGTTTGGGTTTGCCGATAAAGGCGATACCGCCTAAGCCGCGATAGTCTACGATCCAATATTCGGGGATGCCGAGCAGGGCATATTCTTCGACTTTGCGGGCGTAATCTGTTTCCCAGTTGGTGCTAACGACTTCAACAACTAGCTTGATCGATCGCCCCAGGGTGATAACGGGTTCTTGTTCCCAACGGGGTTCGCTCGACAGAACAGTTTCATCCAGAACGACAACATCGGGGCGGCGAGCGGTTGCCGTGTCGGAGAAGGGGCGAATCAGGCAGGTGCGAGGGATGAACCAGGGGAGGCGTTGTTGGGCGATCGCGATGCCAATTTGGGTTGCGATCTTGCCGCCAACCGCTTCATGTGGTCCGGTAGGCTCCATATCGATCAGTTCTCCATCTGCGAGTTCGTAGCGGAATTCATCACCGTATTGGGCAATGAATTCATCAAAGGTGAGAGTTTTAGTGGGGGTGTAGGTCATGGGGCAGCACTGAGTTGAAGGACAGGCGATTCTTGAGGGATAGGCTTACGCGACTGCGTATCCGGTATGTGGGCGAATATCAGGTGGATGGAAAGCGAGTACGATCTGGTCTTTGGAGACACCAGCGGCGGCGAGTTCATCAGTGATGCCGTGGTCGAGTCCGTCGTGGTGAAGCCAGATTTTATGGTTGCGGATTTCGGCATCAAAAATGAGGGAATGAACTCGCTTTTGGTCAATCCAGCCTTCGTCGATTACGAGGTAGCGTGTTTTGTTGTCTGCAATAATCAGCTTGCAAAGGCTTCCGTTTGGATGACGGTTGAAGAGTTCGCAGTATTCTTCTACGATGCGCTGCAACTCGGTGAGGGCGCGATCGAGTGAGGTTAGGGTATCCATTGAATAATTTCCTCCTGAGTTTCGTCAAAAATTAGGAGTAAAGTAGAAAACTCCTTCGCTCTCGTTTCCACCTCGCCCCGACTTCCAGTCCGGGGGCGGGTGATGCAATAGACGATCGCCTTCAAAGCATCCTCTTAGTTTAAAGCAGGTCAAGTTGCTGGGTGTCGGGCGGGATCAAATCGAGTTGTTTGGGAGTGGGGGGAACGGTATCGATCGCATTGGCTGTGGGCATTCTGGCAGGTTCTTTGCGGCGGTTTGTTTTTCCCTGAATTTCTGCGGTGGCTCGATCGCTATTGAGCTTCAGCAGTCGGGCGAGAACTTCATCATGCACGGTTTCCGACCAGCGGTAACGCCAGGGGTTTTTGCGTTTGCTGGTTCCTTCGTCGTCATCGTCTTCGTAGTCGAGGCGAAATTCGCAGTCGATCGCAATATCTGTCCAACCGTAGGCATCGAGGACGGCTCGATCGCATTCTGCATGAAGTGAGCGCAGTTTGAGAATGTCGGGATTAGTTTCGTCGGGGTCGTGGAAGCGGTTGTAGGTGGCGGTGAGTCCCTGGTTGTGGCGCATCATGAGAGCGGCGCGGAATTCATAGTAGGTTTTGCCTGCGGCTTCGAGGGTGGGGTTGGTTTCCCAGTCGGAAGGGAAGGGGAAGGTTTCAAAGCAGTCTGAGGGATTGTATGTACAATCATCTTTCATCGTTGCGCTAAAGAATCGTACCCAAATCTCATGAATGCGAGATTGTATCGATGCAAAATGCGAATATTGATCAAGTGGAAAAACAATCAGCTTGTGACTGAAAACCATCTTGGAAGGTAAAAAAACAAAATTCAAATATTTTGTAGCGGCAGCGGTAATAACTAACACTCGATCGCACTGGGCGATCGCTTTATAAAGAGCTTCAGCAGAACGGGCAAACATCCGCCAACGAGCAGGATTAACGATTGATCCTTGTTTTAGTCTGTTAGGCTTAACTTTCTCTTCAACGATCGCCATCAAATCAGGATATTTCCGCGCCTCGTCCTCTTTCATATCGCCAAAATTAATCACATAGCGATGATGCGAATGAGTTGGGCTAGTGTTCACTTCTTCGCCGCCAATGTAAGGGAAAATCCGTTCTTGATTGCGCGGGTCTTGCTCGATCAGACGGTGCATTTCAGCAATATGAAGTCGCATCAGGATTTGTATCATCAAACGTGAAACCCATGCCCAAAACATAGCTACCCACAAAACTCTTATTCGCATTGGCTAACAGCGTGGCTGGGTCATCATTGCCGCCCTGGTCAAACAAAAAAGCAGTAATTTTCTCAACAGGTTTGCCGTCAAGCTGAATGGGGATGGATGCTGGAATCAAGGCTTGGTCGGAGGGAATTGGGCGGTTCATGGGCGCGTATACTCCCGGATGGTGAAAACAGGTTGACCAGAGCCACGTTGATTTTGTTGCAGTACCCTCAGTAAGCGATTTTGTAAGGTTTCTTGGGTGGTGAGGTAGTTGTGAAGCACCTGTCCGAGTCCCTGGAGATCTTTGTCATCTTTGCAAACCACAATGCCGCCATGCTCGACCCCACTGCGATGCAACGCCAGAAAATCATCCCGATTTAGGGTAATGATTGCCAGGGCGAACGCATCTTAATTTCGCATAGCCCTCAGAGCAAATAACTAATTGTAAGAGAGGAGAATGGGCAAATCTATTCTATTTTCTACCGATGAAGCTCAAGCCAAGAACCCGCATTGCTGAACATTTCGACTTAGTAGAAGACCCCCGCGTTGAGCGAACTAAACGGCATAAGCTCATTGATATTCTGACCATCGCGATTCTGGCGGTGATTTGTGGAGCAGACAGTTGGGTGGGAATGGAAACCTTTGGACGAGCGAAGGTCAAGTGGCTGAAGCGAATTCTAGAATTGCCCAATGGCATCCCGGCTCACGACACCTTTGCCCGCGTGTTTGCAGCGCTCAACCCGGAACAGTTTCAGCAATGTTTTTTGAACTGGGTGCGGTCACGGAGTCAACTGAGCCAAGCGCAGGTGATTGCGATTGATGGCAAGACTCTGCGCCAATCTTGTCATCCAATGGATGGCAAACGAGCGATCCACAGGGTCAGCGCGTGGGCAACCGCCAATCGGTTAGTGTTAGGACAGCGCCAGGTAGATGAGAAATCGAATGAGATTACGGCAATTCCACAATTGCTGAAAGCGCTCGAAATCGAGGGAAGTATTATCACCATTGATGCCATGGGATGTCAGAGGGCAATTGCTCAAGAGATTGTGGAGCGAGGAGCCGATTATGTCCTGGCTCTCAAGGGCAATCAAGGTCGTCTGTTTGAAGCGGTTCAGCAGATCTTTGCCCAGTCTCAAAAGACCCAGTTTGCTGGGATGGAGCATGATTATCAGCAAACCATCGACATCGGGCATGGTCGGGTCGAAACTCGTCGCTGCTGGACAATGAGACCCGTTGAGGGCTGGGTCGAAGCAGAACAATGGGTGAAGTTGACCAGTATCGCGATGGTCGAGGCGGAACGTCGAATCAACGGCAAAGTTAGCCTGGAAACTCGCTACTCCATCAGCAGTTTAGAGAGTCATGCCGGTCGCTTGAATGAGGCAGTTCGGACCCACTGGGGCATCGAAAACTCTCTCCACCGGGTCTTGGATGTGGCATTTCAAGAGGACAACTGTCGAATTCGCAAAGACCATGCCCCCAAAAATCTAGCGATTGTTCGCCACATTGCCCTCAACTTGCTCAATCAAGAGACCACAGCCAAGGTAGGTGTCAAGAACAAACGGCTTCGAGCCGGGTGGGATGAAGACTACTTGCTGAAGGTTTTGCTTGAATAAGATGCGTTTGCCCTGGATGAAGACTACTTGCTGAAGGTTTTGCTTGAATAAGATGCGTTTGCCCTGATACCCGAGCGCTTAGCGCGATTCAGGAGCAGCTCTCCTCGATAGGAAAAGTTTTTGACCCGATCCCCCGTGCAACTGCCTACGCGGATGCGGCAGAGTCTCATCTGGCACTGGCGCTTTACGATCCGAAGCATCCGTCCATATGTGTTTTGAATGATATTGCAACCTATCTGGAGAACTTGTAGTGGCTGTAAATCGAAAGCGAAAGACTGAAACTCCTTATCGTGAGATAAAAGTAGGCAAAGGATTGGATGCATTGTTTGGTGAGTCTATAGGCGGTTCATTCTCAGAGCAATCTGTTTCCATCGCTGACATCCATTTTCCTCCTCAGCAGCCACGCCGCTACTTTGATCCCCAGGCAATGCAGGCACTCACCAATTCTGTTCGTCGGGATGGAATTTTAGAACCGTTGCTGGTTCGCCAACGAGCATCAGGCGGTTATGAACTCGTTGCGGGTGAGCGTCGCTATCGAGCTGCTAAAGAAGTGGGACTCGTAGATCTGCCAGTGATTATTCGTCAGCTAACAGATGGTCAAGCATTACACATCACTTTGGTTGAGAATCTACTTCGAGAAGATCTGAATCCACTAGAGGAAACGGAGGGAATTCTGAATCTTCTATCGCTACGGCTTGGAACTGACGTAGAGTCAGTGATTTCTTTGCTTTACCGGATGCAGAATGATGTTCAACGAGTGACCCATAACGTTATGGGTCAGGCAGAAGCCGAGGTTATCCAGACAGTGTTCGTTGAGGTTGGACTGGCTTGGGAGTCTTTCGTTAATAATAGATTACCTCTGCTGAAGCTACCGGAGGACATTCTCACAGCACTACGCAGTGGTCAGATCGCTTATACAAAAGCTCAAGCGATCGCACGAGTAAAAGATGAGCAGCACCGTAAGAATCTGTTAGAGCAAGCAGTGATGAAAGGGCTATCACTCACTGAAATTAGAGCAGTAGCCACGGAAACAAAGAGATCTGAGCAATCTGGGAATAAGGACGAACCTCACTTTCGGGTTCGGATTGATAATGTTTGTCGGCGGATGAAAAAATCAAAGCTTTGGGATGATCCAAAGAAACGGCTTAACTTGGAGAAGGCGTTAGCAGCGGTAGAAGCTCTGCTGAACACGGAGTCTTGAAGGATGTTGATTCGCGGTAGAGATGACTTGTATGATATGCCCTGTGATCGTTAGCTGTAATGAGTGATGATAAAGACCCGACAAGAGAGAAAGCGGAATTAATTCTACAAGCCTTGAAAGTAGATTTTGAGTTGTGCCATGAGCTTTTGAAGGATTTTCGTAATGTTCCTAATCGCCCTGGAATTTATGCAGTTCGAGACAGAGAGAAAATTCTTTACATTGGTCGATCTGCTAATATCCGAACCCGATTTCAAGGTGGACACAAGGCGTTAGGGTGGGCGTTGATTGACGGGCTAAGAGCACAGGATGTCCGAATTGCGACCGCGATCGTAGAAGAACCATGGGTTCGGAGATTGCCTGCAATTGAAGAATACTTGCTAGTAGCATTGCGACCTTTCTATAATGTTCAATACCCCTCACCACGAGGTTAAATATGCAAACGTCCAATGTCCGGTCAGAATTGCGGGTGCAAATACCTGAGAAGATTCGTCAGGCGCTCGAAGCTTATGCCTCTGAAAATCAGTTTCCAATGGATTTAGTGATTGAGATGGCACTTGCTCAGTTTTTGGATGTGGATGCGGTGACTTTTGATGACTGCAATCCAGTGATGAGTCCTGGGCAATTGCGGGAAGAAATTGAAGTTCTCAGGTATCAGCTAGATAAACAGTAGCTTGAAGCTTACTCGTGAGAGAAGGTTGAACCACAAAAATTATGAGGTACGCCACTTGATGATAGAAGAATTTGGCGTTTCTGTAGCTTTTAACTCACAACCAATTCTAAATCTGAAAGACTCTCTGTGACTGCGTGTGATAGTTGACTTCTCGGTTGAATCAAAGCAAGAAACCACCTGATGAATAAGTTTCTCCAATATCTTGATTAGGCTCGTGCCTCTGTCCGAACAGTAGAAGTTCTGACTCGATCTCTTCCCTTCCTCTGTTGCCGTAGCAGTCACGATACATCATCCAGATCAAGTAGCTGCAGACGACATTTGGCAGAAAAGCATCAAAGAACGACCGCTTTATTGAGGAAGCAAAGAAGGCTTGTATGCCAGTTTCAAGTGTCTCACAAACGCTCCTTTGTTTTACACTTGAACCTGTTTTGCTAAAACTAGGTTTTCAGGTTCACAAACGTGTAAATTAACTTGTTAATCAATCTATGTCTCAAAATACAGCAAGTCTAACGAGTTCTGAGACAATCACAGAACATTCAACCTCTCAACCATGCTGATTGGCTACGAACGAGTTTCCACAGACGACCAAAATCTGGCACTGCAACATGACGCTTTGCAAGCTGCCAACTGTGAAAAAATCTTCTCAGACAAGATGAGCGGTTCAAACGCGGATCGCCCTGGCTTGAAGGAAGCCTTTGAGTTCGCTAGAAAAGGGGACACGATCGTGGTCTGGCGGCTGGTGGTGCGCTAGACATGGGGATCTGAATCGCAGGATTTAGTCCGACAAAGCTTTCTGGGTAACCCGTCCCCATGTCTAGAACACTACCTCTTTTCGGGGGGTTATGCAAAAAACCCCAACAAGAGCTGCCCGTCGTGGCAAGGAGTGCGGGGATCCGCGCGGATCCCCGAGCATCGAGAGCGCTAAGCCTCTAGCAACTGTCGCAAGAAGTCGTTGTAGAACAGATTGCTCGGATCCAATGCTTTGCGGAAGGCATTGAAAGCCGTCAGCCGCTCGCCTCGAAGCTTGCGGAGCATCGAGAGGAAGTTCCGGTTGAACGGAGCGGAGTGCGTACCAGTGGGCTGATGCGGATCGTAGAATCCGTACATCTTTCCATTGTGCGGCAGTCCGCCCATCGCAACCCAGTCGCGCTCGACATCAGCGAAGAACTGCAGCAGCTTGGTGGGGTATTCAGCCGCGGGGCTCGGCTCGATCCAGCCGATCAGATCGAGATTGATGAAGTAGGTTGGCTTCGTCGAGTAGCTGCCTGACATAGCCGTATTGCCAGACTTGACGAAACGGAACTCCAACGGCGCTGCGATGTGAAAGGCGTCCTGTTCGATGGTTTGGTTGCCCACCACAGCCAGCCCATCCCACACCTTGGCAAGCCCCTTTTCGTCGAGGTCTGGGAGCTCTATGAAGTAGGACATGAAGATCACCTGCGCAGACTCTACAAGCCACAGGTCCGAGTGGACCTGGTTCGCCGTGTTGGCTTGCGACTCGATCACATCCATCGCGATCTTGACGAATCCGGAGGGCGGAATGGGAGGTGTGTGAAAAGGATCGTAGGCGTTGGGGTAGTATTGCGAGGCCCGAACGCTTGGAAGGGCGAAGTCCTTGATTCCGCTGACGTACGGTGCGCCGAATTCATCGGAGCCCGCCAGAGCACAGGCGGTCTGCGGAGTGACACTTTCATTGGGAATCTTTTCGGCTGGATTGTTGACGATATCCCAGGACAGCACGAGGAAGTTCTCGAGCGAGACAGGAAAGGGCAGGTTGGGAGCCGCCGCGTAGGGTGTGTAGAACACCTCCATGCGGTCGTGCTTCGACGGGCCTGTCAGCATCTTTTTGAACGTGCTGATGAACGCGGCCTTGTCTTCGCACAAATAGTTCTTGACCTCGCCTTTGAGTGTCGTCGCGTATGGACGGGGCAGCACGTCGAGGACAATCTTCGTCACGATCCCGAGACCGCCCAGCGAAACCCGCGCAAACTGCAAGGGCGACCATCCATTCACCGACGGAGAGTTCGCGTCGATGGTCTGCTCTTTGCCGTCGGCATTCATAATGGTGAACGACGAGGCAGTTTCGGCTAAGATCGGTCCATCGACAGTACCACCGTGCACGTCGACAGCGGTCATGCCACCGATGCTGAAGAATCCACCGGCGGTGACCGTCTTCATCATCTTGTTGTTCTTGGAAAGGAAGGCATCGAGGGCATCTTCTCGAATGCCAGGCTTCACCGTCACCTGATTGGGTCCGGGGCCCATGACCATGCCCTGGTCGCCAACGTCGACATAGCAGGACATGTCCACGATGTAAGTGGTCGTTGTCTTGGGCGGGGCTTTGCGGTTGTCGTCAGCAACCAGCGGTGGCTGGGAATGACGCTGTCCAGACACGCGGATGGTGGTGGCACCCTTCCTTCGAGCCTCCGCCAGCATCGTCGTCAGCTCGGCGTGGTTCTTGGGGGTGTAGTAGTACGTGCCGTTATCAAGGGCTGGCACATGCTTGATGTTGCCGCTCCAATTCACCCACGTTGGAGCCGTGGCGAGCTCCAGCTCACACACGAGAATGTCAGGATCGTTCGCTTCGGCCCACCAGACCCAGTCGATGCCGAGACTTCGGTATGGACCGGTCAGGAAGCGGTCTGGATAGTTGCCGGGCGAGATTGTGCCGTCCGCGTTGTGGATGACATTCGTGTAGTACCCAGAGCTTTTCCCGGACTGCTGCAGCGACCAACAAGCATACCAGGAGTCGCTAATTCCCAAGCAACGGTCGTTCGGGCTGGTTTTTTGTGCGAGATACTGCCATTCGCCCTTCTCCATCCAGTAGCATTCCGACGGAGGATAGTGTTCGCCTATCCCGAGAGCAGTCGACTGGCTATTTCGACTGCTTAAATAGCCAACGAACGTCCCATTGGACTTATTGAAGCACTTCACGCGTCGATACTTTGACCCACCGAGGATTTCAGCCGTGGCGGTTTTCGATAGCGGTTCTTGCTCCAACCGGTCGCCATCCACTAGAATCTCCTTTGGATCAACATCACCTGGGCCTGAATCTGAATCTCTATTCATTGGATTTTTCTCTGCCTTTCATAAATTGGGTTTCTTTACACAATCCCTCCGCTGCCCGGATCACGCTCATGAACGTAATACTCTTTCGGTGAAAGCTGGTTGCACCAACTGTAATTGACACCCGCACTGATGCAGGTATTGATCACAGCGTTGGTATTGTTGAGAATTGTAACAGTGCCCATATAAGTCTCCTTGAACAGATGATGTGAGGGTTGTGTTCTAGACATGGGACGGGTTGCCCAGAAAGCTTTGTCGGGTTGTGTTCTAGACATGTGGATTGTGGCAGTCAAACCTCGCTTTTGAAGGCAATCTCTGGAAAGCCATCCCCATGTCTAGAACATCACCGCTTTGTCGGACTAAATCCTGCGATTTAGATTCCCATGTCTAGCGCATCACCGACATGAGTATTGAGATGTCTGAGTCTTACGCCAAGAAAGCCATTGCTCTTTGTCGCCGACTCAAGCAAACGCTGCATCGTTGAAAAACGTTGATTTGTGAGCAGATGTTGCCAGAGATAAGGACAGCGAATACAGCAAGGCTGCTAATGACTAGCGTTGTGATCGATCACTTCCGCTTGGTAGACATCTTCTTCTCAAAGGCTGTCCAAATCGAAGCCTGCTACATCTACTGCACAAATGATGGCATTTGAACTGATGCAGTTGAGGCGAAATCAATCGGCTGTTCGATTGAACCTGCGAATACTCTACTTAGCACTCGTCTACGCAACGTTCTATCAGCGTGAAATCAACGTGAAATTTATCCAAAGCGAGTAAAGAAATAATTTTGACGTTGATTTTACGTTGTGAATCGCACCCTTTCACGTTTGCAACTCGTGGTAAGGTTGTGTGAAAAGCTTGCTCTCCTCGTCAGAGCGGTTTGGTTTGATGCCTGCCTCAGGCGGTGCTTAAATTTCGATCGCTCAATTCGCAAATTGCTGCCGGAGCGATTTTTCTACGCTGGATAGATGGGGTTTGATGTATGAGCAATCAAGGCTGTTAGAACATGGCGTATCTCACGCTGTCTTTCTTGGGATCGTTCCAGGCCAAGCTTGACGATCGAGCGATCGTTAACTTCAGGTATGAAAAAGTACGGCTGCTGTTGATCTATGCTTGTGATGACCGCTGTCGCTCCCCAATCGCGTGAAAAGCTGGCGGTGCTCTTGTGGCCGAATCAGTCGAAAGCCCGCTCCAACCTGAGAAAAGCTTTATCGACGCTGCGGCAAGTTTTGGGCGAGGAGATGTCGCCCTTTCTGCTTTCCACGCGCAATACGATTCAATTTAATCTGCAAAGCAGCTACAGCCTGGATGTTGAAGTCTTCACCGCGCACCTTCGCGCCTGTACGCTGCATTCCCACCCTGGCGAATCCTGCCTTGACTGCATGGCTCGACTTCAGCAAGCGATCGTTGCCTATCGCGGTTCGTTTCTAGAGCAGGTCAGCCTGCCAGAGAGCGAAGCTTTCGAGGAATGGGTCAGTTTGACCCGCGAGCGTCTGCATCGCGAGGCGGTCGCAGCCTGTACGCTGCTGACCCAATCCTTTGAGCAGCAGCAAAATTGGGAGCAAGCCCAAATTCATGCCCAACGCTTGCTAGAGCTAGAGCCGTCGCTGGAAACGG
The DNA here is from genome assembly GCF_003003695.1 of Phormidesmis priestleyi ULC007. Classification (NCBI taxonomy): domain Bacteria; kingdom Bacillati; phylum Cyanobacteriota; class Cyanophyceae; order Leptolyngbyales; family Leptolyngbyaceae; genus Phormidesmis; species Phormidesmis priestleyi. The sequence goes on from NZ_PVWG01000066.1 coordinate 11,920, forward strand.
CACATCAAAGCTTGATGCGAATCTTGACTCAGCAGGGACAGCGCACCGTTGCCTTGCAGCAGTTCGATCGCTGCTGTCAAATGCTGAAAGCTGACCTGGGAACCGAACCCCTCGCAGCCACGATCGCCCTATTTGAACAGATTCGGGCTGGAGCGCAGCTTCATTCTGCTGCCGTTCCTGCCAGCGATGCCATCAGCCTGCCGGAGCCGTTTGAAGAGGATGCGTTAATTAGCGATCGAGGTGCCCTAAGGCGAAGTACCTCGGTGAAACTCGATCGCGGGGGAGCGCAAGCTTTACGAAATCGCAGCAAGATGCTGGACAAGGTTTACAGCTTTTGGATTCAGGGTGTTTTAGAAAACTCGCTGCACCACGCTATTTTGATTGATTTGGGACTCGAAGACCGCCCCAGCCTGCTCAACCGCTCGAAACCCATATCTTTGATGCTTACGAGAAATTTAAAGGAACGCTCCTAATTCTGGGCGATCCTGGGGCAGGCAAAACGACAATGCTGCTGGAACTGGCTCGATCGCTCATCGATCAGTCCAAGCAGGATCTTGACCACCCGATCCCCGTTGTCTTTAACTTGTCTTCGTGGGCGGTACAACCGCAATCGATCGAGCAATGGCTGGTCAATGAACTGCAAACCCGCTATCAAATTCCGCAGCGGATTGGGCAATCCTGGATCGAAAAAGCCGAGATTTTACCGCTTCTCGATGGTCTTGATGAAGTCGTGCTAGAACAGCGACCGGCTTGTGTTGAAGCGATCAATCAGTTTCAACTGCAAAACTGGCTGAATCCTTTAGTGGTGTGTAGCCGCACGGCAGACTATGAAGCATTGGGCGATCGCCTCCAGCTTCAGGGCGCGATCGTGGTGCAGTCGATGCAGCCCACTCGGGTCGATGCCTATTTTGATTGCTTGGGCAATCAGGTTGCGAAAACGGCACTGGCCCAAAACCCCTTCCTTCAGGAATTAGTGAATACGCCTTTAATGGCAAGCATTATGGCGATCGCCTATGAGCAAATTCCGGAGTCGCTCGACTCGATCAACCAATGGCGCAATCACCTGTTTGACTCGTACATTCAGCGAATGCTCATTCACCGAGGGCCAGATCAACGCTATGCCCCCGAACAAGTCACCGCATGGCTCCAATGGTTGGCAAAGCATCTTTTTCAGCGCAGCCAAACCGCCTTTTTCATCGAACAGCTACAGCCCAACTGGTTGCTGAATACAGACCAGCGTCTTCTGTCCATTAGCGAAATTTTTGCAGTCGGATTGCTGTTTGGCTTAGCGGGCGGATTGGGTGCGGGAGTGCAAAGCGGACTCGCAACAGGCTGGGCAGACGGCATCATCCCCTGGCTCCAGTGTGGTCTGTGGGGAATGCTGTACGGCTTAGGAATCGGTGTTTTGAGCGGAATTGTCGTGGGCATGGCGATCGGGGGGCTGACGCTTTTGACCTACCGCGAACCGATCGTAACTGCGGCGGAGCAACCCAGATCGATTGGGTATGCCGTAAGGCTGGGCAGCGCAGCAGCAGCACAGGGGATCGTCATTGGACTCGTGTTTGAATCAAAATTGGGGATTTGCTATGCGCTTGCAACCAGCGTGGCGGTTGGAATTGGGGTTTGGCGAAACCATCGCTCCGGACAAATCACACTTGCAGAATTGTGGTCATGGTCATGGTCGAACTTGAAGCCGGGGATTCTCCCTGGGCTGATGCTAAGCGCAATGTTCGGCTTCGGGAACTGGCTGAATTATGGTTCGGTTGCGGGCTGGATTGTGGGTTTGTCGGTCGGGGTGATCTCGCTGGTGACTTTTGGGTTAACGGGTGCGGCGATCGAAGCCAAAACCTTCCCCAATCAGGGCGTTCACAATTCTGCTCGCAATGCGATGACCATGAGCTTGGCGTTCGGCGTTCCGTTCGGTCTGGCTCACGCAATTGGCTACGGCTTCAGTCTGGACTGGGCAGGAGGTATCGGCTATGGAATTAATGCGGGCGTTATGGGCTGCGCGGCGTTTTGGCTGAGGTGCGGCGGGTTAGCTTGCGTTCAACATAGTCTCGTGCGCTATTTGCTGTTTCGCAGCGGTGTCGTGCCCTGGAACTACGCCCATTTTCTGGATCACGCTGCAGATCGAATCTTGTTGCGGAAGGTCGGCGGCGGCTACATCTTTATTCATCAATTGTTGCTGGAGCATTTTGCTCTACAAAACCGGACAGAGTTAGGCGTTCCCGTAGCAAGTGGACCAAAAACAACGCTAAGCCTGAAAGCCCCTCTGTGACTGGCTTGTGATATTTTATTTCTCGCTTTGCCTAAAGCAAGAAACCGCTCGACGAATCAGGTTTCCAAATATCTTGATTAGGCTCGTCTCTCTGCCCGGTCGGCAGAAGTTCTACCCAAAGACAAGGGTTTCAGCCATCAGAAAGAACGAGCGAATCAGAGCTTGAGCGATTTGTAGGGTGATGTAACAGTCCAGAAGTAGGTCAGTTGTGTAGTATTGGCAAAAATGGACTTAATCAAAACTTATCAGTTGCCCAGCCAAAATTCCTTAAGGTTGGTTCTGATCCATTTGCTACGGGACCGCCGTAGTGGGGTTGCGACAGGATACGACACTGTTGGCGAATCAATGAGAGAAAAATTAGCAATCGCTGCATTCCAGTCCTGGTAGAAATTGTAGCATTGAGTACTTTGGGTACTGAGCTAACCTGAGTCCTTCGGCGGAATCGAAATGAGCCTATGCACATGGTCCGCACACAAGTGCCCTTCTTCGATCCGACGCTCCTTCTGCCGTGCCAGCTCATGGAAGATTTTTCCTAAATACTGCCGCAATTCTTGATCCATCGCTTTGCGTCGATACTTGGGAATGAACACCACATGGTATTTGCACTCCCATTTCGTATGGCTTAAGCTACCGATATCTTTCATTTGAGTCTCCTTGGCGCGAAGGTCACAATTGCTTCGCGTTAACGAGACTTTTCCGGAGACTCCCGGTACTGTCAAACTCTGGGAGTTCCCCAGCAGAGCTGGCAGGGCTGATCTATCGGTTGTAGAAAATAGAGAATAGAGAGGTTGTTTCATAGAGCCATCGTCCAATGAGCCTGATTGAGCATCTGCAAACGGTTCGAGATTTCCGCACTCAGCCCAATTATCCCTTATGGGTGGTGTTGCTGCTCGTGGTCATGGGCACCATGAGCGGCTGCACAGGATACCGTCCCCTCGCCGACTTTGTTTCACGGCAACAACCTGAGTTGTTGACCGTATTGAAGTTGCCAAGGCAGCGATTGCCCAGTCTATCAACTCTGCGCCGGATTATGGTACGGGTGGATTTCGAGTCGTTCACTCAAGCCTTCAAGGCTTGGGCACGAGAGCAATTCACCCCTGCACCAGGCGAACAACTGGCGACCGATGGCAAAGGCATCAAAGTGAGTGTGAGCGACTACGACCAGCCCTATCAAGATTTTGTCAGTGTTGTGTCAGCATTCAGGGTCGCTCAAGGAGTCGGGGTGGGCTTAGAGACGATGCGGAACCATCAAACCAGTGAGATTAAGACGGTTGAAGGGTTGCTGGAAAAACTGCAACTCAAGGGCGTGTGCTTTAGTCTCGATGCTTTGCACACCCAAAAAAACAGTTGAGCAAATTATCCAGAGTGGCAATGACTATCTGATTGCGGTCAAAGGCAACCAACGGAAGTTATTTGAGCAGTTGAAAACACAGTTTGAGCAAGTCCCGACCCCAAGAGTCGAGGTGCAAACGGAACTCACCCGAAACCGACAAAGCCAACGGACGGTGAGTGTTTTGGACAGTGTTGGTGCAATTGACGCGCAGTGGGTTGGGGTACAACGCATCATTCGAGTCGAGCGGGTCGGGACAAGAGCCAATCGAGCGGTGAGCGAAACGATGTTTTACATCAGTTCTCTGACTTTGGATGCAGCTGAGTTTGCTCAACGCATTCGCCAGCACTGGCACGTTGAAAATCGGCTGCATTGGGTCAAAGATGTCGTCCTCAAAGAAGATTGCTCTCCCTTGTGTGATGGTCATGCCCCCGTCAATTTTGCGATTGTGCGAACCATTGCGCTCAATCTATTTCGGCATCATGGCTTTGCTTCTGTCACTCAGGGGTTGCGGCGCATGGCACACGACATTCCTGGTCTATTTTCTTTCCTTCAATAGATCAGCCCTGCCGTAGGAGAGGGGAGCGACCTGGACTGACCAAGGCACTGGAGATGCTGCGGGAAGGGGATAGCTTGGTTGTGTGGAAATTGGACCGACTTGGACGCAGGGTTAAGCATTTGGTCGATCTAGTCGGGGAGTTGCATCAGCAAGGGATTCAGTTGAAGAGTCTGACTGACTCGATTGATACGGCTACTCCGTCGGGTCGCTTCTTCTTTCATGTCATGGCAAGTTTAGCTGAGATGGAGCGAGAGCTCAATGCGGAGCGAACCCGGGCTGGGTTGGAAGTCGCCCGTCAACTGGGGCGCAAGGGTGGGCGCAAACGTCAGATGACCGATAGTAAAATCGAGTCGGCAAAGCAACTGTTGACGAATGGGGTGCCTCCTCGTGACGTGGCTAAAAATCTTGGCGTGTCTGTACCGACGCTCTACCGCTGGGTTCCAGCTTCTTCAATTCCTTAACGTGCTATATTTTCCGTTCTCTGTGTCTACCCCTGGTAGAAAAAAGGCTTTAAAGGGCAAAGGATAGAGCCTCGCTTAAACAAATGCCGTCTCGCTTTGCTTCTACCCAATGAGCTACACGATTGGCTTCTGAGCTTTATGCAACATCATGCTGTGTAACACCGCAATCAAGGGGAATCACATTACCCCGTGTAGAACCTGCACTAGCGGGCGCAAAACTGCCACTGAAATGACGATACCCAAAGCTGCAATTAATTGACCTTTCATGGAATGTTCTACTTGGAAGCGCGATCTCAACCCCAAGGCGTTGACTTGAAATCGCACTTCAGTGCAGCGCTCCGCTTTGCTCCTGATCTGGTTCACCCACAGATGAACTCATCAACGCCAATCTTGCCTACCTCTTGGTCAGGCTTAACTTTTCGTGAAGGAGAAGACGAAGTTGGTGTTTACAACTTTTCCAGACATCGAGGTTGCCCCCGCAGTCCCTGAGAGCACGATGGCTTGATTGCCATTGAACTTCTCCAGCTTAATTTGAATGGTATTGCCTTGTTTGGTGGCACTGAGGCTACCTTTTTGCAACGGACCGTCCTGTCCATCCAGTTGCCAAGTGCCTTGATAGGTGGAATCCTTGCCTGTCATCTTGAGAGTCAGATAGGACAAAGCATCATCGCCCGCCGCATGAATATTGCCTTGCCAAGAGCCGTTGAGGAACAGAGGAGCCGTGAACCGCGCCAGACTGGGTGACTGAACCGTGGGTGAAACGGCGGTCAGTCCGGGTTGAATGGTTTGGACACCTGCTTGAACGGGGTTCACCGTTAAAGCTAGACCACTGGTGAGGGTTGTGATCAGGGTTGCTAGAGCGAGGGTCTGTTTTGAGAAGTACATAGCGGGTGTCCTGGTTAAAGAGATTGACTGGGCAGTAGACCACGGGAAGTTGTTCTACTGCTCTCTGATAGGGAGGACTTGCAGCGGTTATGCACCAGAGAGCTTAGTGAGTGAAAACTCTCGTGCGGCTGGCGGCAGACTCGCTGACACTGTTGGCGAAATATTGCTTAACACTTGAAAGTCTTGAAGCTTCGCTTATTTTGCACTTTTTATATCCGTCTCTCGGTTCAAGCCCTCCACTGCTCATTTCACCCGAGAGCCAGCGATCCCTATAAATCTCTCAAAACAACCTTGAAGGTAGAGATTGACGAAGCCGCTTGGGAATCCTTGTATAGTGACACCCCTCGTCCGTTCACAAAACCCAAGTCAGGACGCATTCGCGAGTCAGAGATCCTGTTTGATGGGCGGCAATCGCTGAAAGCTGCCATCGTATTTCAGGATTTACAGCCTGATCAATCGCAGGTGTTATCCCTCTTTTGTTACTTCAATGAGAGAGAAGGCGCTGAAGTGTTATCAAACTGCCACTAGCTGCGGGGTTGGAAGAATGCGAAACGCATCCATCCAATCCATCAACTGATGCAATCCCCGTTTGAGTCCGGGCGTGGGAAAGACCTGTAACCAGACTTCTAGCATCCCCCAACACCAATAGGGTTGCAGCAGTAATCGTAAATTGTTCAGTGCACCTTTCCAAGTGACTCCTGATTCCCAATCAGGATGGTGACTAAAGGGCAAAACCTGGGGTGCGACATCTTCTGTTGGCGTTGAGTGTTGCTGATACTGCTTGAAGTGTTCGGCGTGTAGGCTCACCAGTAAGTAAGCACTGAACACTAACTCCCACCAACGCTCAATACTTTTGTAATCCGTTAAGCGATGATCGTGCCAGCCCAATTCCTGCTTCACCTGTCTGAACCCGTATTCAATCCAGGTTCTTAGACTGTATTGCGCCGCAATGCTCAACAGGATATCTCCCTCTAGATTCGTCATGATGAACCAACTATCGGCTTTGTCGGGGTCTGACGTGCTGCCCTTGGTGATTTGGTAGTAGCGCACGTTGCGACGATGACCGAAGATGATTTCGCGCAGATGCCGACGTTCAGTGGGACGCTCCTGCAAGGGCTGGTCATAGGCGCGCCACCGGTTGTAGCGTACCCTTTGCCCCTTTGCCATCAGCACTCCATGATTTGAGCGAATCGCCACAATGTACGGCAACTGCAATTGCTCCAGACATCGGATCACTGCTTCACTTTCGCCATACAAGCTATCGGCTAACACCCGCTCAATCACCAATCCCAGGGCTTTGATCTGCTGAATCATTCCGACTGCTATCTGAGGTTTGCTCTGATACTCGTCTGGAGTTTTGAGCCGAGATTTCGGTTTGTAGATCTGAAATAGCAAGGGGTAAGTGATGCTATCGACCACCGCATACGCATTGACGCTGACCATCCCATTGGCAGTTTTGCCTAAGTTGCCGATGTACTGCTTTGCCACATAGTCGGTGGCTTCTCCTTTCTTCACATCGCCCGTTTCATCGATGCACAAACTGATGGGACGAGTGCCAATTTGTTGTTGAATTAGGCGCAGGCGAATCGCTCGGACTTGTGCCACGTCCCACACCCCATCGCGTAAAAAGTGATGCAAACTTTGTCCGTCTTTCAGTCCACTGAGTTTGGCGATTTCTGGTAACGTTTTGCGCGGCAGCGGGCTGATCATTCCCACATGCAGCCACTTGAAGCATTCATACGAGCGCACATCCTCAAACACCGAGCGGTACAACCAACAATACTCGTCCACGAAGCCCACCGTTGCAACAGGGTGTCGGAGTGTCATGATTTCAACTTAAACACAGCAATTTCTAGCTTAATTTGTTCTCATTGAAGTAACAAAAGAGGGGTTATACTCATCACGGCTAAAAAGTGGACTTTTAGCTTTTCCTCTTCCATCTACGATAGGATGAGGCAATTCCCCTCTGAGCAATCGGGACCGTTGTGAGCATGATTCGGATTGAATTTACTGAGCAAATGGTCAGGGAATTGAACTACGAACGGTATCATCACCCCCACCCAAAAGTGCAACAAAAGATGGAAGTGTTGTATTTGAAAAGTCAAAAGTTGGCTCACCAAAACATCCGCCGACTGTGCAATATTTCCAAAACAACCCTAACGGTCTATCTCAAGCAGTATCTAGCGGGTGGGATTGAGCGGCTCAAACGTTTAGATTATCAGGGGCAACCCAGCGATTTGAATCAACACATCGCGAGTGTGGAAACCTACTTTAGCTCAGATCTTGCACCAGTCTCAACAAGGGGTTGCCAAAAAGCTCAAAGTCTGAAAGAAAGGGCGTAGAAACATTTCA
>NZ_PVWG01000067.1:0-18833 GCF_003003695.1 Phormidesmis priestleyi ULC007
GCGGGGGATGGAATCCCGGAGTCAATCGGGTGAGTACTCACTGGAGCGTTTTATATTTAATTGCGCCTAGCTACTTAGAAATAGAAGAAATTTTTGCCATTCGATTAGCCAGCTTACGTTTCGACAGTTTTTTGGCATCGATTTTGGAAAATTGCAGTGCGATCGAGCTTCATCTTTCTTCTAAATCCATCGATTTCTACTCACCATTTCTGAGAAGAATATCAATTTCAAAAACAAATGAGATTGATCAAACGATCGCGAGAGGGCACGACATGTTGTGCCCCTACCCTATGCGCCCTTTGTGTACGGGCATGGCACTGCCGTGCCCTCTCGCGGATCTGTCACATTCACAAATTAAGACCTAAAAAAATAGAGCCAACCCCACAGAGCAGACTCTATCTCAGTTTTGTGAATTGCAAAACGCTCAGGATTCAAATAACCAGGCGTTCACACGTTGCAAACTCTTCCAGTCAGGCTTGCGCGTGAATCCATCTGCAATGTTTTGCTTGACTTCATCACCCAACTCAGGCAGCGTCGTCAACTGTTGAGCAATCTCAATGTGAGGTCTGACCCCAGGCTTTGACAGTTCTAACATTGCCATCACGAGATTGACTCGCGCTTGAGGATCTTGAGGGTTGAGCTTCACGGCTTTTTGGGCAGCAGTCAGCGCCAGAGAAGGCTTATCCGCCAACAGATAGAGCCAGGCTAGACACGTCCAAGCAGAGCTACTCTTGCGAGAACGATCGCAGATGTCTTTAAAAACCGGAATCAACACCTCTGGATCTTCTCCAGCTTTATAGCGTTCCAGCCCTTGGTCAAAAAGCGTTTCAATAGTTTGGGTCATGATCGAACTAGAAAATTGAACAAATTAATCAGTCATGAGCCGTGATCTCGGAACCTCCTAACTCATGACTAACGATCGCTTAAGTCGTAAATGACTTTCCGCACCCACAAGTCGCGCTGGCATTGGGGTTAGTGAATTGGAAACCTCCACCAATTAAAGCATCGCTATAATCCAGCATTAGACCATAAAGATAGAGCAAGCTTTTGGGATCGCTGATCACTTGAAAGCCGCCGTAATCATAAACCTCATCATCAGGACGAATGTTATTAGGGTCTTCAAAATCCATCGTGTAAGACATGCCAGAGCAGCCGCCGCCCCGAACCCCGACCCGGAGACAAAGATCTTTTCCTTGGTTTTCTCGCAGCAGCATCACATGCTTGAGCGCAGTCTCGCTCATCATAATTCCGCGTTGTTGAGACTGGGTTGTTTGTGTCATCTGCCCGTCTGACTCCTTGGCTACATCAAAAAACGATCGTATCTATGTCACCATCTTATCGATTATTTGCTGAAAACTGATTCGTGACTCATAACTTGACTCGTCTAGCTATGCTGAAGAAGGGCTTTGCAGAATATCGGTGAGGAAAAGGATTAGCGTTTAATATAAAGTCTGCTGCCCGAATGTCCGCTCTGTTCTTCCGTTATCTGGCTTGGTTATGACTGGTCTCAATCGTGCTACTCGTCGTCGGCTGCTTGACTTGCCGCAGTTTCCCAGCGTATGGGAGGGCGATCGTCGTCCCCTCTCACCGGGTTCGCCGCTTGAACAAACAGACTGGACAGATCTGACTCCATCGCTGTCTAAGCCAGACGGTGAATGCATTCTTTGGGTTGACGGGTCGATGGGGGTCGTGCGGGCGATGGATATGGTGCCAGCAGAAACTGGGCCAGAAGCGATCGTGCGAACCCTGCTGCGAGCGATGGAGCATCCTCACAATCCGGGTAAACCCGCTAGACCTCAAAAAATTGTGGTGCGCGATCGTGAAACTCAGTTCTATCTCAGAGGTGTGCTGCAAGATTTAGAGATTGCGCTCGACTATGTGCCCGAACTGCCGCTGATTGATGAGATTTTTCGAGGGTTTCAAGAAGTCGCCGACACGCGTCCGCCCAAGTTGCCACCCCAATTTGCCGAGCAACTGATCGAGAAGGCAGAAGAGATTTGGCAAGATGCCCCCTGGGACGTGTTGGGCGATCATCAAATTTTAGAAATTGAGTTAAACCAGTGGGATCTGGGCGCTGTCTATGCCTCAGTGATGGGCAGGTTGGGCATGGAGTATGGCGTTTTGTTCTATCGATCGCTCGATTCGCTCAAGCAGTTTCGGCAGCGAGTGCTGGCTAACGAGTCGCTCGAACAGATGGAAGAAGCCTTTCTAGGGCAAGACTGTCTGTTTGTGAGCTATGAATCTGACGGCGATGAAGAAGAATTTGACGAAGAAGAATTTGACCTGGCTGACTCAGATGACTCAGAGATTCAGCCTGTTTTTGGCAATTTGCATCCGTTAGAAGGCATTCGATCGTTTCTCTATGACGAAGAAGCGATCGCGCTCGTGGTGGTTTTAGAGGCTCTGCACCGCTTTATGCGTCAGCACCGCCGCAAGTTAGACGATGCTTTTCCGCCAATTAGCAGTCGCTATAAGATCCCGGTGCCCGAAGGTGCTGAAGCAGACACAGCGCTAGTGTCGGTCAAAGTGGCGACGATGCCCGATGTGGCAGATGAACTGTTTGCCCTGGTGGGCGATGACGAGGATGATGCTTTTCCGATCATTCGCGATGATTTGGTGCCCGAAAACTCGTTTCTCAGCTTGGGCGTAATTCCCTGGGAGACGGTGGGACGAATGCGATCGCAGCTTGACTATCACCAACCTGGAGAACCTGCTGAGGTCGGAGAAGGACTGCCTGTGATTTTGATTCAAACCTCGCGACCCAAAGCGAAGGTCATGATCGCAGAGATTCAAGCGGCTGGCGGAATCAAGGGGATTTGCTTTAATCCGGGGGCTGACCCCTTTGTGGGCGATCATTATGATCTTGGACTTTTGCAAACAGGCAACGATGAGCTGCATCTGTTTGGTGAGTTTGCCGAAGACGACCCGACGCATCTGCAAGCGAGAAAAAAGTGGGATCAGCGCTGCAAAAAAACCAAAGGCTATTGTGGCTTAGTGATTGCTAAAGGGTTGACTGGGGCGAGTCGGGGTGAGCCTAGCCTCAAAGATATGGTGGCACTGTTTGAAGTGCCTGCGATCGGATCTGAGCAGCTAGGGCTAGGCACCTTAGAACGCAAATTTGCCGCCGATTGGCTCTGATTTTTGGGGTTGGGTGCTTTCTCAAATGAGACAAGATTGGGACTCGTTCGTGTCTTCTGCGATCGCCCTTCTGATCCCACCCAAAACCAGAGTGAGCGAGACTAACGTAAACTTTCTTAGCGAACCTTCCTCTTTGGTAAGCACAAATGCTTACCAAATTGCTCAAAATCAGCGAAAAAATGCTGAAGTCCATATAACTTAAAGCTTTTGACGCTCCACATTTATAAAACAGCCTATAGAATGGGTCATTGAAAATTCGAGAAAATGGGAGTTTCAGCCATTTTGAATCAACCGCCTCGAAAACTCATTTGTAGTCTCAATATGAGACTCGTGACACCACTCAACTCATAAGATAACTTCTGGGAGATTTATATGAACAAAGGCGAACTCGTGGATGCAGTTGCTGACAAAGCCAGCGTCACCAAAAAACAAGCCGATGCCGTTTTGACGGCGACGATCGAAACGATCGTTGAAGCGGTAGCTTCAGGTGACAAAGTAACGCTCGTAGGTTTTGGCTCGTTTGAGTCACGTGAGCGCAAGGCTCGTGAGGGGCGCAACCCCAAAACGGGCGATAAGATGGAGATTCCCGCAACTAAAGTTCCGGCATTTTCGGCTGGAAAGCTCTTCAAAGAGAAAGTTGCTCCTTCCGACAAATAACCCACTCAATTATTCAGCAGGCAAACTTTTTGAATCGACCAGTGCACGGGGGGAATTTGGCTTGGGCAGCAGAACTGGCTAGCTGTTCTCCCTCTGCCATTCTTGATTTTTCTGCCAGCATTAGCCCGTTGGGGCCGCCCCAATCGGCGATCGCGGCGATTCAAAACAATTTAGCCCTAGTGCGAGAATATCCTGACCCGGACTATGGGCAGTTGCGGCGGGCGATCGCTAAGACTCACCAGTTGCCCAGCGAATGGGTCTTGCCGGGAAATGGTGCCGCTGAGTTGCTCACCTGGGCTTGCTGGGATCTCGCAAAGTTAGACGAAACTCAAGTGCTTACGCCAGGGTTTAGTGATTATTTTCGGGCACTGAGCACTTTTGATGCCAAGGTGAGTCGGTGCCCGTTTGATTTCGCCAGGGTTGAAGAGCAGGGAATCGAGCCTGATCTGTTGAATTTAGCGTCCTCGATGCCAAGTTCCGCCGTTAAAACTCAAGCTCGATCGGCTGGTTTATTGCTTAATAATCCTCACAATCCGACGGGACAACTGTTTTCGAGAGCATCAATTTTGTCGTGTTTAGACGAGTTTTCGCTGGTCGTGCTGGATGAGGCATTTATGGATTTTTTGCCGCCTGATCGCCAGCAAAGTTTAATCGAAGATGTCCAACGTCATCCCAATTTAGTGATTTTACGATCGCTGACAAAATTCTACAGTCTGCCCGGATTGCGGTTGGGCTATGCGATCGCCCATCCTGATTATTTGAAGGTTTGGCAAACTCGTCGAGATCCCTGGTCAGTTAACATTTTGGCATCGGTTGCGGCTGAGGCGATGTTGTTAGATACAGAATTTCAGCAATTTCAGCAACAGACTTGGGACTGGTTACAAAGTGCCAAACCCAAACTATTTTCAGGTCTGGCAGCATTGCCGGGTTTATGTCCTTATCCTAGTGCGGCTAACTTTTTCTTAGTGCGATCGCAGCAATCGGTTCCTGAGATTCAACAGCGACTTTTAAAGCAGCACCAAATTCTGATTCGAGATTGTTTAAGCTTTCCAGAATTGGGCGATCGCTACTTCCGAATTGCAGTTCGTTCTGAGTCTGAAAATCAACGATTAATCGCAGGTCTAACCGATATTTTGTGAATCCTATGGCAGTTGACTATGATTTGGTTGTCATTGGTAACACCGCCACAGGAATCTATGCGGCCCTATCGGCTGCAAAACTTAAGGCGAGAGTCGCGATCGTTGAGCAAAACATCCGCTCAGATTCGACGATTGTCCGTCACGCATTTGCAGAGATTGGAGACATTGCTCAAAGTCTCGATCGTGTTAATCAATTAGGTTTATATCACTCCGAAATCGTCTCTGGAGTGCTGCAACTGGCAGAAGCAAAAAAATGGGCAGACACTATCAACTCAACACTTCAACAACTCGATTCTCCAGCCGTTTTAGCCTCTCTTGGCATTGAGTTTATTGCTAGTTCTGGTGAATTTTGTCGTGAACCACATTCTGGCTTTTTGGTGGATCAGCGAGTGTTACGATCGCGGACTTTTCTAATCGCAACCGAGCAAATTCCAGTTATTCCAAACATTGAGGGATTACAAACGACGGGTTATTTAACTTCTGAAACGATCGGTCAAACTATTCCATCAAAACTCGTAATTATTGGCGATGATGCGATCGGGATTGAAACCGCACAAACCTTTAATCGTTTGGGTTCTCAAGTCACCTTGATTATGAGTACTGGATTTTTAGAAACCGCCGATCGAGAAGCAGCGTTTCTGATTCAAGCTCAGTTAGAATCAGAAGGAATTCGAGTGTTAACTTACACTCTAGTAACTCAAGTCAGAAAGATTCAGTCTAAAAAATGGGTTCAGGCGGGTGATAAAGCGATCGAAACCGATGAGATTTTCTTAGCAGCAGGCTTTCAGCCAAACCTAGAATCTCTCAATCTAGAAGCGATGGGCATTTCGTTTCCGGTTCGAGTGAATACTAAATTGCAATCTGCTCACGATCGTATCTACATTTGCGGTAACTCTGTTCACTCAATTGCTCAACAAGAGGTAAATATCGCGCTTAAAAATGCGTTGTTTTTTCCAGTATTTAAGATTGATGATCGTAAGGTTCCCCGTGCTATTTTCTCTAATCCACAGATTGCCTGGGTCGGCTTAACTGAGTCTCAAGCAAATCAAGTTTATGGCAAAGATGTGGTGATTGTGCGACAGTTTTTCAAAACCTTAGTAAAAGCGCAGATCCAAACTAAGACTACGGGATTTATTAAAGTTATTACTCGTCGTAATGGGGAGATTTTAGGAACGCATATTGTTGGGGAAGACGCGAGCGAACTGATTAGCCCGATCGTCCTTGCAATCAATCAAAAACTCAAAGTTCAGGTCTTTAACGATCTGGGATTTCTGTCACCTACGTTTTCAGAGATTTTAACCAGAGTTGCGATCGAATGGGAGTCTCAAAAACTTAACCACAACTCTGGCTTACAAGACTTTTTAGAAGGCTTTTTTCGCTGGCGTAGAGCAAACTTCAAGTGACAGGTTTCCCCATGCTTCTACACTCGCGCCAACGTCACCCGCTCCGACTGATCTTGATACTTTCCCCGACGAGTCTCATAGCTGACAGCGCAGGGTGCCCCTTCTAAAAAGAGCAACTGCACAATCCCTTCGTTGGCATAAATGCGACAGTCAGCACTCGACGAATTAGAAAACTCTAGCGTTAAATGTCCCCGCCAACCAGCTTCAGCAGGCGTTAGATTAGCAATTAACCCAATTCGCGCATAGGTCGATTTGCCAATGCAAATTACTGTCACGTTTTCGGGCACTTCTAATCGCTCTAGTGCGACCCCCAATCCATAGGTGTGAGCAGGCAAAATAAAATAGCTGCCATTCTCATCGTCGTGCAGGGCTGCGGGTTCTAAATTGGCAGGGTTGAAATGTTTAGGGTCAACCACTGTGCCCGGAATGTGACGAAAAATCCGAAACTCGGAGGGTGACAGTCGCAGATCATAGCCAAAGCTGCTCAACCCATAAGAAATGACGGGTGCCCCCTCGACTCGTCTAACCAATTGAGGCTCAAAGGGGCTAATCATACCCTTTTGCGCCATTTGCGAAATCCAGTTATCGTTTTTAATCATGGTGATTGCTCAGGGTTGGTGGCTACGACGAAGTTCAGTAATCTGATCGGCTACATCTAGAATCGCTTGAGGCATCTCAGGGCCAGTCAAAATGACATCGACCTGACGAGGACGCTGCTTTAAAAACGCCAGCACTTCGGCTTGAGGAATCAACCCAAAGTTGATCGCCAGACTCAACTCGTCTAGCACCACCAGGTCATATTTGCCCTGATGCACCACCGCTTGGGTATATTGCCACAACTCAAGCAGCGCCACGACTTCGGCATCATCTAGTTCTGGCGTGTCAATGCAACGAGGAATGTCACACCGAATCCAATCTAGGTTTTGACTGAGTTGCACGGGTCGATCGTGCCCCTGCCCAATTCCCCCCTTGAGAAACTGCACCACTAAAACCGAGGTGCCCTGCCCCGCAATTCGCAGCGCTTGTGCCATTACCCCAGTGAAAAAGTTGCGGTGAAAAGACGTAAACACTTGCACCAAGCCCTCAATGCTGAGATTGAGGACTCGATCGGAGTCAAAAACCGGAGTTTCTATTTGTGAAACCATAGGGGCAGTCCAGGTGATCAAGAACGATAATAGATATAGCGTACTTCAAAAATCGTTTCCCCATAAAACACTACCTATAGAGAAACGTCAAGAGTAGTTTGGGCGATCGTTCCCACTCTACCCGCTCTAACTCAGATAGAGGGATGAGAAGATTCTTTTTTAATGACGCTTGGCTCGATCGCTGGATAGACTTCACCCTTTAGCAACAGAATACAAACAAAAAAGCCAGAAATACAGGCGTTCTTTGTTAAAGTCCTCGACTCACGGCGCTGCCTGTGCCTTGAAACATCAGCCACGATAGGAAGAAATTAGAAATAAAGATCGCCAGCAGCGAAGTAACGACCGCTGTTGTCGTAGATTGTCCGACTCCTTTTGCGCCGCCCGTTGTAGTCAAACCCCAGCTAGAGCCAATAATTGAAATCAGTGCCCCAAAGAAAAAGCCTTTGATCGGCGCACTGCATAAATCCCAAACGCTCAAAAAATTGCGCGCCGAGTTGAGAAACACGGTGTTAGAAATGCCATACAGCGCATCAGCAATCACCATTCCGCCTGCCACACCTGTAACCAGTGCCAGAACGGTGAGAATCGGCAACATCAAACAGCAGGCAATCACCCGCGGAATGACGAGATAATCGATCGGGTCAGTTCGCAGCATATAGAGCGCGTCGATCTGCTCTGTCACCTTCATCGTGCCGATTTCTGCTGCAAACGCCGAGCCAACTCGACCCGCTAAAACAACGGCAGTCAGCACCGGAGCCAACTCTCTCGATAGAGAAATAACCAGCACCCCTCCGACTGCCGTTCCTGCACCCAGATTAATAAATTCTCGCGCCACCTGAATGGTAAATACTGCGCCGACAAAGCCAGCCGTGATCAAAGCAATTAACAGCGACTCAGGCCCGACCGCCGCCATTTGCTCTAACGTGTTGCGGCGATTAATCTTGCCATTGAGCAGATGCACTAAGACCTGTCCACCGAGCAGCACCGCAGCGAGTAGGCGCTGGCTCCAAAGTCCTAAAGATGAAGAAGGGGAGGGAGTCTCAGTCAACGAGTGATGCCTCAGAAGCTACGTTAGCAGGATATCAGGTAAGTCGGATAGAGAGATTGCAGATTACATTGTTTACATCAGAACGCGAGGTAATTTGGCATGGTAGGAAAGCGGCTTCAGCCTTCAAGATTGGTGGTGCCCCCCGATGATGAAGAATCGACGATCGATTATTTCTATGATGTCCCCGGTTCAATGCCCGGAACCCTAAACATTGAGCCAGATGCTCCGCCTCCAGTGATTGTGCTGATCGACTATAGCGAGAAAACCGCCATTCGTCTGCAAGTCGAAACGCCCGAAGAGTGTGCGGCTCACCTCGACACAGAATCGGTGTCTTGGGTCGATGTCAAAGGGCTAGGCAGTGAAGATATCTTAAAGCGGCTAGGAGCGGTCTTTACGCTGCATCCCCTAGTGTTAGAAGACATTGTGAATGTGCCACAGCGCCCCAAAGTGGAGGAATATGAAGACCAACTGCTGATCATCGCTCGTATGGTGATGCTGCGGCGATCGGGCAGAAGCTTTCTCACCGAGCAAGTCAGCTTGATTTTGGGCAAACACTATCTGCTGACGGTGCAAGAGGAGCCGGAAAACGACTGTTTTGCCACCGTGCGAGAACGGATTCGTCTCAATAAAGGCACGATTCGCAAACACAATGCTGACTATCTCGCCTACACGCTTCTAGACTCGATCGTAGACGGCTTTTTCCCAATTCTTGAAAACTATGGAGAAGAAATCGAAGAATTAGAAGATGAAGTGGTCGCTAATCCGACGCGTCAAACTCTAGAAAAGATTCACAAGATCAAGCGCGAGTTGTTGACTTTGCGGCGATCAATTTGGCCGCAGCGCGATGCCATTAATGCGCTGATTCGAGATGGCAGCGACCTGATTAGTGATGAAGTTCGAGTTTATTTGCGCGATTGCTATGATCATGCCGTTCAGGTGCTAGACATGGTAGAGACTTACCGAGAGCTATCCTCTAGTCTGATGGATGTCTATCTGTCGTCAGTCAGCAACCGCATGAATGAAGTGATGAAGCTTTTGACGATCGTCTCGACGATCTTTATTCCGCTCACCTTTGTTGCCGGAGTTTATGGCATGAACTTCAACGTCGAGAAGTCTCCGTTCAACATGCCAGAACTTAACTGGTATTTGGGTTATCCACTCTGTTGGGCGGTGATGATTGCGATCGCGACGGTCTTGATTGTCTTCTTCAAGCGCAAAGGCTGGTTTGAAAACTTCTCAACCGTTAAAAGTCGAGACTGAATAGGGGCACGACAATGCCATGCCCTTACTGGGTGACTGGCGCTTAAATCTAGTCACGCTTTAAGCGTCGCAGTTCTTCTTGCAGATCCATCACTTGCCGCCGCATTTCGTCAACGCTGTTAGGAGGCGCAGATGCGGTAGGGGTTTCTTCGTCATCGAGAATCTCGATTTTGCGAGGTTCTGTGGGTTTTTTGGCGGTCGGCTCAACGGTGGGGTTTTGTTGAGCGCGGCTCACCATTTCATCGACAAAACGCCGACCTTCTTCAGCCGTCATCTCGCCTCGATCGACCATTTCATCTGCCAATTTTTGCACCTGCACTCGCAGTTCGCCAAGCTTCTCGCCCGCTTTTTCACCCGCGTAAGAGGCCACGCCAATGCCTAAATAAACCGCTTTTTGAACGAGATCTCCCAAACCCATATGCTTTAGGCTCCTGTGTCAGTTTCTTCCAGGATAGCGAAGAAAACTAGAAGACTGACTACGGGGGTTTACCGTCCAAAAAAAGTGACCCGGAGACTACGCCTATCGTGAGCATCCCGTATTGCTGCTACCTTCCGGTCCTGACAAGATTTGGGTGTCGCGATCGCATAGATCCGAGTCACTTATCAGAATAGCATTATTCGACCACCACACGCCACTCATAAAGTCGGTAATCAACACACCCGTTTTGAACGAGGGGATCTTCAGCGACGATCGCTTTGGCTTGATCCATTGAGGCGGCCTTAAACAAAAGCATTCCGCCCCCATAGTGCGCCCAGTAGCCAGTGCGGGCTTCGTGACCTCTGTCGATTAACTCTTTAACAAACGCTTTATGGGCGGCAACATGGCGATCGAAGACAGCCTTATCGACAATTCCTTCTTCGATCTTCACAAACCAGGGCATTGCTGTTCTCTTCCTTGGATAGACCATTGGCGCAATCATGTCCATTCAGTAGTTTACAGTCCTCGTTTGGTGACAAAGTATTTTTTCACTCCAGTTCATGAATGTGTATATTTCTAAAAGTGAAATTGCGATCGCTACTTAGATTTCACCGAAGAGTTGTGTTCTTACTGTTACCTCACCGCCTAACACGTTTTGCCCATTGATATGACGTTCAATCAGCGCGTCAGGAATTTGAACCAAGCCTTGTGCTTTTAGCAAGCGAACAAGTTGTTCACAAAGCTTGAATAACGACTTTGAGCGCTCTTGTGTAGGAACCAAAACAGTGGTGTCAACGAGTGAAATTTCATACACCCGAAGACGAAAGAATCCACCTTTTCGACTGACATCGACTCGTATTTTAAACTGAGCTAATTTTTCTGCTGAGTCGTAGTCATTGTCAGTTGACGCAGAGGGTGACTTGCCTTGCTCATGAATCAAGATCAAAAAATTGTAGGCATTGCGGTAGTTCCGATCTAGATCGTAAAAAACTCTCACACCCATTTTCTTAACAACGACTTCGGCTAACTCAAGGAATCGTTTTTCATCAAAGATCTCAAGCTCCTTCGACTGCAACTCGCATAGCCATTGAAGAATCTCATCTAGAAAAACTGCACTTTCATCTCGGCTCGAAATCGAACTCTTAGATGGATGGCGTTTTTTGCCCATCTCGTTTCTCTTCAGCTTCTCGTTCTCATAAACAATGCTACCCCATCGTCCTTACTGACTGTTTGAGCAATCTAACAAGCCATTAAGCGGTTTTAAAGAAGCGGATAATTTCGCGCACATGGTCGAGAAACTGTCCGTCAGTGGTAAGTTGAGCGATCGCCTGTTTTGCCTCACGGGACAAGCGATCGTGTTCGGCTTGATTGGTCGATCGTAAGTTTTCTTGACTCGCCGCCACATGGGTTAAGTCTTGACGAATCGCATCAGATTGACGCTGCTGAGTTGCCACCCAAGAACTCGGATCATCAGGATTAAGTTGAGATGCTAACCGCTCCACTGTGGCTTCTAATTGCTGAAATCGGCTCCGCAGTTCAACCACGTCTTCGCGCGGATATTGAAACTGCTGTCGCAGCGTCGCAATTCGAGTCGCAAAATATTGATAGGTTCGCACTGCCGGACGAAGCACCGTTAACAGCAACGCTGCCCCAGAACTGACGTAGCCGACTTGACTGATCCCCGCAGCCGCCAGTCCATACAATCCGATCGCTGAAAGAATGTGTAGAGCAATCACGACCCAGCCTGATCGCTCGGCAACGACTCGAATATAGTCCACTTGGCGTTGATCAACAGGAATGCCCTTCTCATCAGAAAGCGCTGCTTCTGCGAGGGCTTCCTTTGCATCAAAATAAATGTTCCACGGGATGGTGACGATCGCCAGCAACCAGCCAAAACTCGCTGCCGCGATCGCCCAATCTACAAAGCTCCCCGTCGGAATCTGCAACCAGTGCAGCCCTCCAAACAGCAGCAGCAACAGGGTCACAAATCCAAAACTCAGGCCAAGGTAGCTAGAATACATCTCAATTCTCTCAAAGATCGGTGTCTCGATCGTGGTTGGGAAAACCGGAATGATTGGAGATTTTGTGCCACTTCCGAGAGTTCCCTAATCGATCGAGATCGACTGAGGACTGTTGCCATTGTGGCTGCCACTGCTAGAAGTTGGGTAAGAAGTCGTGCCTGTCTGCTGGTCTAACCAACTTTTAACAGGGTCATCAGCCAGACTTAAGCGCAGCAGCCCAGAGACTAGCCCGCCAAAGAAGGCAACGGGTTGCTGAGTGATTTCTTTAAAAATGGGCGAGAGTTCGTCAAAGAACATAATCAGAATTCCTTCAGGCTGAATTTAAGATTCTTTTTGGATAGTAGCGCGTCTACGAGATGAGTGGCGATAAACCAACTGGCTGGTTTTTCAAACATTTGGTGAAAGCACTCAGCAGGTAAACCAAGCGAGATAAGATAGAAACTGGTCTATCGTGCCACAAGGGGTGTCACCTGTGCTGAAAGCGCTGACTGCTGACTTCAAAATCATTTTCGATCGCGACCCTGCCGCCCGCAAGTGGTTAGAAGTCTTATTTTGCTATCCGGGTTTGCAAGCATTAGTTCTTCATCGCTTCGCCCACTGGCTTTATGGGTGGGGGTTGCCCTTCGTGCCTCGGTTTATTTCTCATCTTGCTAGATTTTTTACGGGAATTGAGATTCACCCCGGAGCGACGATCGGAATAGGAGTCTTCATCGATCACGGCATGGGAGTTGTGATTGGTGAGACAGCGATCGTCGGTGACTATGCGCTAATCTATCAAGGCGTTACCCTCGGTGGAACGGGCAAAGAAAGCGGTAAACGCCACCCAACTCTGGGCGAAAACGTTATCGTCGGCGCAGGTGCCAAAGTTTTAGGAAATCTGCAAATCGGCAACAATGTGCGGATTGGCGCAGGATCAGTGGTGTTGCGAGATGTGCCTGCTGATTGCACCGTGGTTGGCGTTCCCGGTCGGATTGTCTTTCGATCGGGTGAGCGCGTTGAGCCACTAGAGCACGGGCGACTCCCCGATTCTGAGGCTCAGGTGATTCGGGCACTCGTCGATCGCATCGAATCTTTAGAGCAGCAGCTTCAACTCGTGCAAACGCGTCAATCACTAGCGGTTTGCTATGCGATGGCGGCGGTGAATCCTGAAGAAGCGTTCCAAAATCCGACCTCTTTAAACTCACCAACTAATGGAACGGATGCTCCTTTGCCTAAGTGCCAACTGAGCAATCGTGTCATCGACGAATTTTTGGATGGTGCCGGGATCTAGCAGCAACAGATTAGGCAAAAAATGCAGTGGATGGCTGATTTGTGGGGATCACAAGTTAGCTATCCGCTAACTCTATTTTAAAGGCGAACACCCTAAAACTTCATCGTAGATTTAAGAAAATTCCAAAGTGTAAGGAACCGATAAAGAAAATTTTGCGGTAGATACGGAGAACATCTAATCTCCTGTACTGTAATTGCGTTCGATCGGTTGGGCCTCTCATCAAAGCTTGGATTTTATGGATTTACTAGATGCACTGCGACTTGACCCCTTTTATCAGATTGGCAAGGCTTGCAGAAGGGAAAGATTTTCGTGGCATCTGTCTTGATCATTCAAACGGTGACAGCCGCGCGAATCTTTGAAGGCTTGGCTCCCCTTTAAACACTGGTTTCACTTCATACTTACCAATGTTTATCGATCGTAAGAAATTTGATCCTATTCATTCGCTCTCTACGGGAATCTTGGATAATTTCCTTTGTTGAGTAGTGGGCAGTTTGTCAATCAAGACGTTTGTCCGACAAATATTTAAGGAAAGAGATGAAGTTGAATTCTCAAGCTCTGAAACAGGAATGGTTCTCAAATGTGAGAGCAGATGTTTTATCAGGAACGGCAGTGGCGCTGGCATTGATTCCAGAAGCGATCGCATTCTCGATTATCGCTGGCGTTGACCCAAAAGTTGGGTTATATGCTGCATCGATCATCGCTGTGATCACCGCGATCGTGGGGGGGCGACCTGGCTTAATTTCAGCCGCAACCGGATCAATGTCACTGCTGATGATTCATCTCGTCAAAGATCACGGGCTGCAATATCTACTTGCAGCCACGATTCTCACGGGAATCTTGCAGGTTTTGTTTGGCGTGCTGAAGCTGGGCCGCCAAATGAAGTATGTTCCCCACGCGGTCATGCTGGGATTTGTCAATGCACTGGCAGTTCTGATTTTTGTGGCACAACTGCCGCAGCTTATAAACGTTCCTCTAGCCGTGTATCCGATCGTTGTGATCGCGTTTTCCATCATCTACACGTTGCCTAGATTTACAAAAGCCATTCCGTCTTCGTTAGTCGCGATCGTGGTGATGACGGCGGTTGTGATCATGGTCAAAATTGATGTTCCCACTGTGGGCACTATGGGCGAATTGCCGACAACACTGCCATTTTTCATCGTGCCAAACGTGCCGCTGAATGCAGAAACGCTGCAAATTATCTTTCCATATTCGCTGACGTTGGCGATCGTGGGGCTGCTCGAATCGCTACTGACCGCTGCCTTGCTAGATGAACTCACCGATACTCCCAGCAACAAAAATCAAGAAGCTAAAGGACAGGGCATCGCCAACATTGTCACAGGCTTCTTTGGCGGGATGGCAGGCTGCGCCTTGATCGGACAATCAGTGATTAACTTTCAATCGGGGGGGCGGGGGCGACTTTCAACGCTGTGTGCAGGCGTTTTTCTGCTGTTCTTCATTCTAGTGATGGGAGATTGGGTCAAGCAAATTCCGATGGCGGCACTGGTTGCAGTGATGATTATGGTGTCGATCGAAACGTTTAGCTGGTCATCTCTGAAATTGATTTCGCGGGTTCCTCGCAGCGAGACAGTCGTGATGCTTACAACAGTCATGATGACTTTCCTAACTCACAATTTAGCGATCGGCGTTGGGGTTGGCATTGTATTAAGCACAGTGTTCTTCTCACGTAAGATTGCTAAGGTTATTTTTGTTGATTCTAGTTTGAGTTTTGACAGCGCACACCGCACTTATCGCGTTGCAGGACAATTGTTTTTTGTCTCGATCGATGAGTTTCTAGCCGCGTTTAACTTCAAAGAAGGATTAGAGTCTGTTGCGATCGATTTCTCTGCGGCTCATCTCTGGGATCAATCGGCGGTTAACGCGATCAATAAAGTCGTCCTTCAGTTTCGTCGCAATGGAACCGAGGTGAAACTGGTTGGGTTAAATGAAGCGAGCACAACTTTACTCAACAAGCTGACAGCTTCTGACACATCCGACAACGTAAACGAATCAACGGCTCACTAAATGCACAAAACCGTTGGGCAAAATTCTGCGTTATTTCAACCGATCGAATTTGTTAGACAAACGGCGGGTTGCGATCGGCATTGATGAACAGAATCAACAACTAGTTGAAATCTTACGTCTTTTCTGAGAGGTTTTGGTACGTTTCTCTGGAATCTGTTGTACACAGGCAACATACTCATTCTCTCGCCCAAGCTCTGTTGCAAGAGCCGCAATGTTCAATCGTTTTAGTAAGTCGATCGTGATCGGTCGTTTATCATTCCAGAAGATCATGGAACTTAGAAATTCTGTCGCGATCGAGGAGTTAAGGATTTCAGTGAGAAACACCGCCTCGTCTTCAGACCCGCATGACAGAAAATAAACCGTGTCATCAAATACGGCAGGTCGGTCATCAACTGAGCGAATGGCAGTGAACACTACTTTTTTATAGAATCCTGAAATTGCGACCTTCCAAGGCCTGAAAGTGTAGTCACCGACTCCAAAAATTGAGAAAGGTGGACGATTTTGGTAGATTGAACTGCCTCGTTTTGCAAGAGCATCTGCATTGTCTTGAAGATATCGCCATGTTATGGGAGCATCATACTCAATGTGAGCCGTATCTTCCCCGACGAGGTGTTGTGTGACAAGTAAATATTTTCGACACGTTACGATTCGGTTGTTACTAATGTCTGAGCTTTTGAAAAGAGGATAGATATAGATGTTTTCTAAAGCGATCGTGATGCCGTTACCATTCCGATAACCATCAGTCCTTTTTTCTAGCTCCATCACCTTAGCACAGTCATGCTTAATGCCAGAACGCCAAGTACATTTTTCATCGCTTCCATGCAGATGTTGCCAGCGATCGTAAACGACTATATTAGCAATCATTACTCCGTTTCGATATCCGAGTGTGTGGGATGCTTGAGCGTCCGACAAATCATCATAAACAAGGCAGTCTTTTGAGAATGAATGCTGTCCAAACTCCACCACAAACAAGCAGGCATCGACAGCCGCCCTAAAATAATGCATCGCGTCAAACTTATAAATCCGGGCAGATTGGGTTGGATAGCCGTGCTTCCAAGCGTAGACCAACACCTTACGCGCCACTGATGCTTTGCAGAGCATTGCCATTATTCCAGTTCGCTGCTTGAACCATTCAAGATGCTGAAGTAACATCCATTCTGAAATGTCAAAATTGCTCTTGCCTGTGAGGGCATCCAATCCATTCAAGCTCTGAAAATTTGACTTCTTGGGAAGATTAGAGCTTTGAAGTCCTCCCAGCATCGAATTCGTGACCCAAGGCGGATTGCCAATTACTAAAATTGGTTCAGGCAACTGACTTAGAATTTCAGACCAGTCCATTTGAAAGAAGTCAGCGTGTAGTGTTTGAACGGAAAGGTCTATTCCATTGGCAATGAGTTGCTGCTGTAATGCTTCTAAGTGAGTTTTATTGATCTCAACCCCCACAGATTGTTGAGCAGTGGGAAATGCTGCGATCGCCGCTAGCAGGAATGAGCCACGCCCACAAGTTGGTTCTAGGATCGATTTAGGGTCGATCGTAAGTTGTTTGATCACCTGAAGCGATCGACGAGCCAAGTCATCGGGAGTTTGAAAATCGCCAAACTCGCAAGCCCGACTATTCTTGAGCAAGACCATGCCTCATTACCTCACCCGATAAACACCCTCTACGTTACCAGCGTTTTGAATCACACGGCTGTATTGAAGTCGCCACTGTAGAGCATTTGAGATAGTGAGATATCCAGGCTCCGGCGGGTTTTGCAAAAGTTCTTCAGCCAGCTTTTGAGCTTCAATCTCATCAACTGGAAGGTTTCTATCCATCATAAAAGCGATGAGATCATCAACATTGCCGTCGTTTTCTAGAATTTGAATGATTCCTCGTGTCATTTGAAAGTCGGCAGTTCGGGTCTTATCTACAAAAATTGTGTGCAGCATTTCTAGCCGACCCGTCCGGTTGATCGAGTCGTCGGTTTTGCTGTAGACAAACACGAGTAGGTGATAGCCAAGACCAAATATCTTTTGCCGCGCCGATCGGTAAGGACAAGATGATTGAGGTTGACGGATGCTTGTCACCTTGATATCGACTTCAAGACCCGGTAGATCAATCCCCATTGCAGAATTTCCAGGCAGTAATGTGTACAAGGTGATTAAGTGAGCCGTAAACTTATGCTCAAGGTAGGTGCCGATCGCTTTTCCGTCAGTCACGCCATACAAAGCGGGTTCGTCATAAATGCTTTCAATATCTGCAAATCTTGCGGCTTCCTGCCAAAGCATCGGTAGTGTGAGTTGCGTCATACCGTTTTTTGTATAAGGCTACGAGCCTAGCATTCCCAGAATGGTTGAGCTTGCTGAGTAGAATAAAATCGATCGCAAATCAGGTAAGGTCCTGTAAACGCTCAAAACTACGGTACGTCGTGTAGAGCGACACCGCATATGGTGCTATAGTGGTGTTATACCTGCTGTACTATTCCTTCGAGTTGTCATTGATACCAATGTTGTGTTTGAAGGCTTAACTAAACAAGGTGGAGCTGCGGGTCTCATTATTGATGCCTGGTTGGCTGGTTTTATAGAAGTTTACGTTTCTAATGCCCTCGCCTATGAATATGAGGATGTGTTGTCTCGCAAACTTTCAGAAGTCCGTTGGAGTCAATTGCAGTCTGTATTAGGGTCGCTTCTCAATGCGGCTCACTTTACGCCGATTTACTTCTCGTGGCGACTGACTTCACCCGATCCGGGCGATGATTTGGTCATTGATTGTGCGATGAATGCAGGAGCAATAGTCGTCACATCAAATGTTCGAGATTTTCGGAGTGCAACAGAGTCACTGGGTATACGGGTAGTAACACCCATACAATTCGTCGTCGAATTAACATCAGGAGGAACTCAGATCTTGCAGCAGTCTCAACAGGGAGTTGCAAAACGGCTAAAAGTCTGTAAGAAAGGGCGTAGAAATAGTTGAATTAGGACGGTTATGGAAACCATCTTGCAACACGCCCAAGGATTAGTGTACGCCCTGCTTCACTTGATGCCTAGCCCCTATCAGCACGCTAGTCTCAGTTCTCTTTTAGGACTGTTTTTAGAGGCGCAGGGTCATCCTGTCCCTCAGGGGTGCCAGACGAAATCTGCTAGCGCGTTGAGCCGCTTTCTGAATCACTCCGAGTGGTCAACTCGTTCGGTGCTGAGAACGACTCGCCACCAGGTGTTGCAGCAGATGAGAGCGCATCTTCCAGGCTCTGGCAGCCCCCTGAAAGTATTGATTGACTTAACCACCTTGGAGAAGTGCGGCAAGTTTCGGCACCTGGGCGACCCGACCGAGGA
>NZ_PVWG01000068.1:0-18820 GCF_003003695.1 Phormidesmis priestleyi ULC007
TGGCGATTTACCACCGCAGATGCTCGCGTCAAACTGAAGCGGCTTTATCCCTCAATTCAACCTTGACTCTCTACTAGGGAATACTAAAGATTCAGGGTTACGATTTTCTGGTTTAATCGCAGCAATAATTTCTGCAAGTTGAGCATTAATCGAAAATTTCCTTAAGTTCTGTCTTTTCAGACGATCTTGGGTCACAAGCTTCCTGCCGTCGTAAATAAGAACCCTCTGAAAAGTGATGACTTGTCGACCAATATGCTTCCACTGTAAAGCAAGAGCTTCGGAAGGTCGGCATCCCGTAAAGAACAGAAATTCCACAAGGGGGGCATACCTTTCGTAGTAACGATTAGCTTTGAAGGCGGCAATGATGCGATCTCGTTCTTCCCTGGTAAAAGGATTGGTTTCTTCCTCCTCTTCGCCATTAGGTTTTTCTAACTTAATTTCTGATGCCATCCCTTGAAATGGGTTGCCATCAATCAAACCAGACTTCTTTGACCACTTGCAACTTGCTGATAGCTGCGTCAAAACCCGTTTTGTGGAATCCGCAGGTACATTGGCAACCAACCAGTCAAGATAGCTTGCGCTTCAGTCAGCAATTTATAAGGACACCTGCTTATATGATTGGTGACCCATCCATACATCCGGATTGTGGAGGCTGACTTTTTGGGCGATCGCGCCTCTCTATAGCGATTCCAAATCTCAGGTAAGTCTAAGCCGTCGTTAGTATTAGTAGGCGTCGGTTCAACAGTGGTCAGAGCTACCAGAACTTTATACTTGTCGAGATTGTCGGGGTCGAACTCACCATACGCAATATCCCGCTCAACCTCCAATGCCCTGTCTTGTGTCTGCTTACGGTTGAAGGGGGTATCTCCCAAACCAGTAGACACGAAATGGCGCTTTCCATTAAAAGTAAAAACTAGTTGGAGCCGGTTATTGCTGCTTCTGATTTGGACACTACCTGTCCTTGCTTTTCTAGGGGACTTGGGAGAATACATGGCGTTTGAGAGGAGTTGGGCAAGATTTCTAGTACTAGGGTACCCACCATCCCCTC
This sequence comes from Phormidesmis priestleyi ULC007, assembly GCF_003003695.1. Classification (NCBI taxonomy): domain Bacteria; kingdom Bacillati; phylum Cyanobacteriota; class Cyanophyceae; order Leptolyngbyales; family Leptolyngbyaceae; genus Phormidesmis; species Phormidesmis priestleyi. Next base: position 1,049 of record NZ_PVWG01000068.1, read on the forward strand.
ATCTTTATCTCAATCCTTATCTCAATCTTGGCTCCAAACAGCCCTAATTCCCCCTAAAAATACCCAACGTAAATCTGACATCGTTCAGCAGAGGATGCCTGAACCCCTTGTTCAGTAAGGGAAACGCTTATCCATCAAAAAAGCTGGTGACAAGACTCGAACTTGCGACCGGCTGATTACAAATCAGCTGCTCTACCAACTGAGCTACACCAGCATTCTTCCTAATATATCAGATTTTATCCGATGTCCTGCAACATTAGAAACATCCAAGCAATCGCGCTGTGCTTAATCTAACTTGATTATGAGTAAGGGAATTAGCAACCATTACTCATGATCAAAATTTTGCACTCGATCGACGATCGCTCACGATTTAAGCTTTAAAGCAGTTCCCTGAACGGTTGAAGCCGACTCAACCCTTAGCAGACGATTGATGGTAGGCACCACATCGATATTGCGAACCTGCTTGAAAGTTCTACGATCAATATCTGGGCCTGCCGCAAAAAAGATTGCACTCATGTTTGGCTTTTCTGGGTCATAGCCATGAGCGCCATAAAAACTGGGAACCGAAAACACGACACTCGCAGCAGCATCGTCACCCACGCGCGGAACTAAAGGAGTTTGAGCGCCATCGAAGTTATAACCCTCTTTGAGCGTTGCAAAAACATCGCCGCTATCCTGAGCAATAAACTCATTGGTGCCTAAGCCAAAGGTTGGGTCACTGAGACCGCTCGGTCGAGGGCGAGGATAAATCTGATCAAAAACTCGTTTGTTCTGCTTGCTGTAATTTGGGTTGGAGTCTGCTAATTCTTTTAAGGCTTTGAGCACCTGCTGCTGCAAGAGAATGTACTCGCTCCGGCTGACGGTGCCATCGGGTTCGCGTCCTTGCAGATTGATATAAACATTGACCGCAGGGCCGGACGTAATCGCCCGCACTTTCGTCATATCAACCCCTTTGTTCGTCAAAAAAGCATTCAGGTTAACGGCGGTATGAAAGGGAGAAAAGCCGTGGTCAGACACCACAATGATGTTACGTCGAGGAACTCCACCGCGAGTGGTTCCTACTGCGTCAATAATTTTTTGTACTGCGCGATTTGCAGTTTTGTAGGCGGTTTGAACATAGGTTTCATAACGGGCAATTTTTGCAGAGTCTTGCCCAGAGCCGATCGTATTCGCGTCAGCCGGATTGGTTGCTTGGCGAGAATCAATCGCGAGAAACTGATGTTCTGATCCGTCGGGTTGCTCGATATAGAGCATCACCAAATCAGCATCAGGATTTTTGGCGATCGCTCTCAGGGCGACACGAGTTTGATAATCAACAAAGGTGCGGACTTGATCTTCGTAAATGTTTTCTAATTCAAGGTCAGAAAAATCAGTCAACCCAGGAGTCGATCGCTGAGGAATCCGAAAATCGGGTTGCGGTGCCCAAAAGCCAACAGTCTGATTGATATCGTCTACGTCTGCTAGCACTGCCGAGTTGCGGGGAATCGAGTTTGCAGAATAGCGCACCAAATGAACGGTTGATAAGTCGGGTGCTAAATTGCTGACATAAAAAGCAGTTCCAGCTTTGTTAGAGCTTCCTTCTAAATAAAATAAACTCGACTTTTTGCGCTTGGCTTTTACAAATGCTGAACCCGTTGAGGGCAAACTGCCGCCCGATCGAATACCGCTTTTGGCATCAAAAAAAACCAGCGTGTCGTAATTGACTTGACGATCGTTACTCGTATCCAATGCCGCAACTTGCAGGTCATAACTCACGGCACCGACCGTAAATTGTTCTAGCCCATTCGTTTTTTGCAACACTGGACTGTAGAACGTTTTCCCTGCGGCAGTTAGCTGATCTTTTGTCTGAGTCGGTGCGGCACTAAAATCTCCGGCGCTGAGGCTAAAGCCCTTTGCAGATAACCCTGCAAAGCCGCCAAACGGCACTGTGTAATCGACCGTTCGCAGTTGGGCAGGTTGCACGATCGGGCTATCGGCGGCGCTAGAAAGTCTGATATCTGCACCATCGGCTCCAGGAAAGGTGGCTGCAACAACTTTTTTACCGTGTTGTCTGAGCTTAATCCAGATCGGTTCAGCCGTTGGGGTTGCAGATTGAGTCGCGCCAGTTGCTTCGATCGCATAGCCTCCGATCGGAGCCGCAAACCCACTAACATTTTGTTTAAACGGGCTGGCAACCAGGTGAAAACTATTGGCAACGACATCATGACGGGCAGTGGTAGAGCCAGAATTTAGGGTGGTGTGACAGGCAGCGGTTAGCGATGGATTGCAGGTGAGATTGCGCTGTGCAGAGACTCCTCGACTTTGCAGCAGTCCTAACCCTGTGCGTCGGTTGAGAACTCCTTTTGCCAAATAGTCATCAATAATGCGAGGCGTTGCGCCATCGAGTGAAATCAAAACAACTTGCGATCGCGAGGGTTTAATAACGCTTTGGGCAGTGGCTAAATGAATGGCATTCACCAATAAAAAAGTCACTAAAGCTAATGCTGATAAACGCAAAAATAATCTGCGAGGCAACCAATCAAAAATGCGCTGAGAAACCAAGGAGAGTTGAGATTCTCCCCACTTGTTAATTTTCATCGAAATTGTGAAATCCCTGAATAGTTGAATAGAGGTACAGTCTACCGCCACGATATTAAGCGCAGACTATAGTTCGATAAAGACGTGCTTAGAGAAGCCATAACCTTTTCCTAAACAAACTTGAAAACTGCCTCTTTCAATAGACAGATTCTTGCGATCGCTAAACCTCTCTTCTAGTAGCGTGATCTGCTCATTCAACACGACCTGCGATAGAGAAGAAGTCGCGACGATCGCAGTAGCCTTGAAGAGTGAACTTTTGTAAATTTGCTTTCGTTCAAGCCTTGATTTTCGACTTTCTATGGTATCCGCTTTCTTTAATTTGGAATCTAACGTATGAACGCAACTGTAGTCAGTTCCAGCAGACTAAGTAGCTGGACAACAGAAGAACTTAAAAACGAGATTTTAGCGCTTACAAAAGACCGGGATGCTGACCCGCTAAACAAAAAAGTTTTATTTTATAAAGAACAATTAGTTCCTTATTTTGAAGAGCTAAGTCGGCGCAACCCTTACCCGATCGTTGAAGATCAAGTTCCGGTTGTATTAGGGGTCTGGACACCTGTTTGGTCAACGATTCCTTTTCATGACAGCTTGCCGGGGCGCATTCACAATCAGTCGTATCAAATCTTTGGCGACAAAGGCTATTACGGCAACATTGCTCGTTATGCACCCGGAAATCAGTCTAATTTCTTGCAGAAGCTTTCATCGCTTTTGGTCGCCTATGACTTTATGGTGCTGCAATCGTTTGCGGTCAGAGACGGTCAATGGTGCATTCAAAATGTTGGCATTGAGCAGGCATTTAGAAGACGGAATAGTGCTCTGACGATCGACAAGGCAGAAGACTGGTTTACGTCGGTTGTAGAGATGCGGCTTGATGCAAAAAAAGCGGATTTACCCCAAGAGTTAACGCTGAAAAATCTAGACCGAAATACGGTCAAAAAGTTCGAGAAAACCTATCTGGCATCGCCCAAATTTGAGCATCTTTATGTAGACGAAAACTTTCGTTTGGTGAAGACGCAGCGAGAAGAAAAACAACGACCCTCTTATACGATCGCTATTCGCAGACGATAGATTTGTGAATGTGACAGATTTGCATGAGGGCACAACATGCCATGCTACTGTCAGATCGATCGCGATTGTTTTTGAAATTGGTATTAGAACACTACAGGAACGTTAACAATAATAATCCTACAGACAGGTTCAGAATCAGTTCTCACGCTTAATCGCGCTCTCGTGCCATTCTCTAAGTAAGAAGTCAGATAGCCAGGTCAAACACACGAAGACTAACACACCTGTTAACGTGATCATGAATAGAGCAGCAAACATTCGAGGAATTTGTAGATTATAACTTGCGATCAAAATCTGATAGGCTAACCCCGATTGTGAGCCTCCGGTGCCAGCTACAAATTCTGCAACGACCGCTCCAATCAGCGCTAACCCACCGCTAATCTTTAAGCCGCCTAAAAAATAGGGCATTGCACTGGGTAAACGCAGATAGATCAAGGTTTGCCAACGGGAAGCCCGATATAAGTGAAATAGGTTGATCAAATTATGATCAACGCTATTCAGACCAAGCGTGGTGTTTGATACGATCGGGAAGAATGCCACAATCCAGGCACAAACGATTAACGCTAGAAAGGTATCGTTTTTTAACCACATGATGATCAGCGGTGCGATCGCTACGATCGGAGTGGTTTGCAAAATCACCGCATAGGGAAAGAAGCTGCGTTCGATCCATTTGCTTTGGGCAAATAGAACTGAAATTAACAGTCCTGAGATTGCGGCTATGATGAACGCGATTAACGTCACTTTCAAGGTGACTAACAGAGACGGAAAGAGTTCGCCCCAGGAACTGATCAAGGTTTGGAATACTAAAATTGGCCCCGGCAACAGGTAGGGGGGCATATTTGTCACGCGGACAAAGATTTCCCACGCTGCGATCGCAAACACTCCCACCACGGCTGGGGCCAAAATGTTGGGAGAGAGCGTTCGTTTGATCAGAGAAGGATGATTTGGTAGTGTTCTGGGTTTGTCTTGATCGCCCGATCGCTTCACCTTGGACAGATTGCTAAAAAGATTGATAGACGTAGGCGGGTTGAGCCAGCCCATCCGCAAAAATTCTTGGAGTCCTAGAATCAAGACGGTCAATTGTCGCCAAAACATGATGTCTAATTTCCTTTAAAGAGTAGCGATGGGCAGATCGCGATCGGCTCCTTTGAGTGACGCTTCTGCGAGATGGCGAGACACGTCTCGGCAATAGTGGTTATAGTCTATCGAGGTGCGAAACTCTTCATTGCGCGGGTAAGGCTCATCGATGATCACATCCGCCACTACTCGACCGGGGCGATCTGCCATCACCACGACTCGCTGAGACAAATAGACCGACTCATAGATGTTGTGAGTCACAAAAATCACTGTCCAGCGCAGTTGATTCCACAACGATAAGAGGTCGCTGTTGAGTCGGCTGCGAGTCATTTCATCTAAAGCGGCAAAGGGTTCATCCATCAACAGCACATCAGGTTTTGTCACTAGCGCCCGCGCGATCGACACGCGCATTTTCATGCCGCCCGACAACTCACGCGGATAGGATTTCTCAAAGCCTTGCAAACCGACCCTCGCGATCGACTCTTCAACGGCTGCCATTGCCTCTCGCTTGGGCATTTTTGCTAGAGTCAGCGGCAGTCGCACATTATCTCGCACGGTTGCCCAAGGCATGAGCGCCGCCTCTTGAAACACATAAGCGAGTTTAGGGGTTTGACCTTGCCCCCACTCTAATTGCCCCGAACTCATCTGCCCCAGCCCGGCAATAATTCGCAGAGCGGTGCTTTTGCCACAGCCAGACGGGCCTACTAGGCTAATAAACTGCGAGGCACCGATTTCAAGGTTTAGGTCTTGCAGGGCGATCGTGCCATTGGCATAAACCTTATTGATATGACTGAGCGTAATGGTCGGAGTCATGGCGATCGAGCTAGGGTGATCAAAATCAAGCGTATCTGATTTACCGTGAATTCGATGAGATTTATCGCTTCGTCAAGAGCGGCTTCTGCCCCCTAAATCCCCCATTCTGAGGGACTTTGAATCGGAAATTTTGACTTGAAGTCCCCCAGTTTTGGGGAACTTAGGGGGCGCGATGGACTGGTAACGAAGTCGTCGAATTTACGTTGATTTAGTAGGTGGCGGCTAATCGACTCGCGAGATAGTTTCCTGCCAAGATGGGCGGATATTTGGCAGCCCGATCGCCGGGTTGCTCTAAACAGGCAATCTCAACCTCTGGGTTTGGGTCGCAGAAGAGCGCGATCGAGTAGCGCGATCGCAAACGCCCGCAGAATATTGGGGGCAACATCCGCCGTGCAGCGTTGATAAAACTCGGTCACTACTTCGCGAAACGCCTCTTGACGAGGGGTGCGACCTCCACTTGATTTAGAAGTTGAACCATGATATCACTCAGTGATGCAACTCAGAGAGGGAAGAATGGGCGCTCAATTGCTGAGTCAATCCGGGACGCAAGTGACGATAGAAGTCACCGTAGACCTGAGTCGTTCCCTGCTGACAAGTGAAGAAGCGATTCAGGAAAGCCTGAACGAGGCGGGTCGGATTGCCACTACAGCCGCCCTTGAGTATCTGGACACCGATGGCTCAGCCATTGAGATTGCCGGAGAGGTGATGCGAACCAAAGGCAAGCAGCCGAAAGCGTATCAAACACCCTACGGAGAAGTCGTGATTGAACGCCATGTCTATCAGCGTTCTGGAGGCGGTAAAACGGATTGTCCGCTAGAGCGAGCCTCCAGAATCATCATCACCTCCACCCCGTTGTTTGCGAAACAAGTGTCCTCGAAACTTGCCTATGGTTCCGCCCGAGAGGTGCAACGAGATTTGGCTGAGAACCATCAACGCCCCGTTGCCGTTTCGTACATTCAGCGCATCAGCGAAGCAGTTGCCACGATCATTGAGGTGAAAGAAGAAAGCTGGGACTATGTGCCGCCGCAATTGGAAGCGGAGATTGCCAGTGTTGCGATTGGCTTAGATGGCACCTGTATGCTGTTGTGCGACACTGGATGGAGAGAAGCCATGGTCGGCACCATCAGTCTGTATGACGCGTTTGGAGAACGACAACACACGATTTATATTGGCGCTACTCCCGAATACGGCAAGAAGACGTTTCTGGAACGGCTAGAGCGAGAAATTGCTCGTACTAAAGCTCGTTATCCCCAAGCCACCTATATCGGGATTGCGGATGGGGCAGCCTCAAACTGGCAATTCCTCAACCTCCATACTCAGGAACAAGTGCTGGATTTCTATCATGCCTCCGCCTATCTCGGTGCGGTTGCTGTGGCGCTGTATCCCACTCATTTAGCCCAGCAACGGCACTGGCTTCAGGAGAGTTGTCATCATCTCAAACATGACCCAGGGGCAGCCACCCAACTCTACCAACAGATGCTGAAGTTATCTCAATCTTCAGAACACTCGAAGACAATTCAAGAAAACTTGGCAGCAGCAGTCACCTACTTCCAGAATCATCACCATCAGATGGACTATGCCCTTTATCGCAGCAGACACTATCCGATTGGCTCTGGAGTCACAGAAGCTGCCTGCAAGACTGTAATTAAGCAACGGTTGTGTTGTTCTGGGATGCGGTGGAAGGAGAAAGGAGCCGCCGCGATTCTGAGTTTGAGAGCGTTAGTTTTAACCTCAACGCGTTGGGACCAATTTTGGAACAAGCTGAATCAATACGGCTTTTCCATTGCCCTCTAAGAATATTAAATAGTATTAAATAGAGGTCGCACCCCGCCATGAAGTCCCGTTTACGATGTCCTGTCAATTTCTTAGCGGCATCTTTGAGCGTAACTTTGATGGTTTCATTGAGCATGATTGCTTGGGGTTCCTCTCCTACACAGTTGAGGACAGGCAGGGTGATTGCCGATCTCTTCACCTCTGGAATGCCTGGGACTTTATTTCTTGGCAAGTTCCTTATTGCAGTGATTAGTGCTTGTGCGGAGTCAAAGAAGCTCCTAGCAATTGAGAAAGCCAGACCTCAAAGCTGTGAATTGGATAGCGTCGAATGGCTTCTGTGGGGTTTACCATCGGCTTAACCAAAATTGTAAACATTCCCAAGCGATTTCCGGCAAGCACATCTGTAAACAAGCGATCGCCCACCATTCCAACTTGGTTCGGGGGCAAATTCATCCCCGTCAAGGCTCGTCTGAGTTTGCGACGAGACGGCTTCCCGGCTCCAATAATGTAGGGCAGACGGAGCGGCTCGGCAATGCGCTTGATCCGCGCTTCGCTAATGTTATTGCTGACCAACCAGAGCGTTGCTACCTGCTGAACTGCTTCAATCCAAGGCTGTAGCTCCTCAGACGCGTGAGCAGATGTGATCGGCACCAACGTTTCATCAACATCCAGCACCAGCCCTTTTAGACCAGAACGCTGAATGATTTCAGGAGTCAAACTGAGGATAGAGCTTTCTAAAATTAGATCAGGTTGTAGGAGGTTGCCCCAAGACATAAAACGCAGCCTAGTAATAAAAGGATTTTAACTCAGTTGGAGAGGTTCGCCGCTTAACTTCTATCTACAGACAGAGAGAAATAATACCCATTTCAAAAACAATTGCGACCGATTGAACGATCGCGAGAGGGTACGACATGTCGTGTCCCTTACCAGAACGAGCGTAAAGCCCCGATCTTTCAAGTCGGGGAGATAAGCGATGGACGATCGATCCAGCGTCCTATCTCTCAACAATCAGAACAGAGAGATTCTCAATACATCTTATTAGCCCGGCAACCATTGTGATGACCTTTGACCCTTACCCTAAATCCCTCTCCCAGAACGGGCAGGGTGGTTTCATGCAAGAGTTACGGATTGCTAATGTACCCGCTTCAATTTCAAAAACTGGCAGATTTAACTCGTAAATTGGGATCTCATTTTCATGCAACGCCTTAGCTTTTGCAGCGCACTACCTTAAGTCTTCAGTTAATCGCACGTCTAAAATCTGCCCTGGCTGAATCGTGGCAGATTTAGGAGCCGTCACATAAGTCACCGCCGCTCCTGCTGCCGCTCCTCCAATCACGTTGCCGCCAGAAAGTCCGCCTAAAATGGCACCTGCTACCGCCCCAATGCCTGAGTTGCGGATCAATCGATCGTTAGAAACTTTACGAGCACCGCCTAACACCTCTGATTGGGCAACGATCGCCACATTCTGCCCTTGAAGTAAAATTGCCTGAGCAATAAAACGACTGCCGCCGCCGATCGTTTCAAACTTCCCTAAGACTTCTGTGCCTTCTGGGGCGATTAAATTGCCAGCGCGATCGCGCAAACTATTTTGCAGCACCAAGACTTCTTGACGAGGCTGATCGGCTTGCAGGGACAATGCTTTGCTGCCAGGATATCGCAAGCTCAACACCGTGCCAGCCGGGACGATCGCTCCAGAATTGTAGCTGATCAATCCGGGTGGCTGCTGAGACGATCGCTCTAGCACAGGCAGCGTCGGCAGAGGTTGACCAAACTCGATCGTGTTGATTTGCCCCGATTTTGCTGAACGATTCACGATCGCCGCTTGGGGCACAGTTGGCTCTAGGGGTGGCACCGTCACGGCTGTCGCTGGGTTAGAAACCCCGGCAGGCGGCAGGTCAGACGCAGAATTAGGAATAGGCGCACGGTTGAGCGGTGGCACACTCACCGATGGGGCTGCGGTTGCAGAATTGGGCACCGTGACGGGCGGCAAAGAATCTGGAATCGCAAGACTCGGATTAATTTCTGGGAGTTGCAGACTAGGGGCTGGCTTTTGAACAATCCTCGGAGACGGCTCACTGTTTGAGGTTGGCACTTGAGGAGAAACGTCTGGAGACGCTGGCTTGGTCACAGACGGTTCAAGACTTGGGGCAATCCCTGGCGGAAAGTTTTCGGGAGATGGCGGAGTCGGAGAATTGGCAATTTTAGGCGAGGTTGGTTCAGCCACCACTGGGGGCACCGTCGTTGGAGGCAGATTGGTCGAGAGGGGTGGAGTCACTGTGGGTCGGGACACCGCGATATCAATAGGTTTGTCTGAAATAGGTTTGTCTGAAATAGGTTTGTCTGAAATAGGTTTGTCTGAAATGGGTTTGTCTGGAATGTTTGGGATCGCACGATCGGCTTCACGCGGCGCACTGACTTCGGGCTGAGTAGGCAAGATGCCCGGAGGATAGACTACTGGAGGAGCCTGATCGATTGCGGTTGGCGGCAGGCTTGAAGTTGTGGCAGGTTGCTTGGTTGCCGCTTGAGCCAGGAGGGGACGCAACACCCAACGATCGCTAGATTGTTCTGCATCGCCGACTCGCTGAAGCTGTGCCTGTCCCCGCAATAGGGTTGCATCGGGCGAAAGCTCTAACACAATGCGCGTTAGCCCTGGCTTGACCTGAGAAACCCGAACTTGTCGCACCGCTCCTTCATAGGTTTGCTGTCTCTGGACGCTTCCCACTTCGGTATCGGGCAAATCTAGGACAATGCGAGCGGGTCGCGCCATCAAAAAATAACGAGGCTTCACACCGTCTTTTAAGGTGACTTCTAGCTGGTTTGCGGTGGGGTCATATTGCCAGCCTGTTAAAGGAGCAGCCCAAGCAGGAGCCGAATCTAGACAGACGGCAAGGGAAGCTAGATAAAAGATACCTTTGCCCAACCCGTTGTGCGATTTTTTTTTCATGGTCGCGCGAAAGCCTTCAACAAACCTGGTTCATAGGATAATGCCAAGTGTTGATTTTGCAACAAATTCTGTCAGAAAAGTTAGGGATTTGTCAGCAGGGAACAAATTTTCTCAACCTGGTCTGAATAAGCTGTGTCGCTCAAAACAGGAGTTGCCCCTTCTAAAGCGATCGCCTCTTTTAAATCAATCCACGATCGACACCCGCCATATTCACTCTGATAAGAAATGACGTGGGTTTGGGAGAGGTTAGACACGCGCAAAAGCAGAATATAGAGCGGTAATTTTGGCTTCCATTGAAAGCGCTCTGCGGCAAACTGGGCGTTCCAAATATGAAACGGTAAAAGCGAGTCTAGAACTGCCGCTTCGCTGACTTGAAAAATCTCGGTAATCGCCGCCACTGAACTAATTTGCACCGTTTCAGGATGCCAGCCAGACGGGACTGCCTTCACCTTAGCTTGGAGATCATCTTTTAATAAATGGGGCTGCTGGTGTTCATAAGTTGGGTAGAGCAACACTTGAGTTTGTTCGACAGAAAAGCGTCTCTGTTCTCGAATGCCACCTTTTCGCAGCAGCACGATCGTCCTCCCAGTTTCTAGCGCATCGACAGCGATCGCCCACTCTTTCAGCGCATGGCTCAGATTTGCCATAGGTTTTGAGGCTTAAATTTTTAGGTTTGAGAAAAACTCTGAACACACCATAAAAAATGGAAACAAGATGCCTAATAGCCCAATCCAGCCGCCAAACTGCCCCAAAAAGAGGAAGAGCGTTTTGGTGTTTCCGGCAGAGCGATCGTGCGACATTGCCACAAATCGAGAACTGGCACTAATCAGCAATGCGCCGCCTAACCCCAACGGCACGCTAATCAAGAACCATGTTTTGAGTCGATCGCCCGGATCGATCAGCGCTACAGCAGGAAAGAAGACAAAACTAACAAATTCCACAGTCACCCAAAGACCCAGCGCGATGAAGAGGTCTTTTCTCTGCAACTCGTCGAAAGAGAAGTGATTCATGGTGAGATGCTAACTCTAAAGGTTTTGGATCAATGACAACTGACATAGACTATTTTTGCGAATCGGACGATCGTCGAATCTTTAGGTTTTCTCCTCGCTTGGGTTGAGAAAACCCTGTTAACTTAACTACCATGAAAGAAGCCTTGATGGGCAGTGCTGGATTACACAGTCATCAAGTTCAGCTTTTACGATCGCACCTTCAACGGAGAAAACTGTTATGACGACTCACGATTTATTGATGCTGGCTTTAATGCTGTCTCCCGGTATTTTACTATCAGTATTGGTAATGGCAAGCTTTGCCGCAGGCGGATAAAGCCAAGAACAGGAATAAGCGGAAATTTAGGTTTATCCTTTCCCCTTGAGACAGCACAAAGAGCCACTGAGAGCCTACCGTGCACACACAAGTCTCTTGGTTGGTCATTGCTGAGATCTTTGCCCCCTAAATCCCCCATTCTGGGGGATTTAGGGGGCTGAAGCCGACTGAAACGCAGCGACAAAGACTTGTGTGACACCGTGGGTTCCTGAGAGCAAGGGTAAATAGGAGCGCGAATACGAGGAGCGAAGCTAACGCCAATGACGCAAACACTCACCAAATCTACAGATCAGCGAATTGTTCTAGAGGGAACGTGGGAGCATTTCAAACACCTCCAAAAAGGGTATGAAGGAATCTCCCGTGCAAAGCTGACTTATTACAACGGAACGATCGAGATCTTTATGCCCGGTGAAGACCACGCCACATTTACCCACGTTATTGGCTATCTGATCAGCACCTTTCTGATTGATAGAGGCATCGCATTTAAACCTACAGGTGACAAAACTCAAGAGCGAGAGGGTGAAGTCTCTGCACAGGCAGATCAGTCTTACTGGATTGGGCAGCAGAAACCCATTCCCGATCTTGCGATCGAAGTCGTCTTCACCAGTGGCAATGCTGCCAAACTTTCCAAATACGGTGCGTTAGGCGTTTCTGAGGTGTGGTTTTGGGAAGACGGCACATTGGCGCTCTATCATCTGAGAGACGATGGCTATCAACGCATCAATCGGAGTGAGCTACCAGGGTTAGAGGCTCTAGACTTAGATTTGCTAAAACGCTGTATTCTCGTTGGAGAGACCGATTTGGGTAGAGCGGTTCAGATGTTGCGATCGCAGGAGGGCAATCACCCATGATAGTCAGTGGAAAACTGGAACTCACTATTTAAGCCCTATCTCCTGGAGCCTTTGTTGAAGATAAGCGCCTGCCGTAATCGGAGGAAAAGTTGCATGACCTCCGGTTTTAGAAATGCTGCTGGGCAGAGGTGTTAAGTCTGCTTCAGGTTTGGGATGAACAAAATAAGGCATTGAGAAGCGACGATCGCGATCGTGATCAGGATTGACCACTTGATGAGTTGTGCTTTTGAGCAATCCATTCGTCAATTGCTGAAGCATATCGCCACTATCGACAATAATTTGACCTTCGAGAGCGTGAATCGGTCGCCACAAACCATCTCGTTGCCGAAGTTCTAACCCGTCTGCGGTGGCTTCACACAACAACGTGATCAGATTGATGTCTTCGTGAGGAGCCGATCGTAAACTGGCTGGGTGGGCATCGATCGAAACAGGCGGGTAGTGAATGACGCGCAGAATTGTGTCACCGCCGATCGTCATCTCTCGCAGCAGATTTCTCGGCTCTCCTAAATACAGCGCACAGGCTTCTAGCAGTTTGGCGGCACAGGCTGCAAGTTGAGTATGCAGTTCGTTTAGAGTCGGGGCAAACTGCGGAACTTCTGCGGGATGCAGGTTCGGCAACTTTGACGCGCCGACATGCCAAAATTCTTTGAGATCGGGGACGGGATGATCTTTCGCGTGTTCTCGACCAAAGCGCGTAAAGCCTCTCTGTCCGTTGAGTTGCGGATCTTCATAGCGTCGCTTCACCGCTTCTGGAAGCTCAAAAAAAGTTTGAGCAACCTGATAAGCAGACTGAATCAGCGTGGAGTCAACGCCGTGATTAATCACCGCAAAAAAGCCGATGTCTTCTAATGCAGACCCCATCGCTGTCACAAAACTTTGCTGTCGCGGGGGCGAATCAGAGAGAAAATCTTGTAGATCGACTACAGGAATGGTTTGGAGACGCATAGATGGAAGGGCAAACGATGGATACGCTTTCTTTGATAAATGTCGCAACGTGGCTGGTTCCAGTTTATGCAGCATTGGTGACGATCGGCGGCATTATTGGCTACACCCAGTCTAAAAGCAAAATCTCGCTGATCGCTGGTTTAGGAAGTGGGGCAGCCTTGGCGATCGCAACCTTACAGCCTCCGGTGATGCGGTTTGCGATCGCTGCTTTAATTGCCGCGCTGTTGCTGGTGGTCTTTGTCGTGCGGTTTTTGAAGACTCGCGCCTTCATGCCTGCTGGACTGATGGCGATTCTGAGCGGTGTGGCTTCGACGCTCTTTATTTTAGGCTTTTTTGCCAATCAAACCATTCGCTGACTCTTTGTTATGCACAGTCTAGAACACGACGACGGTGCGCTCTTGGGTCAATAGTTAGGGAGCGTCTCCCAAAAGGGGATATTGACGACTCCCTAGCCCCAACTTCCTACAGTTGAATGGTTGTTCGGTTATGCAACTCCTCTACTTGAATTAGGAAACCATCACCCAGAACAATGTTGAATTTCACTAAAGAACGTTCAATTTGATAACCGGGCAACACTCGGACGATTTGATATTCAGTCATCAAATCACTCATGCCATCCCATTTGAACAATGCCAGTTGATTGGATGCAATCTCACTCAGTTGTGAAACAAACTCTTCAATGCGATCGCTGACATTCACGAGAATGCCAGACGAGAGGAAGATGTAACGCTCTTGCAAATCCAAAGTGACACTGACTCGATAACGTTTCTCGATTGAGCAACGCAACTCAACGGTGAACGAAATCGAGCCAGGAACGATCGTCCTAACTCCCATAATATTTTGTCCTCTCGGTTAATTCAAAGAGGACAAGAATGCTGATTTCTCAGAGATTCTATAGGGATGAAAAACATATGCAGGATCTTGATTCCAGCCTTTCAAGATCCCATAGCAAAACCGACGGTGTACAATCATGAACGCCTCCTGAGTTAATGCAAGTAACTAGGGATGGAAGTCCTCGGAGTCTGATTTCGTAGATCAGGCTTCGGGGCACAACTTCATCACTGCGGTGTATTGTACAAGAGTTTTTTGTTTTTTGGAATGCTGAATTTTTGAGGAGGTGCGCTTACCCTTTGATTTCTGCTTGTCCCATTTCTCGTGGATGCCGCTTGTGATGAAAAGCAACCGATCGCTTAACCCACTAATACTTAGCTTTTTTCGGTTTGATACGAGTCATGTTTGCGTTGAATGATGTCCCGCACAACCTCCGATCGCATCTTGGGACGTTCATCCATAAAAGTTTATAATTCTTCAACAAAGTAACGGGTGTGCTCTCATAGAATCAGAATCTCCAATGAAAAGTGAGGGGAGATACCCGGAAAGTTTCGGGGTATCTCCCCAAACCAGAGAGATATACGGAAGGTTTCCGTATAATCAATAGTTCGGTTGCTTGAGTCATTGGTTGGGACAGAGACCACACAAAGGCTTAAAATTCTGATACAAGTACTTCTTAAAAGGATCTGACTGATGAAGGCGTTCAACATTGAAGACACGGCAATGATTTTGATCGATCATCAGGTCGGGACAAACACCTGGGCAAGCACAACTCCGCTTGAACTCTTGCAACGAAATGTGATTATTCTGGCAAAATTCGCCAAAGGCACAGGAATGCCAACCGTTTTGACTTCAAGTCAAGAAACGAATGTCAACGTTCAAGGTCCGTTGATGCCCGAACTACAAGAGATTTTGCCCGAAGAATTTGCCGCACGGATTAAGCGTCAAGGGGTGGTCAACGCTTGGGATGATGAAAATTTTGCGAATGCTTGCCGTAACACGGGGAAGAAAAATTTTGTGATGGCAGGCGTAACAACCGACGTTTGCATGGTTGCGCCTGCAATTAGTGCGCTTGAAGAAGGTTTCAACGTCAAGGTTGTGTGTGATGCCTGCGGTTCGACGAATCAGATTGCGGAAGAAATGTCTTGGCGCAGAATGGAACGTGCGGGTATCGGCTTAACCAGTACAAATGCGATAGTTGCTGAACTGGTCAAGAATTGGGCTTCGACTGCTGGTGCGATCGCCTTCCCTTTGTTGACATAAAGCAAAGTAATGCGGAATTGCCAAACCTGAGTTAAAACTTTCGTAAACACAATCGAACAACGCTGTTGCAGCGGACTACCAAGGTTCACTGATGCCGATGCCAAGACGATTTACAGCCGCTGAACAGCAACGTTAGCTTGCGGCGCACAGCTTGGAGAGTTGCGCTATTTTTGTAAAATCATAAGCACAATGCCTTCTCTCGAAATTATCTGCATCCAACAACTGGAGCCGACCGACTTTTCGCACTTGCCGTTCAGGGTTGAGGCAGAGACGGTGTTGACTTCACATCGCAGCCCACAGCCTTTGTTCCAAGGAGATTTTGATAAGTTGCAAGGCTGTATCTATCATCTGCTTGATGAGAAGAGCGTAACTGCTTACAATCTTCTCAAGCGAGATTGGTATAGAGAAGGCGATGATTCAGATGATAATGTAGAATTCAAGGATGAATACTTGCCTCTTGTAAAAAGCCTGCTTAAACAGTTGCTTGCGGCTTCACCTGTTGGTCAAATTCTGTTCACAACAGATTATCAGTTTGGTTCCGATGGCGCAGAAAGGTATGGATCAATTTCATTCTCTGAGTTTTGGCAAATGCACAATGCGGGTAAGGTCAAAATGAACGCCTCATACTTGATATCCGCAAGCTAACAACTCGGTTGCAGCGGACACATAGATGTTCTGTAAAATCTTGGGAGTGCTCCGTGCCGCTGAACCGACCCGTTATACGGCTCAGTTTTCGGTGCAGACGGTACACTTCAGCTAGTGGTGGGATGCGATCGTAAATAATTTTCGAGATCATCTGCTGGAGCATAGTAATGAAAGAGTGGTACAAGGAAGACCTCGCATACATTCATGATGTTGGTCATAGTGATTACGCTCTCAAGTCAGCCCCTGGCATACTCAAAATTTTGGCTCAAAACAACATTCGAGACGGTTTAGTAGTGGACTTGGGCTGTGGAAGTGGATTATCAGCTTTAGAACTCACGAAAGCGCATTATCAGGTTTTCGGGGTGGATATTTCTGAGTCTCTGATTTCAATCGCTCGAAATAGAGTTCCAAGTGCTGAGTTTCGAGTTGAGTCACTATTTAAGGTCGATATCCCATCTTGTAATGCGGTTATCTCAGTCGGTGAATGTCTCAATTACCTGTTTGATGATGATAATAATTATCAAATACTCACTCAACTTCTTGAGCGTATTTACAACGCATTAGCTCCGGGGGGTGTTTTTGTTTTTGATATTGCAGAACCCGGTCAAGTGATAGAAGGCAACAGAGTTAAAAGTTTTACTGAGGGGAAAGATTGGATAGTGCTGGTTGAAAAGGAGGAGGATCAGGAGAAGTTAGTCTTAAGCCGTCGCATTGTCACTTTACGCAGAGTGGGAGAATACTATAGGCGGGATGACGAGTTGCATTATTTGGGATTGTATAAAGCCGCAGATATTACTGAGAAGTTGAGCCAAGTCGGTTTTACTGTTGAGAGTATGGAGAGTTACGGTGATTACAAGTTACCACAAGCTCATGTTGCCTTTGTTGCACACAAATCAATGTGACATCGAAAATTAGGCGATCACCATATAACAATTGCGGTGCAACGGATTGAGGGAAGCCGCTGGGGCTAAGTTCAAGGGGATCGGCAACCGCTGACCGCAAACGTTAGACCGACAGCGCCATTTAGTTCACTTGTACTGTATGCTAAAATCTTCGTGACGCTACGATCTAACTAGCGTTGGAGCCGACAACCGAATTTGCATTCTTCGTCAGTGAGCAGAACCGCTTGCGGTTGCGGCTCAACTAGGTTTTATGCGGCTAAGGTTTTGGTAGAGACAACCTTGAAAGGTTAGCTCAGATCTTGCACCCGTCTCAACGATTTCCCGATCACCCGCCCTGAATTAAAATTCGGGCTAGTCGCAAAAGTCCTCTGAAGAGGACTGAGCCAAAGTTTCAACCCGTTTCAATGGGTTTAAGCGATGAGCCAGGAACTTCAGTTTTGGGCGGTTGTTGACAGAGGTGCAAGATCTAAGTTAGATCTGATAGACGATTACCATGACAAACTCTCTGGGTTTCGTAAATTGAAAACTGAGCTATTTGTTTACTTATGTTTAAGCTAGCTTCCGATTACAACCATCTAAGTGACTTACTCGCATCGCAACATTGGAGAGAAGCCGATGATGAAACTGCCAGGATTATGCTGAAAATTGCAGAAAGAGAGGCAGAGGGGTGGTTAGATTGTAATTCGATAGGACTTACGCATTGACAAAAGTAGCAAGGTCTGAAGTCAAGCCACCGTCGATTGGGAGAGGTTTTCCAAGATGA
>NZ_PVWG01000069.1:0-18682 GCF_003003695.1 Phormidesmis priestleyi ULC007
TGATGGTGCAAAATCGCGCGGACGACCGAAGCAATCGCCCGCCAAAAACTTACTCGACCGTCTACAACAGCACCAATTCATGCATGATTTCCGCGTTCCCTTTGATAACAATCAAGCGGAGCGGGACTTGCGGATGATGAAATTGAAGCAGAAGATATCCGGTGGATTTCGCTCGGTCGAAGGGGCGCAAATGTTTGGTCGCATTCGGGGCTACATTTCCACGCTCAAGAAGCAAGGATTCAATGTATTGGACGTAGGACGTACAGTTTCTGGATGTACAGTTTCTGTATCAAGCTACTTTATCAAAATTAGCTTCGCCCCTAACTTTGATAAAAAGATTCTGTCCACGGTTAAACCAGGGTTCAAGGCTCAAAACCTGCTCAAATTTTGTCCGAAGTATTGTCACTAAGAAACGTGGATTTAATTAAAGTGCCGCTTCTTGCCCTCACCTTAGCCCTCTCCTTGGGGAGAGGAAACAAGAATTCTAGCTCCCTTGGGGGAAGGGTTGGGGAGGGCTTCGCCCCGCTTTGCGAGGAGGGCAGAAGACGATCACAAGTTTTACAGGTTACTTAATTCACGATCCTACGCTTGATAAGCTTGCGCCCCTTTGTTGACAAACTTCAGCGTATAGGCTTGCTTGTAGTCAGTTCCTGGTTTAAACACGCCTGCGCTTACCATTGAGTTAAAAAAGGTCTCCCAGCGCTCGTCGGTCATTGCCCCGATGCCTTTTGTCCCTGCGTCTCCGCCATTCACAATCTGATATTTGTCAAACGTCGATCGGGCGTAAGCAAGCTGATCGTCTGTCATTTCAGGGTTGTCTTTTTTAATCAACGCATCGCCTGGAGCGGGATCTTTAAGGTAGCTATACCAGCCTTTAATCGACGCATCGACAAATCGCTGCACCAGATCAGGATTTTTATCAACAAGCTCTTTTTTAGCCTCGATCGTGGTCGCATAAGGCGCATAGCCAGAATCTGCCAGCAAGAACACCACTGGGTCGATTTTTCCGACTTTCTTGATCACGTTGGGTTCAGACGAAACATAACCCTGTTGAGCCACATTCTGATCCGCTAAAAAGAGCCCAGGGTTAAAGTTGTAGGTGCGCTTCTGGTCGTCAGTAAAGCCAAATTTTGACTTTAGATAAGGCCAGTAGGTGGTGTATGCCTGAGCAGACATGAGAATTGGCTTGCCCTTAAGATCAGCCAAGTCTTTGACCCCGACATTGGGGTGAGCAATCAACACCTGCGGGTCTTTCTGAAACACGGCCGCGACTGTGATCTTAGGAATGCCCGACTCGATCGAGACGATCGCATCGGCTCCATAGCCCATAAAGAAGTCGATCGCGCCGCCCATCAAAAGCTGAGTGCCGTTGACTTGAGGCCCTCCCATTTTGAGCGTCACGTCTAGCCCGTGGTCTTTATAAATGCCTTTGGCAACTGCTTGATAAAAGCCCCCATGTTCGGCTTCAGCAAACCAATTGGTACTCATGGTGACTTTATCGAGCTTGCCAGCACTAGAGACGGGCAATGCTGCCGGAGAATTGTTGGTTGAAGACTCGCCTCCCTGAGAGCAGGCAGCAACAATCCCGCTTCCCAATGCGAGTGAGCCATATTGAATAAACTTGCGGCGACTAACGCCTTGACGATCGGAGGAATCTTGACGGTAACTCACGCGCTGTCCTTGTTTCATGCCTATTAAATGCAGTATAAAAGCCACAAATATTGCTATTTGTAGCGAAGAATACTTTCTTTATCGTAGACTACTACACGGGTGACTCGATCAAACTGCTCAACCGAAAATGAGCGATCGTCAAAATTTCTGACAACGCTTGGGTGATTTCTGTTGACAATGAATTTTTTAATCGTTGATCAAACGCATCTAAAATGCTGGACTTGGTGTGATTTTTAACCGCAACGATAAACGGAAACCCAAACTTATCTTTATAAGCCTGATTGAGAAATTGGAATCGAGCATAGTCTTGAGCTGTCAACCGATCTAAGCCGATTCCTGACTGCTCCTGCACAGAAGCCTCTGCCATTTTTGCTTTAGCGCCCAAATCAGGGTGAGCGCGAATCAGCGCCAGTTGTTCAGCCTGACTCATATCGTTGACGATCGCAGTCATTTTTTGGTGCAGATCATTCACGTCAGCAAACGGGCGTTGGTGCCAAACTTGATGGGCGATCGTGGGCGTTTCCTCAAAGACAGCACCCAATCGTTCAACAAATTCTGTTTGACTCATCGGGTTAAGTTGCGCGATCGAGTAAACCATTCAACTGCCTCGATAAGTGCTGTAAGCCCAAGGCGATGCCAGCAAGGGTACATGATAATGAGCCGTCGAATCTGAAACTCCGAACTGAATGGGAACCCGATCGAGAAACGGCACTTCCATAAGATCGCTCTCAAATCGTGCGAAATAAGCTCCGACTGAAAACACGAGTTCATAAACGCCGACCTTTAATTCGGCATCTGCAAGCAACGGCAAATCAGTGCGTCCGTCAGCATTGGTGACGATCGTTTTTAGCAGTATTTTTTGTGATGCAGAATCGATTGCAAAAAGCTCGATCGTCAAATCATTCGCTGGACAGCCATTTGCGGTATCTAAAACATGAGTCGTGAGTTTTCCCATTGTAACTTCTCTTAAGATCGTCAATTGCAAGGGCATGGCACTGCCGGGCCCATTAGTGTTGCAAGTAATAGATATTATTTAATCTCCCATTATTAGTGTAGTGGCCCCGCTAAGATTGTATTAGAAATCGCATTGATGATATCACTCCCATCCTCGTGTTTGAGTTGTTCATACCACTGCTGCGTTTTTTCTGGGTCTTTACCGTGCGTCATGTGCGATCGCTTCCGCGCCCTCAGCACAATATCTGCGGTTCGACCCAGACGTTCTGACTCATAGCGCTTGAGCGCATCTTCAACGCCCAGCGTGGTTGAATGCAAATAGCGCGTTAACACCTCGGCATCCTCGATCGCCTGACAGCCTCCCTGCCCCAGATCAGGAGCCGTGCTGTGAGCCGCATCGCCCAGCAGCGCCACACGACCTTTGACAAACCGCTCTAGTGGCTCAATGTCGTGAATCTCAACCCGATTAGTTCTTAACGGGTCGAGTCGCTCAATCAGCGTTTGCACCGGGGCAGCCCAGCCCTTAAAAAAGCTCATCAACTCCTCTCGATAGTGGTCTGGAGTGCTTACAGACCCCTTGGGAAGCGGCACATCAAAAAAGAAATAAAACCGCCCATCACCTACGGGCATCAACGAGGCGCGTTTGTGTTCGCCCACATAGATCGCCCAGCTATTGGCCGGAGCCAAATCTGGGCTGATAGGCACAAGTCCGTTCCAGTTGACGTAGCCGACATAGTGGCGATCGGTCGGGTGCCCTAAAACTCGATCACGCACGATCGAGTGCGTTCCGTCTGCCCCAATCAACAGATCGCCTGTTGCCGTGCGTCCGTTTTCAAATCGGGCAGTCACACCCGTTTCAGTTTGCTCAATCTCAACACACTTGCAGTTAAGCTGCACGTTTTCAGCCCCAAACTCATGCAGCAGCATCGTTTGCAGATCAGTTCGAGCCACTGGGTAAGGGCGCTGCCCAACTTTTTGCACGAGCGGATCTAGACTGACATCGGTGAGCAATTCCCCAGTGTGGCTGTGATATTGCATGCGATCCATCTGTCCGCCGATTTGGGCGATCGCTTTGCCCAGGCCCATTCGATTCAGCACCTTAACCCCATTTGACCAGAGAGAAATGCCAGCACCAGCGGGACGTAACTCGCTGACTCGATCGTAGATTTCAACGTGATAGCCCACTTGACGCAGCGCGATTCCGGTTGCCAGACCGCCCATTCCTGCTCCAATGATCACAACCTTGAGGTCATCCATTCGCGACTCCTGCCTGCTGCTTCTAGTCAAAACTGTAAAATCTTCAGACTCAGCTTCGTATACCGGATACTATTGCCAAAGCCAAGACGCAAGACTGTGATGCTAGATACTAACTGGAGTTTTAACTAAAAACAACAGGAATTCACAAAGAACAATCCAAAATGAATTGCAATAAAACAAGTTTCGATCTTTACAGACCACGGCAGCGATCGCGGCTGCTCTATCTGACTTCGCAAAAACGTGTCGAGGGCTGAAAACGGTTCGTCTAGCAACAGCGATGTTAATCTGATTTCAACTGCCAAGATTTGTCTTGAGAAAACTCTAACACCACTGCATGATAGTTGGCTAACGTCGATCGATGACCCACACTCAAAAAAGTGGTGTTGCTCGCCTGCAACTGCTGATAGAGCCGCTCCCCATTTTGGATGTCTAGGGCACTGGTGGCTTCGTCTAAAATTGCGTAGTTCGGTTTGTTGAGAAACAGTCGAGCAAAGGTGAGGCGCTGTTGTTCACCCAACGATTAGAATGTCTGCCCAATCTTGTTGGGTGTCAAAGCCTCCAAATCGTTTGGCAAGATCTACTAAATTCACCATTCCAACACTTGATCTAGCTGTGCTTTTTCGACCTCGATCGTAGTATTCGAGTACAAAATTTGTTCGCGGAGTGTTCCCAACACCCTATAAGGACGCTGAGACAAAAGGAGAATTTGATCAGAGTCAGGACGCACGATCGTGCCGCTTCCTGAGTTCTTTGTGCTCAATTTTGGATGAAGAAGAGCATCAGAGATGATTCAACTATCCCATTCAAACCTCTTGACTTGCAAGACGGTATCTGTACTTAGCCCGTGAGGGGTTCGGGGAGCGATCAGCCCCGCGCTGTATGCGTAGTATCAGCGTCGGGATACAGGGACTCCCCGCGCTAGACGATGCCCGTCTTACTCAGTTGCCTACGGAGGGAAACCCTCCTTCAGCACTGAGCGCCTCGACGGGGCTGAGAC
This sequence comes from Phormidesmis priestleyi ULC007, assembly GCF_003003695.1. NCBI lineage: Bacteria > Bacillati > Cyanobacteriota > Cyanophyceae > Leptolyngbyales > Leptolyngbyaceae > Phormidesmis > Phormidesmis priestleyi. The sequence goes on from NZ_PVWG01000069.1 coordinate 4,880, forward strand.
TAGCGGCCGCTTTGGTTCTGCACATACTTTCTAAGGATTTCTAGAGGGGTGTTACCGCAAGAATCAATAGAGTAAGATTCACTCCAAAACACATCCTTCCAGTAGACAGCATCTACCTGCGCCTCAAACTCCTGCCTAATTCTGCGACTGGAAACACTTTTAAGATTGTTGACGAATTTGCTCAACTGCATCTGTGGAAAGTATCGGAACACGATATGTAGATGATTGGGTTCACCGTTGCATTCCAATAATTCGCACTGCCACTTTTGGCACAAGTCAGCCACAATCTCTTTAAGCCTTTCCAGCATGGTGGGAGTAATGACCTTGTAGCGGTATTTGGTGCTTAAAATCAAATGAGCGTAGAGACGTGAAACTCCTCTTGAGCGTGGCTTATAATCCATTTGCACTCTATCAGTGTGTATAGTATGATTATAATCAAGAGGTGCGCCTTGACGAGTGAGTTCACCACTCTATCAAGACGACTTCTCCAAAGTCCGCACATACCGAACTAGGAGCAAATACATCATGCCAGATCCCAGAGATTCTCAGGTTTATATTGACCCCGAAACCAACAAGTTTGTGGTTGAGGAAGACGGCGGAAAGCGAGAAGCCACTCCCGAAGAGGCAGACGAGCAAATCGAGAAATAGGAGGAGGTTCAGAAGGAGGCTGACAAGAGTCTCAACTAATTAATCTCCGTCCAGCATCACAATCTCGTGATGCTGGATTCATATTTTTGAGGACTTATCCAATGGTTGCTACTTATCCAAAATCAGTAAGTCGGACATCTCTCAGCGCTCCTCCTTTAGCGGTTGGCGCGAAACCGACCGCCCAAGAAATCTATTATTCAGGTCGTGTTGTGCGGTTCATGGGACGAGTGTATTGGGTGAAATGGTGCAACGGCACTCAAGTTTGTTTAACGGCTAGACAGGGCTTGTATGGCGGAATCTATCAACCTTATCCCATGAAGTCGTTTGACTTTAATGAGTGGACGGTTCCAGTTACTCACGTCTTTCTTGCGGTGGTGTAGTCAATGAGGCGGTGAGATGCAATGCTCCTAAAGAAGCAAAAAGGAAGATGCACACACTGCGGATTGTTCTTCAAGGATGGAGATCTGCTCGAAGCCGACCCTATCATCCCCCGCTCCCAAGGTGGTACGGATGACTACAAAAACCTTCAGTTACTCCATCGGCATTGTCACGACGTTAAAACTGCCCAGGACAGCAGGAAAGGCTTGCATGACAAGCAACACGTCATTGAGGAGCCGGATGCAGGGAAATCTTGCACGTCCGGTTCTGAAGACCAGCAGGTAGGGCGACCTGCCTGCTGAGTTTAATCACTTGCAAGTCCCTAACAGCGTTTAGGTGAGCTTTATTCGGCTGCCAGTTCCGCCAGTTCTAGCCAGCGATCGGTCGCTGTCTCGATCGTGTGTTCTAGCTCTGCCATACGCGCCGAAAGTTTTTCTACCGCCGAGAAGCCATCGGGCGGATTGCGATGCAGGGTTTTCTCAATGTCGGCTTTTTCAGCTTCCATTTGCGGAATTTGAGCTTCCAACGTTTCAAACTCGCGCTTCTCTTTATAAGAAAGCTTTCGAGCTTTAGTGGGTGCCGTTGCTACCGCAGGCTGATCGATTTGTTTGGCAGATTTCTGACTCGCTGCGTCTATTTTTCCCGCGTCTTCTTCTGCTTTTTTGTAATCTAGATAAACCGAGTAGTTGCCAGGATATTTGCGAATGTTGCCACCCGGTTCGAGCGAGAAAATGGTATCGACGGTGCGATCGAGAAAGTAGCGATCGTGTGACACCACAATCACACAGCCGTTAAAGTCTTCTAGATATTCTTCTAAGATTGCCAGCGTTTGCACATCGAGATCGTTGGTCGGCTCGTCTAAAATCAAAACGTTGGGTGCACTTAACAAGACTTGTAGTAAGAATAATCGCCGCTTTTCGCCTCCAGACAGTTTGTGAATGGGCGAATATTGCTGACTGCCGGGGAATAAGAATTTCTCTAGCATCTGAGAGGCGGTGATCACCGTCCCGTCTGCTAGCGTCACCAATTCTGCCGTTTCTTTGAGATAGTCGATCACTCGCTGGTCTTGATTGAGCGAGTTGAGCAAATCATCTGAGTGTTGATCAAAATAGCCGATGTGAATGGTGCTGCCGATGTCTACGGTGCCAGAGTCGGGTGTTAACCTTGCTGTTACCAAATTCATTAACGTCGATTTTCCGGCACCGTTTGCGCCAATGATTCCCACTCGATCGTCAGGGCTAAATTCGTAAGTGAAATCTTTGATCAGAGTCTGATCGCCGAACGATTTTGAGACATTAGTCATCTCAATCACTTTCTTACCAATTCGACGACCTGCCGTAGCGATATCAACCTTGCCGTTTGCCTGTTTAAATTCGCGATCGCGCATTTCGTGAACTCTATCGATCCGCGCTTTTTGTTTTGTGCTTCGCGCTTTAGGCCCTCGACTCAGCCACTCTAATTCGCGACGCAATACGCCCTGATGTTTGCGTTGAGTGCTGGCAGCCGATTCTTCAGCCAGCGCTTTTTTCTCTAGATAGTAGGAATAGTTACCAGAGTAAGCATAGAGATCGCCGCGATCGATTTCTAAAATGCGATTGGTGACGCGATCGAGAAAGTAGCGATCGTGGGTGATCAAAAGCAACGCACCCCGATAGCGATTGAGATAACTTTGCAGCCATTCCACCGACAGCGCATCCAAATGGTTAGTCGGCTCGTCCATCAGCAGCATATCGGGTTGAGACAGCAGCGCCGTCGCCAGGGCAATTCGCTTGCGATAGCCGCCTGAGAGATCGCCAATTCGGGCGGTCAGGTCGTCAATGCCTAGCTCGGTGAGAATAATTTTGGCGTTGGTTTCGAGTTCCCAGGCTCCGGTCGAGTCCATTTTTTCAGACACTTCAGAGAACCGCGCCATGATTTGGTTTCGGTCGCCTTGCCCGTGAGCTAACTTGTCAGAAAGCTCTTCATATTCACGCACCAGTGCCATCTGTTCGCCGCTATCGGCAAACACTTGCTCAAGCACCGTGTGGTCTTCGTCAATTTCGGGCTGCTGCGGCAAATAAACGAGTCGCATACTCGGATTGACGAGGCGTTGACCCGCGTCGATCGACTCCAATCCAGCGATCATTTTGAGCAGGGTTGATTTGCCAGAGCCGTTGGTGCCAATCAGCCCCACCTTATCGCCTTCTTCAACGGTGAAGCTGGCATCTTTCAGCAGTTCTTTAATGCCGAAGTCTTTTTTAATCGATCGAAGGGTAAGCAGACTCATGCGATTTTAGGTGAAAGCAGTTATGTGGGCAGGTTAGCACTTCATAGATCGTAACGTGAAAAAGTGGGGCGATCGCATCAAAAATTGAGTGCAGCAATAAACGTCCAGCCTAGTCTATAAAAATCCGATAAAATCAAGGCATGAAATTCGAGTGGGATCAGCAAAAGAACCAAGCAAACGTTGCAAAGCATGAACTTGATTTTGCAGACGCACCTAGAGTTTTCAGACTACCACTCCGTGTTTCTCTAGATGAGCGGCAAGACTATGGGGAGGATCGATGGGTTGGAATCGGGATACTTGACGGGCGTTTTGTGGTTGTAGTTTTTACAGAACCGAACGAGCAAACAATCCGTATTATTTCACTTCGCAAAGCTCTGCCTTATGAACGAAAATGCTATGAACAATACCTCAAAGACGAATTGGGAGAAGGTTGACTCACTCACAGAGGAAGAAATTGATACCTCTGATATTCCTCCATTAACTGAGGAGTTTTTCAGCAAGTCGCGGTGGTGGAAACCCGTAGCGCCATTGAATGTTCTGGTTCAAGTAGATCCCAGCACGCTAGCCTGGTTTCAGGCTCAGGGCGAGGATTATGAAAAGAAAATGGCTGCGGCACTACGAATTTATGCAGAAGCTCACAAAGTAGAGTCAAACTCAGAGCAAGCGCCAGCCGCATAACAACCCCAATGCACTCGATCGTCAAGAGGCGATCGGTGGGATGTTCAAGGTTGTCTGCGGTGGGTGATTGGGAACGTTAGGCAGAAAGTCCTTTTGCGCGGTGAGGGAGCCGCATGACTATGAAGAATTCAATAATCGATGGCTCCCTAATGCCCAATTTTCTAGAGTTGAATGGTGATTTTGTTGTGCAACTCCTCCACTTGAATTAGTGAACCATTCCCCAGAACAATGTTGAACTTCGCGAGCGATCGTTCAACCTGATAGCCAGGTAAAACTCGAACAATCTGATATTCAGTCGTCAAGTCACTCGTGCCATCCCATTTGAGCAACGCCAGTTGATTTGACGCGATCTCACTCAGTTGTGAAACAAACTCTTCAATGCGATCGCTTACATCCAAGATAATGCCAGACGACATAAAGAGATAACGCTCCTGCAAATCCAAAGTCACACTAACCCGATAACGTCTTTCGGTTGAGCAACGCAACTCAACGGTGAACGAAATCGAGCTAGGAATCACAGTCCTAACTCCCATATTATTTTGTCCTCTCAGTTAGTTTAGAGAGGACAAGAACACTGATTTCTCAGACATTCCACAGGGGTGAAAAATGGTTGCAGGATCTTGATTCCAGCCTTTCAAGATCCCATAGCAAAGCCGACGGTGTACAATCATGAACGCCTCCTAAGTTACTCACATTAACTAGGGATGGAAGTCCTCGGAGTCTGATCTCGCAAATCAGATTTCGGGGCACAACTTCATCACTGCGATGTATTCTACAGGAGTTTTTTGCTTTTTGAAATGCTGAGTTTTGAGGGAGTCGCGATTTATCCCGCTTGTCCGGTGAGGATGACTCCAGTCATGATGAAGATTTCTTAAAGCCCCGCCATTAATTTCTTGAACCAGAGATATTATGTGACTGCATGACGTTCTGCCTAATTCCCCAGTTTCAGGCTGCTATATTGAAGAGGTATTTACTAGGACTCAGCAGCAAGTTCTTAGAAGCTGTTTCTTGAACCAGACAGGTTAGCACCATGCCAAGTGGCGCAATTCCAGTCAAAGTCACTCTAAAAAATGAGGCAGGCAAAGAAATCACCAGTGCTATCATAAATGCTCCTGGTAGCCACAAGTTTTATAATTTGCCAGCAGGCAAATACACTGTCACGTTTACTGCTCCTGATGGCTTCAAGTTTCTTTCACCTAACCCTTCTTCTCACAGTTTGACGGGTGATAAAAATACTCTCGAAGTAACGATCGGGCTAAAAGATGTTATTGCTACCGGAACTCCCTCTCAAGGAGCAGAATCTTCTAAACCGCCGATTGGATTAATTGCTCTAGCAGCGATAAGTATGTCTCTGCTTGGGAATTTATCACTAGTCGAGGACTTTTTTTCCTCATTCTCCCCAACTAAAAGATTACAGCCAGATCGAGTACAGTCTTCTCCGGATCCCCGTCCAAGAAGTACAGATAACCGTTATGTGGATGAATTACCACCAGAAGTGGAAGCTAAATTGAGACAGTGTTTGAAGGAAAATCTTAAACGTCTGTTAGGTATTCCTAGTCTTTCAGATTTAGTTGAGTCATTAACTAAGGAAGAAAACTCTAAAACTGAATTTCAATCACAAGTTATACTTTTGTACAAAAGAGTTAAAGAGTTACGTTCAACTATTGAAGACTGCGACCCTACATTAATTCAGGAAATCGTTGCGGCTGAAAATCGTAGAACCAATCAAAGACAGTCTCAAAACAGAGTGATGATTGTCGGAGAACTGGTCAATGTACGGGTAAGCCCAAGTTTAGAAGCTGAAGTGATTGAGCAACTTCCATATGGTACTACTGTGCAAACAGATATCCAAATCTTTACTTATCTTTCAGATCAACAGCGATTAGCAATAGCAAGAAGCGAGGGTTGGCATCCTATTATTTTGTCTGACAGAAAAAGAGGCTACATTTACAGCCTCTACATCAGAAAATCACTATAACTTGCATCTTTAATATGAGATCGTAGCATAACAAGTCGATGAAGCGGACGGGCAAGAGATATTGGTGAGGTTGCAAAAATCCTCTGCCGCTGCTTATCTTGGTCGTTCCTGTCCGAGCAACAAGCGACGGAAGTTTTACGATAATAGTCGCGGAGTTTTAGTCAGTGGAGATTTAACAATGACGAAGCCCAACTTTAGCAAAATGACTCGGCAAGAGCTGAGAGCCTATGTTTTAGCTCATAGAGAGGATGATGCAGCGATCGAAGCTCTAATTAAAACGGGAAATCCAAACAGCCCAACCTATCCATTTCCTCAAACTGACGAGGATTTGAGGAAAATGGAAGAAATACTCAAGAGAAAACTGGGTAGCAGTGGCGGCAGACGTGGAATATCTCTGCGTTGATGAGCGATCGCTCCTTTCTCAAACCCCATTTTCAAGCCGCAGTTTAGCTTCTTTTTCAAACCACGCCACAACTTGCGGCACGGTCAAATCTTCGATCGCGACTCTGGCATCTGCTGCCGATCGCTCTAATGGCTTGATCGCCGAAATCGTCAGTTGCGTAAAGAATGGTTTAAAATTGCTATCCATCCCCTGCTGCAAACCGGGATCGTTAGCGACCCAATCGGCGATTTGTTGGGGATCTAAATCAGCAATCGCTTGGTTGGATTGTTGCGCGACCTGCTTGAGCGATCGCAGCGCATAGATCGCAACTCTGACTGAGAAGCGATCGCGTGAAGTCAGCAGAGCTTTATCAACCTCAGCACATTCGTCAGGCGTGAGAAATTCTGTAGGAGATGCTGGCAAATCAGTCATAGAAAGAACGGTAACGACTCACGCTTAAATTCTAGACCACCCTCTCGATCTCCGTAGACTCTTTATCCTCCACAGTTTACCCTTCACACTTTACAATAAGTAATAGAGCTAGAGCCAGGAAAGAGAAGTCCTTAATGGTTGACATCATTGAAATTCAGCCTGTACTTGTTATAAAAGCAACATCGAGTGCTTCTGAATGACTTTTGCAGGAGCTTACTCCCGGTTTATCGCGTTTAATCTAAAGAGCAATCATGAAAGACCTCACTCGCTATCGAAATATCGGCATCTTCGCTCACGTCGATGCTGGCAAAACAACCACTACCGAAAGAATTCTGAAGCTGACTGGTAAGATCCACAAAATCGGTGAGGTGCACGAAGGCGCGGCAACCACAGACTTCATGGCGCAAGAGCAAGAGCGCGGCATCACGATTCAGTCTGCGGCAACGACCTGCTTTTGGAATGACCACCAACTCAATATTATTGACACTCCCGGTCACGTCGATTTCACCATTGAGGTCTACCGTTCTCTCAAGGTGCTTGACGGTGGCATTGGGGTGTTCTGCGGTTCGGGTGGGGTCGAGCCACAATCTGAAACCAACTGGCGCTATGCCAACGATTCTAAAGTTGCTCGCCTCGTCTATATCAATAAGCTCGATCGCACGGGTGCCGATTTTTATCGGGTCGTCAAGCAAGTTGATAAAGTGCTGGGCGCAAAACCGATGGTGATGGTGCTGCCGATCGGCGTTGAAGAAAAGTTTCGCGGCGTAGTCGATCTGCTGACCCGCAAAGCCTGGATCTGGGATGACTCTGGCGATCCGATGAGCTATCAGATCACCGAGGTGCCTGCTGATATGGTCGCTGAAGTCGAAAGCTATCGTGAGCAGCTCATTGAGCTAGCGGTCGAGCAAGACGATGCCCTCATGGAACAGTATCTAGAGGGCGAAGAGCTAGATATCGACTCGCTTAAGCGGTGCATTCGTAAAGGCACCCGCGACCTAGCCTTTTTCCCGACCTACTGCGGTTCGTCGTTTAAAAACAAGGGCGTACAGTTGGTGCTAGACGCTGTGGTTGACTATCTGCCCAACCCCATGGAAGTGACCCCGCAGCCAGAAGTCGATCTCGAAGGACACGCGACGGGCAACTTTGCTCTCGTTGATCCAGAGAAGCCGCTCCGGGCGCTTGCGTTTAAGATTATGGACGATCGCTTTGGTGCGCTGACTTTCACGCGCCTCTATTCTGGCAAGATCTCGAAGGGTGACACCGTGCTTAACACGGCAACGGGCAAAACCGAGCGGATCAGTCGCCTGGTGGAAATGCACGCCAATTCTCGCGAAGAGATTGACTCGGCTCAAGCGGGTGACATTATTGCGATCGTGGGTATGAAGAATGTCCGCACTGGGCATACGATTTGCGATCCCAAAAATCCGGCGACGCTGGAGCCGATGGTTTTCCCAGACCCCGTGATCTCAATTTCGGTTAAGCCCAAAACCAAAGGCGGCGAAGAGAAGATGGGGGCTGCCTTGACCAAAATGGTGCAAGAAGATCCATCGTTCCACATGATGACCGATCTAGAGAGCGGCGAAACCATTCTCAAGGGCATGGGCGAACTCCACCTCGACATCAAAGTAGACATTTTGAAGCGCACTCACGGAGTCGAAGTAGAAGTGGGCGAACCCCAAGTTGCCTACCGCGAGTCGATTACCAAGCGCCTCGAAGACGACTACATTCACAAGAAGCAGTCGGGTGGTTCGGGTCAATATGCCAAGATCAGCTATGTGGTTGAACCGGGCGAACCCGGCAGCGGCTTCCAGTTTGAGTCAAAGGTGACGGGTGGCTCTGTACCCAGAGAATATTGGCCCGCCGTCGAAAAAGGCTTTGAAAGCTGTATCGACAAAGGCGTGTTGGCTGGGTTCCCCTGCATGGATCTGAAGTTCACGCTGCTAGAGGGGGGATTTCACCCGGTTGACTCGTCGGCGATGGCGTTTGAGATCGCGGCTAAAGCTGCTTATCGGCAGTCTATTCCGCAAGCGGGCCCTCAATTGCTCGAACCGATTATGAATGTCGATGTGTTTACCCCAGACGACTATATGGGGGATGTCATTGGCGATCTTAATCGTCGCCGGGGAATGATGAAAGCTCAGGAGACGGGGCAGACCGGGGCGCGCCTCAAAGCAGATGTGCCGTTGAGCGAGATGTTTGGCTACATTGGCGACCTGCGAACCATGACCTCTGGGCGTGGACAGTTCTCAATGTCGTTTTCGCACTATTCACCTTGCCCCAGTAACATTGCGGAAGAGGTGATCAAGGCAGCGAAAGAGCGTCAGGCTGCTGCGTAGTAATTTGAATCTAACTGCCCTTTTATAGAGCAGATGTTTTAAGCTTTCTGATTGGTGAATTGCCGATCGGGAAGCTTATTTCTTTAGAAACGCTAATTAAATAATGTTGGTGACTTGCAACAGCAATGGGCACGGCAGTGCCATGCCCCTACGCACATTGGTTTTAATGATGTCAATTCAAACGACTGGAATGGTTCACACGACTTCGGCACGATCGTTCGTTTATCAACCTCCCGCATCTGCTTACGGTGCCCGTCGCATTCTTGTTAAACCCAATTTGGGCTATCCGGTTGCGCCGCCAGTGACGGTGAGCATGGAAGTCTTGGGTCAGGTTCTGAAAGCGTTGCGTCAAGCCAGTTCTAAGGCTGAGATTTTAATCGTGGAGGGGGTTTGCTCTCCGGTTAGTTTGGCTGACATCGCGGCACGAAATGGACTTTATGCACTGCTAGATGAAGGAATGCAGCTTCTAGATGCTGACACACTGCCGATCGTAGAATATCCCAATCGTTCTCCAGTCCCGGTGCGCTTTGACAAAATGTGGGCACCTGCGCTGCTGCAAAAAGTGGACTGTCGGATTACAGTGGGAACGTTTAAGCGAACCATCTTGAAAGATAAACCGCTAATTTCTGCCTCGCTCAAGAATTTGTATGGACTGTTTCCACGATCGCAATATAAAGCCCGCAGTGCCAACTCTCGCGGACAACTACACCGCCCCTCAGTGCCTCTCGTGTTGCAGGATGTCTATTTTTGCATTGGGCATCTGTTTGATGGAGCCGTAGTGGATGCCGATCGCCGATTAATCAGCCCTGACTGGAAACCCGATAAAGGAAAGACCATCGCCCTGGATAAAGTTTTTTTTGGAGATGACATGATCTCGGTCGATCGGGCGGCTTGTCAAGACGCAGGAGAGGCGATTCCTAGTTATTTAGATGCAATTGATCAGATACGATCTCGCTCCTAGTCATCTTCACTGGCTAAAGCTTTTCGGGCAATGCGAGTCAGGTAAAGGGTAACTGCAACGGTGGCAATCAGCCCGACCGATCGCAGCGCCAATTGAGCCGATTGAGCGGATGGGGCTGATGCGTCAATAGTGGCTAAACTACCCGCAAGAGAACCGATATAAACATACAGAATTGTTCCAGGAATCATGCCTGTACAACCCAACACGTAATCTCGAAGCGAAACATCTGTAACGCTAAACGCATAGTTTAATAGAACAAACGGAAACGCTGGCGATAGACGAGTTAGAAAAACAATTTTCAATCCTTCTTTGGCAACGGTTTCATCGATCGCTTTAAATTTAGCATTGCCTTCAATCTTTTTAGAAATCCAGTCACGAGCAAAATAACGTCCAATCAGAAATGCAGCCGTTGCACCAAGTGTCGCACCAATGAACGCGTAGAGAGAACCCCAAATAGCACCAAAGACAACGCCTGCACCTAAAGTTAAAACACTTCCTGGAATCAAAAGCACGGTTAGTAAGAGATAAGTGCCGATGAATATGGCTGCACTCGCTGAACCAAAATCTTGAATCCATTTCAGTAAACTTTGCAATGATTCTTGGATATTAGAAAGATGAATTGCAGCGACAATAGAAAAATTGATTAGAATCATTACAATTAAAAAGTGCCTATCTTTCTTTGGGGACTTAGAGCAATCTTACAAAATTGATTGACCTTTCAAAAAAGTTATTTTGAACTGTAGAATTTGACTCAGACTGGATTAACCTTTTGATGAAAGCAGTGACTCTAACGTTTACTCAACGTCTTTTGACGGGCGATCGTAACCCAGTTCAATACACACTATCGCTGACGGCAGAAGAACGATCGCGATCGCGCCACCCCTTTCAAACTGATGACGGGCAGGCGATCTATTTGCATCTTCCTAGAGGTACAACGCTGCGAGAGGGCGATCGGCTACGAGCCGAATCAGGTGAACTTGCCCAAGTGCGCGCTAAACCCGAACCTGTGCTTACCGTTACGGCTGAGAGTGCGATCGAGTTGCTGCAAGTCGCCTATCATCTCGGAAACCGTCACGTTTCGCTCGAAATCACGGAGACTTATTTGCGCCTTTCACCTGATCCGGTGCTGCAAGATTTGCTCCACCATCGCGGGCTGACTGTGACTGAAGAAGTTGCCCCATTTCAGCCTGAAATCGGTGCTTATGGACATGCTCACTAATTCTGCATTGCTGAAGTTATTACAGCTTGCCAGCCCGACGCTGCCGATCGGGGCTTATAGCTATTCTGAGGGCGTTGAATCTCTGGTCGATGCCGCCAAGATCACGAGCGCGTCTAGTCTAGAACACTGGCTCAGGCAAGAACTACGCTATGGAGCCGTGCGTGTTGAAGCGGCTGTGATGATTCGCGCTTATCGATCGACGATTGTTGAAGATTTTTCTGCTTTGACTGACTGGAATCACTGGTTATCAGCAACGCGAGAAACCGAGGAGTTACGATCACAAAGCTGGCAAATGGGACGATCGCTGCTGCGATTATTTCAAGACTTACAAGCGGATGAATTCACCCCACTGCTGTTGCAGGAAGAGTGTAACTTTGCGATCGCCTTTGGCACGATCGCCGCTCGTTGGCAAATCGACGAACAATCTGCCACTTTGGGATATTTCCACAGTTGGGCGACGAATCTGATTAGTGCAGGAATTAAGCTGATTCCGTTAGGGCAAACGGCAGGGCAGCGGCTGTTGTTGGAGTTGGGTGAGGCGTTCGATCGAGCCACTCAAGAAGTGTTGACGCTGCAAGACGACGATCTGAGTAGCTGCGGTTGGGGTTTATCACTGGCAAGCATGGCACACGAAACGTTATACAGCCGACTGTTTCGCAGTTAGAGCATCTCATTCTCCACGAAGACAGCATTGAGCCAGTCGATTACAAACAAAAGCCTTGCCAGAGATAATCTAGCGGGGTTTAGAATTTGATCACACATTGATAAGCCAATTTATGATGACTAACCCACCCGATAGGCTCGATCGCATTGAGGCAATTCTGGCAAATCTAGCCAGCCGAGACGAAACCTATCAGCAGCGCTTTGAGGAACTCGATCGACGGCAAGACATCACCCAGCGACAAATAGACGTATTGCTAGCACTGCATGACGAGACAACTGAGAGACTTGATCGACAGGACAGACAATTAGAAGTCGATCGGGCTGAGTTTCGCTCGACCGTACGCGATATTCTCAGTCATTTACAGACCCGCTATGACGGCAACGGCGGCAGCTAGATAAAAGAAAGCCCCCAGCTTTCGCCAAGGGTGGCTAATCATGACCATCAAAACTTTGCTCTACGGGTCAAGGAGCGATATTCTCTACCACTAAGTGGCTACCCGATTGATAGAATGTCGTCTCAAACGAGGCGGCTCCGCCCGGTGGGATGTCCTATTTCAGCCCTTGCTGCGCTTTTGCGGTTAGTTTGTCACTTACAAATGTTGCACTCATCATGCCTGCTTTGGTGGTCTTCCAAGCGTAAGTGACTGAATTCCCGGTTTTCTCAGTCTCGTCGCCTTTGTAGCCGATAAGGTTGGCAATATCAATGTGGCTCATCCCTTCGCTGAAGCAAGTTTCATACATCGCTTGAACCAACGCTGAGTAAGGTAAGTTGCAAACATCGGCACCTTCAGGGATGAAACCTTGTAAAACTGCGATCGGGTTAGGTGTAACACCTGCGGAGGAAGTTTTGGGGATTCCGGTTACTTTACCTCCTCGACCAGCAGCTAACACGATTTGTGCAATCGCCACTTCGTCATTGGTTTGTTGGCTAACCGTCCCCAACACAGGAATCTCCTTAGCCTTAAATTCTTTAGCCGTTACAACTGACGTGGAAGATGAGGACTTCTCTACGCTTGGACTTGAATTTGCACAACCTACAAGCGCTAGTTCGTGTATACTAGAAAAGTATTTTTGTATTGCAAATGATTCATGAAGCCTGAGACTGTCTTAGAGATCTACCAACTCTTCTTACAGTCGGACGATTGCAAAGCAAATAGCCGACTCGCGGACAACCTAAAGACTACTCTCCGTCGATATATTCTTCCCCAGTATGGATTTACGGCAGCAATGCTGTCTGATGATTTGGATGGTTGTCTAAAAAGGGTAACTCAGATCTTGCACCATTCTCAAGAAGGGGTTGCCAAACGGCTGAAAATCTGAAAGAAAGGGCGTAGAAGTAATTTGGTTTGACGGTTATGGAAACCATCTTTGAGTACGCCCAATCGCTAGTCTATACCTTGCTCGGATTGATGCCTAGTCCTCATCAGCGCAGCAGTCTCGAAGCGCTGCTCGGACTGTTTCTACAAGCCCAAGGACAAGCCATCCCTGCCCACTGCACCAGCAAATCCGCGAGTGCCTTGAGTCGCTTTCTCAATCGCTACGACTGGTCAACGGTAGGAGTGATTCGCGCCACGCGCCGCGCGATGCTCAACCAAGTTTTGCGGCACCTGCCTCCCGGCATGACCACGTTAAAAGTGATCCTTGACCTGACGACGCTGCCCAAGTGTGGCAAGTTTGCTCACCTGGCAACGAGTTTACCATCGGAGGTTGGAGACGACAGTGCAACGGTGCAGACTGACCCCTGGGTGCGGGTACTCAATGGCAAACGGGGGTTGCATCTAGTCATGCATCTAGTCATGCTGTATCTGGTCATCGGACAGTGGCGAGTGCCCTGGAGCTTCTGCATCTGGCACGGCAAAGGG
>NZ_PVWG01000006.1:0-207404 GCF_003003695.1 Phormidesmis priestleyi ULC007
CTCATACTCACCCCTCTTGGTTGCATCACTGAGGTAATATCATGATTGAATGATTAAATCAAGTAGAGGTCGCACCCCTTTGAAAGTAGAAACAGAGCGGAGTGGAATGGCAGGTCAATTGCTAGTCGATAGCCTCAGAACTGCCCTAGCGATTCACCTATTACGGAAGTATTGCACCACGCACCCCAAACTCTCTAGTGATTCAAACGGGTTGTCTCAATCTAGTTTGAAACAAGTGATTGAGTATATCCATCAGGATTTGAGATTAGTGCAGTTAAGCGCGATCGCTCAGATCAGTTCCTATCATCAGAGAAATGGGTAGAAACCCCGTCCTTTAGCAGAGCGAAGGACGGCTTTACGAGGGTGCGACCTCTACCTGATACTAAAGTGACTCAAGCCTCCTGCTGATAAGGTTTTTGAACGATTTCACAGTAGTCTTTTTGATTATTCATTGATCAATTTTACAGGCACTCAAAACCCTTATGGAGCAAAAGGTAATCGGTTTTTTCCAATGTATCGGATGGAGGTCGCACCCCTTGTTGTAGCGAAAAGTCAATTGGAGAAAGCCAGCCAGGAACTAGAACAACGCAAAGCCAGAGTCCAGGGCAACAATACTATCTCCTTTGATCAGGCAATGCTCCGACTCAGCCCTGTGGAAGCAACAGTTCAGCGATTGCAGGTAGAACTTCAGCCTTTACAGCAGGAAGTTAAGCGGCTGCAAGAGATCGTGCAAGGTTGGCAAACGAGTATACAGACAATAGAACAGGAAATGGCTCAACGTCAGGCAGAATTGAATGCTCTCTCGACGAACATTCCCCCAACCAGGGGAGGGGGGAGTCCTGAGGTGTTAAACCTGTTGAAGAAGCAGCGCGAACTAGAGGATGTTCGCAGGAAGTGGCGTGACCTGCAAGAATACCTGAAATACCCACTGTATCAACTCACAGCAAAACAGACCGAACTTGCAGCGAAGCAACAAGAACTAGAACTCAACCAGCAGGAGGTAGCCCAATTAAAAGCCATTCTTCAGGGCAGCCGCCAATTTCCGATGCCGCCGATCTACATTGACCCAGTTGGCTTAACAGTGTCGGGAACCGTGTTCAATCTGACTGCAAGCAAAGATACGCCTCGCCTGTTCGATAGCGCCAACGGCAATTTGATTCTCTACCTCCGGGGGGCAAACAATGAATTCTACTCCGCTCAATACGATACCCTGACGGAAAGAGTGTTGCACGAGGTAGCCGCGACTGAAGGCAGCCTGGTGTTCATAGCTCGTACTGCTGGATCTCAGATGGATACTGCCACGATCGTCATTCAGTCTAGCAGTACAGATACAGAAGAAATCTGCACCGTTGTTCTGTCCAATCCAGTCATGGGCATCACCGAAACCTGGAACAAAGTGCCGCGTCAGGTGGCTCAATTTGCTCAAGTCATCAACGGTGAAGCCAACAATTCGCAAGATGATTTCTACTACGACTACAGCGCCAATGTGAAAGTTGAAGGTATCACCAGCAGCAATCAGTTTCAAGGATCACTGCTGTTTGTGGTCGCCAACAATGCCAAAGGAGTGGTGAAAGACGGGGCAATTCAGGGTAGCGAGGTGAAGACGCGATCGGCGCAGTGGACTAGCTTCCCCCTGGGAAATGCGCTTCAGTTTGACGGCAAAGATGATTTTGTCAGCCTCAAGTCTGATACCCAATTGTCATCCTTCGATGCTGCTGGCGATCTAACGTTAGAGGTGTGGGTCAAACCAACGCCCAAAGCACAGGAATACAGATCTCGCTTGATCGGTCAACGCAGCGATCACTCCCAATACAGCCTCGCACTAGAGCCGTTCGCTTCCACTTACGGAGCAATCGAGATGAATGGAGAAACAGTATTTGGGTTAAGCGGCAGCTCCTTTCAGGATGCCTTTTCCTTTGGAGATACCAGCTTCACGATCGAATTTTGGGCAAAGCGGAGTGTTGTCGATCGCACAGAGCAGATCTTTCAGAGCGAAACAACGGTTTCAGACTACCAGGGGCTAACTCTCAGCTTCGACGGGGCTAAATTTGTTTGGGTCTCTACAGTCGGTTTTTCTGCTTCTAATGTTCTCTCCACACCGGAGTATCCAGATACGAACTGGCACCATTGGGCTTGCATGTACGATCGCTCCACAAACGTGCGGAAAATTTACTGCGATGGGGGACTTGTTGCTCAAGACGCTCTGCCAAACCGAACAGGAGCTTATATTAGTAGAACTATTTTAGGCAGTTTCGGTGATGATCAGTCATTTAAAGGATCACTGGATGAAATTCGGATCTGGAATTACGGGCGACCCGCCAAACAGATTAACTCAGATATGCGCCGCCACTTGAGGAGCAGTCAACCAGGCTTGCAAGCTTGCTGGGGCATGTCAGTCAGTTCTATTCCGAAAGATTATTCAGGTTACAACCGTTCGATCGATCTTCTTCAAGGCACTGCTCAAGCAGGTGTGGGGGCGTTCGTCGATTACGGAATGTCAGTCAATGTCGGGAATCAACAGAGCTTACAGACGAAAGAAGCGATCGTCTCCAGCGACACCTGGAATCATCTGGCAGTGGTATACAACCAATCCTACGCGCTGCAATTTAATGGGGTTGATAGTTATTTAGAATGTGGCAACGCGACAACGCTAGACATTAACCGCGATTTAACGATCGAAGCCTTCCTGAAAGTAGACAGTTTAGGGGTTCGGCGCGGGATTGTCACCAAGGGAATTCTGGATGATGGCACTGATCAGGATGTGCCTTACGCCTTTTATGTCGATCGCGATGGCAAGCTAGTGTTTGCCTTTGAAGATACTGCTCACACGCTGCGAGAGTTTTCCTCGAATCAAGCGTTAGAAGTCGGAAAGTTCTATCGCGTTGCCGTGACGCGCAAACCTGGTTTTGAGACTAAAGAACAGAAAGACGGCGACACAACAACGGGCGTGATTGTCAAACAGTGGGATGACATCCAGTTCTATATCAACCGTCAGGAAGTCGGATCTCGCCGATATGATTTTGATAGCACCGACAAGACAGCAGTAGGGAACAGCAGCCAACCGTTTGAGATTGGCAAAGCCTATCTAAGCGGGGCGCGTCCAGCCTTCTTTCACGGCAGCATCAGTGAAGTGCGGGTTTGGGGCACCGCCCTGGGCATCGATACTCTCGGTGTCGAGATTAAAGGGTCGGAAAAGGGCTTGATCTCTTGGTGGCGCATGGAGGAAAACGCGGGCGCGATCGCCTACGACTCTAAGAGCAACAACCACGTCACGGGCAGCAACATCCAGTGGGCGAAAAATCCTGACCCGCAAGGCTCTAGCTTCACCCTCTATTGCAACGGGCAGCCTGTTCCGACCCAAAAGATCAATTTGCCAGCCGACCAGTCCCAATTTATGCTGGGTGCCTGCAAGCGCAACGGCAACATTGAGGATGCCTTCTGCGGCACCTTAGAAGAAGTGCGAATCTGGAAAGTTGCCCGCACCCCCGAACAAATTCGCGACAATTTGTTCCGTCGCCTCTCAGGTGAGCAAGAACACTTGATTGCCAACTACACCTTTGATGCCGAAGCCGCAGACGAACTGCGCGACTACTCCTTTCAAAGCAATCATCTCGCCCTAGCCACAGGCAACAGCCGCCCAACCTATGTCTTCTCCACCGCACCGATCAGCAATGATGTGCCGCAGGTGCGCGATGCTGTGGCAGGCATTCGCACAGCTTTCCACGATGTCCTCCATAGTCCCGTCGGTGTGCAAGAGTATGGAGATATGCAGTCTGATGTAGATGGCAATTTGATTGGTGTTCTCAAGCGCTGCCACACGTTTATTCAAGACCACGAATGGCACATTCTCACAGGTTACAAAGTCGGCAACCTGATCACGGAATGGATTGGGCAAGTGCAGTTTGCGCCGCAGCTAATTGGCTATATCGAAGGTGCGCCCCCAGTGCCTAGCGAGAACCTGACCGTGAAAGACAAAGACTACACCGGAGCCACATCCGTAGAAATGACTGAAGCCGCCAGCGTTGTCCACACCTACTCGGCTTCACGCGACACAGGCTTTGATATGGCGATCGCCGCATCGATCGGCATCGGCTTCAAGTCGGAGACCTCAGCCGGGCTGATCGTCGCGACAACCGTGGAAGAGACCACTGTGCAAATCGGTGCCAAAGCCGCGTTCGAGAATTCGCTCGGTTGGTTAGACGATGCCAGCGTCGGCACAGGCAAAGTCACCAGCAAAACCAGCAAACTCGATCTACAAGGGAGATGGGATGCCAAAAATCAGCGATTTGCCCCTCGTAACCTTGGCTTTGCGCTGGTACAGTCCGAAACAGCCGATGTGTTTGCGCTACGAATGCAGCATAACAATGTGCTGGTTTCCTACCAAATGCGCCCTAATCCCGACATTCCAAAAGATTGGAACATTTTGACTTTTCCGATCAACTCCGCCTACACCAAGCAGGGCACCTTAGACGGCAAAGTCGGTTTAGCTCCAGATACTAGCTATCCCAATGCCATGAGCTACAGTTCAGACATTAGTTACTTCAAGCCGATCGAAGCCTATCAACTCAAAAACCGGATTCAGCGCCAAGAAGAGGAACTACGCAGCTATTACGATCAATACAACGCAGGCGGCAGGGGTCGCAGACAGGCAGCAACCCACTTCTCTCAAGGCGATTTGGCAACAGGACGGTTGCTCGACAAGCTGCCCAAACCGGAGAAGCGCAACCTGGTCAATACCTACGTCTGGACAGCAGATGGCGGTTTGTTTACCGAGTCTGAGACCGCGATCGATATGCGGCAAGAAACGACGGGGGGTGCCTATGCCTTTACGGGCATGGCAGGCATCTATGCGTCTGGCGAAATCGCCTTCAAAGCGGCAATCTTCTTTGAATTAGAGGCGCTATTCGGTGGGCACCTCAACCTAACCGTGGCGAAAACCCAGGATTCAGAAACCTCGTTTGGCTTGAATGTGAATTTGGATGGACTAGAGCGAGACATCTACGACCCGACAAAAGGAGATGACCTCAATGATCCCTTTGGCGATCGCAGCAAACTTCCTGGCAAAGTCGATGCCTATCGATTTATGACCTTCTATCTTCAGCCTGACGTGCAGCACTTCAATGTGTTCACCGACCAAGTAGTCGATAGCATTTGGTTGAACCAGAGTCAGCATCCTAATGCGATCGCGTTGCGTCAAGCGGTTCAAGCCCAGAAACAAGCCAAGGACAAAGACAAAAGCTTACCCTGGCGGGTCATGCACCGCGTTACCTATTGCAGTCGGGTGCTGCCCAAAGTTGGAACTGCGCCTGCCTCTTTAGAAAAAGCTCTGAGCGACCTCGACATTGATAGCAACTGGCAGTTGATCAAACGACTCGAACCGTTTGTCAAAGGCAAAGCTAGCGTCGATTTCAATGCTGCTGTGAGTGAGGCAATTGCCCAATATTTGCCGGAACTCAAACCCCACACATCTGAGATCATCCGCTATGTGCGGCTATACTTCCAAGTGCCAGAGGAGGCATAACTTTAACGTCAGTTCGACGAATTTTTTCGCTGCGTTGACAGCGGCTTTTGCCCCTAAATCCCCCATTTTGGGGGATTTAGGGGCCTCCTGGATGGGCAATCGAAGCCAACCATTTCTGTCGAACTCACGTTAACTTTAGCCGTATTCACTAAAAAAGGGATGAGCCATAAGCTCACCCCAAAAGCGGTGAAAGATTCACCTCAACTCGCTGCCTTCGCGTTAGAAATTCATCTCAGCAGCTTGCACTCTCTCAACCTGCTTCTTCTTCAGCACCAGAATGATTTGAGTGAAAGTACACATCGCAAAGAATGCCAGCAGTCCCTTAATCCGGTTGGGGCTTTGCAGCACAATCTCTTTGTCAACTTGACCAAAGCCACCCACGTTGGGGTTGCTGGTTAGCGCATCACCCGACTTGACCTCCTGACCTTCTGCCACCAGCAGTTCAGGCCCTGGCGGAATGGTTTCGTCTACCGTTTTGCCATCAGCCGCGTTGATGGTGACTTTAAAGCCACCTTCTTCGGTCTTGCTGATTGCAGCAATTTGACCCGTTGCAGAGGCGTTATAAACGGTGTTGTTGCTCTTCTCACCCGTGGGGTTGATTTGACCTCGACCCCGATTGCCGCCCACGTGAACCGAATACTTTCCGAAGCGAATTGACTTATCGCTCTTGGGGTCAGGAGACAAAATCGGGAAGGTGATTTCTCGATATTGCTCACCCGGAATCGGCCCGACCACTAAAATATTAGGCTGATCGTCGCTGTAGGGCTGAACGTAAAGTTCGCCAACCTTCTCTTTCATCTCGTCAGTCAGACGATCGTCAGGCGCTAGCTTAAAGCCTTCAGGCAACATCAGCACCGCGCCGACATTTAATGGGCCTTTACTACCATCGCCTTGAACCTGCTGAACGCTCGTATCGTAGGGAATTTTCACCACCGCTTCAAACACGGTGTCAGGCAAAACCGATTGGGGCACTTCGACCTCGGTTGGTTTTGCGCCTAAGTGACAGTTGGCACAAACAATTCTCCCGGTTGCCTCACGAGGGTTTTTGTAAGCTTCTTGAGCATAGTAAGGGTAAGCAGACGCGGCTTGAGGCAGGGCAAGGCTCGCTGCAAGCAAGACGGTCACTGCGACGATCGCGACCATTGCCTTTCGGATCAGGGTTTGGGCGCTACGCAGCCACATCGACGATAAAAAGCTTGTTCTCATCTCTAGCGAATAAAAGGGATAACAAAGAAAAGGAAGAGGGGTCAGGGGTCAGGGGTCAGGGGTCAGGAGTCTACTGAAACCTGACCCCTGACCCAAAACCTAAATTATGCCCACCAGGGATCTTCATCGGTGCGGAAGTCAGTCTCAGTCCAGGGGGTGAGGGTGACTTTGTTGTCTTCAACGTTGGCGTGTGCCAGTGCAAGAGACAGCGGAGCCGGGCCGCGCACGACTTTTCCGGTGCTGTCATATTGAGAACCGTGACAAGGGCACATAAATTTGTTCTCGTTGGCGTTCCAAGGCACAACGCAGCCTAGGTGAGTGCAAACTGCATTGATGCCATAGTTGGCGATCGCTTTGTCTTCCTCAACTACTAGGTAGGTGGGGTCGCCTTTTAAGCCTTGCACGAGAGAATGATCGCCCGCTGGGTGGCTAGCCAGATAGTCAGTGAGAACGATATCGTTCCCTAGAGCATCTTTAGCAGTGACCCCTCCAGAGCTACTGCCGCTCGACGGAGGAATAAAATATTTGATGACTGGATAGAGAGCACCAGCAGCAACCAGCGCTTCAGAGCCAAACATCAGAACGTTCATAAATTGACGACGACCCATGCTGGGTACATCATCTGCGGGTCCAGTTAGTTGAGCCATGTCTACACTCTAGAGATATCGGGGATGATTGCAACCAATCACAGTAGATTGACGCTCAGAACTTATCTGAAAGCTCTGGGTTTAGATTTAGTTACATACACGAGCTACGATCGCGCTTTTAAAGAAGGTTTTCTAAAATCACAAAATGCTAGAAATCCTTCTGAGTTGTCGCTTGTAGCCTTTCTTAAGTGTATTATACAAACTTTAACATTAGCATCATAGCTAACCGTTAGAGCCTTAGATTTATACGAAATGTTACAGATTCTCACACGATCGTCATCATGACAGGATCAGATCTCCGACAGCTTTTAGTCAATAAGTGGGGTCGCTCTTACGATATTCAAGTTCGACGAACTCAGGGCAAAATCTTTGTCCAGGTGATGTGGAAATATCTAGAGCAAGCGTCTTTTCCCCTATCTGAAGGGGAATATGTCGAGCATCTTGATCAGGTTGCGGGTTATATCAGGGCTTGGGGCGCGATCGCTCAAGTTCAAACTTATATTGAGAAGACTCGTGAGCGTCCGCGTTTGGGAAAGGCGGTCAACATCTCGATCGATTTAGGCGAACGCGCTTCAGAGTGGCTCTTAGAAGATTTCTAATGTTACGTGAATTCGATGAAGCTTTTCGCTGTGGTTGCAGATCCGGGCTGCCCCCTAAATCCCCCAATTCTGGGGGACTTTGAACCCTAAATTCTGGTCTTGAAGTCCCCCAATTTTGGGGGATTTAGGGGGCAGAAGCGCTGAAGAACGAAGCGAAAGAACTCATCGAACTGACGTTGATTGTTACCTAACTTTGCGCTCCGTGAGTTCGTTTAAGCCTTCGCCTAATAGTGAGAGTCCGACCACCATCAGCGTCATTGCAAATCCTGGAAAAAACGCCGTCCACCAGATTTCCCCAGTCGAAAGGGCATCGAGCGCTTGACGCAAATCGTGTCCCCATTCTGCCACTTCATCGGGCAAGCCGAGTCCTAAAAACCCTAATCCTCCCAGGGTCAAGATCGCGTCGGCAGCGTTTAAGGTAAATAACACAGGTACACTTTGAATTACGTTTAGAAACAAGTAGCGCGATAAAACTCGCCACGTTGAAGCTCCCATTGCTTGAGCCGCTTCGACAAATAGCTCAGTTTTGACGCTGACTGTTTGGTTACGCACCACGCGATAATATTGCGGCACATAGGCAATGCTGATCGCGATCGCGGCATTCAACACGCCTCGCCCCACCACAAATGCCAACGTCACTGACAGCAGCAGTCCCGGTAATGTGTAGATCGTATCCATGAAAAAGAGCAAGACGCGATCGAGCTTTCCGCCTAGATATCCGCTCACCATTCCTAACGGCACCCCAATTACTAAACTGAGTGCTGTCGCTAAAATCACGACCTGAATCGCTGCCTGAGTGCCATAGAGCGTTCGTGAAAACACGTCATAGCCCAGATTAGTAGTGCCAAACCAATGAGCAGCCGATGGGGGTTGATGCGGTAGATTGTCGAGAAACTCGATCGGACTTTGCAGCCAGCCCACCCATTGCAAGACGGGAGCCAGCACCGCGATGCCCACAAACATCAGCGTTAGAAATGCCCCAACTCGCATCATCTGCAATGACAAGCTAGGACGCTCAGAAAAACTCAACGATCGGGGAGGAAGATTGGTAAGAGCCATGCGGAGAAGGATGAGTTGCAACATTCAATCTTAGAGGACTGCAATCCAAACTCAAACAGTTAGACAGAATTTTGTAGCGTTGACTACCACTCAGACTCAGCCGTCTTGCTAGGACTAGTGCTGAATGTATCGAACTTATTTCATGACCGTTTCAGCCACCACCGAGAAACTTTTGGCAGCTAAAAAGTCCAAAGGGTTAAGTTTTGCCGACTTAGAAACGACGATCGGACGCGATGAAGTTTGGATTGCCGCACTATTTTATCAACAGGCAAGCGCTTCTGAAGATGAAGCCACCAAACTGTTAACCGCTTTAGAACTCAGTCTCGATCTCGTCCCGGCATTGACTGCATTTCCGATTAAGGGATTGGGCCCGATCGTGCCCACTGACCCTTTAATTTATCGGTTTTACGAAATCATGCAAGTCTATGGAATGCCGATGAAAGAGATCATTCACGAAAAGTTTGGTGACGGCATTATGAGCGCGATCGACTTCACCTTAGATATTGACAAAATAGAAGACCCAAAGGGCGATCGAGTCCAAGTCACAATGAACGGAAAGTTCTTAGCTTATAAAAAGTGGTAGCGGGCTGATTGGGAAACTAAACGAGGGCAGTTTCGGTTGAGTCTAGCGTAGGATGTGTAGAGCAACCGCGCACCCTACCCGATTTTTTGACTCGATCGATATGCACCCTCACCACTCGCCAGACTGTAACTGTTATGAAGTCGATTCTCAAACTAAGCAAAAGCAGTTATTGATTGCGCTGCTGTTAGTAGGCGGATTTGCGATCGTCGAATTAACCGTGGGTCTAAGCATTCACAGTCTGGCATTGCTGGCAGAATCGGGACATCTCGTGTCTGACTGTCTTGCACTCTTACTGGCACTGCTGGCAACCCGGATCACTCAGTCACCACCAACGTGGGGTTGGCTAGGGGTGAACGAGGTGGCAATTAAAGAAAATCACTCGGTTGAAACGTGGGCAGCCTTAATCAATGGGCTGGGGCTAGTGGTGGTAGCGCTGCTAATCGCCTGGGAAGCAGTCAGCCGATTGCAGATTGATGCCGTTGAGATTGCCAGCAAACCGATGCTGATCACAGCGATCGTCGGTCTAGTCGTTAATGGCATCAATATCTCTCTGCTGCATCAAGGCAGTGACCATGACCTCAATTTGCGAGGTGCTTTTTTGCATGTGGTGGCAGATGCTTTGGGCGCGATCGGGGTAATTGTGGCAGCGATCGCGATCACGATCTGGCACTGGTCTTGGGCAGACGGAGCCATCAGTTTAGTGATTTCAGGGCTGATTATTGTCTCTGCAATTCCATTAATTAATCAAAGCTGGAAGACATTGCAGGCGATCGCGCCGTAATTATCGGATATTCATCTTAATCACACTGCCTTGAATGGCTTGTAGAAACCTGATCAATAACGTCTCTTATTTTGCATAAAGCAACTGAGCGATCGTTAAGGTTGAAAAGTCTGATCATGTTATTGGTGATGGAACTAAGACATCACTGATGACTGGCTGTTAATGCCAATTTAATCTGCTGTTGAGCAAATCGAACCCGCGCCCGAATCGTCAAACTCTCATCAGTTTCAGCAAGACTGTCAAGCTTTGTCTGAATTTGAGCAAGCCAATCGGGTTGAATTTTTGAGACTGAGATCGCGAGAGACTGCAAACTCAAAACAGCCGCATAGCGAACAATCCACTCATGGTCTTGAGACACGTTCAGCAACGCTTTCAGCACTTGAGATTGAGCAAACTGGAGTCGGTTTGGCTCTAGCTGCTGCCAGTGAATGCTGCCCAACCCTTTTGTCGCGGCACGACGCACACTCATCGCAAAATCGTTTTGTGCCGCAGAGAGCAAGATATCTAAGCCGCGCGGGTCACCGATTCCCGCTAGGGCACGAACTGCCCACGCTCTCGCACCATAGTTGTAGCTGTCTAGCTGTTCTAAAAGCGGCAGTACAGAGGCTTCTCCCAGACCGATCAGCCCATCCACCGCAGCAACGGCGGCTCCAGGATTGTTATAGCCAAGGGCAGCGATTAAGGCAGGAATGGCGGCTTTGGTTTGGGCGATCGCCAATGCTTGCACCGCCTCTAACAAATGAGTCGAAGAGTCTGCTTCATCAACTGCACGAATTAGGGTTTGAATGTCAGTCACGAGATTTTAAGAGAAGAGTCAATAAGCCTCATATTAAAGCAATGAGTCCATCAAGGTCATGACTTTGATAGCTCCATCCGACAAATCAGGCAGATTAGTTTCACCGACTTGGCGTTCGAGTAATCCTTTGAGGGCGATCAGCTTGAGACTATTCTCAGCTAACGTCTCAGCGATCGCGTCCGCAGCCGGGAGATAGCCAATCGCCCCCAAGTCTGCCAGCGCCGATCGCCGTAGCTGTAAATCTGCACCCTTCAACGCTTGAATTAACCGATCACCATATTGCCGATCGTCGGTGAGTTGATAGAGCGCACGGGCTGCCGAATATTGCACTCGATTAACCGGGTGATCTAAAAAGGATTTTGCGTCAGGAATTGCCTCGATCGCGCCCAGCGTTCCCAATGCTTCTAAAATCGCTTCGTAGGGCTGTGGCAAGTCAAGCTTGACCGGAGAGGGTTCGGTGCCTGCAATCTCATTTCTAAGGAGCTGAATCAGAACCGGAACGCAGGTGCGATCGTCTAACATCTCTAGCGATTGTGCCGCCGCTTCTCTGACATAAAAATCTGCACACGACAAACTCGTAATCAAAGCCGGAACAGCGCGACGATCGCCCAGCTTGCCTAACGCTCTCGCTGCATTTCGCCGTAAAGGGTAACCACCCGCTTCTGTGCGATCGGCTTCATCTTCTAAAGCCTCGATCAATCGTTCGACAACCCCAGGCTGGTTGACGCGAAACTTGCCTAACCACCAAGCAGCATAAACGCGTAAGCCCAAATCGAGCGATCGCAGGTTCTCGATCGCTTGCGCTGGGGTCAGTTGTTCACCATTAAAATTGTCAAAGCTATCAGACATGAGACGAGGGAAAAAAGAGATTCTGATGGCTTCCAGTTTAGCGCTTGACCATAAATTAATGAAGTCATAAGAGCAGGAAACATAACGTAACCCTTGTTCATATATATTAATAACTTATGTTAAGATTATTAATATATTCTCTGTAACAGGCATTGATTATGTCGATTACTCCTCTCTTAACCAAGCTCCTGAAACCTAGTGTCAGTTCTGGCTTTTGGACTCAGACCACTTGGGCTATCTTGCGAACTGTTGCTGGCATTATGATGATCCATAACGGGTTAGACAAGCTAGGTGACATTCAAAGCTTTTCTCAAGCCTACGTCGAGGTGATTGGCTTACCGTTTCCGATCGTCTTTAGCTATCTAGCAGCCTTTACCGAGTTACTTGGAGCGCCTCTACTAGCAATTGGGTTGCTGACTCGTCCCGCAGCGTTTGGACTGTTTAGCACAATGTGTGTTGCGATCTATCATCACATTCTCGTTGCTGGGCTAAATCTTCCCTATTTAGAACTGTCTGCGGTTTATGCAGCTTGCTTCTTATTGTTTGCTGTCAATGGGGCGGGTTTGTTTTCTACAGATGCCTTGCTGGTTAATTGGTTAGATGTTAATGTGCTGTCTCTGCAAGCAAAGCAAGTCATGGGTTTAGAGAAAGCTTATCAGGCTTCAAATTCACAGAAGGAATCTATCACTTCTGCGGCTGATTAGCATTTTGTCATCATAGGCTCTAACAATAGACCTCCTGCACGAATCCGGGAATGCCCCCTAAATTTCCCAGAATTTATGTTCAAAGTCCCCCAATTTTGGGGGATTTAGGGGGCAGCCCGGATTTTCAACCGTAGCAAAAAGCTTCATCGAATTCACGTTAACAATTAGTGAATCGCGTAAAAAAGCCCCAGAAGAAATTCTGAGGCTTTTTTGGGGATGATTTTGGATACTCCTAACTCAACTTAAGGATGAGCGTCGAATTATATTAGCGATCGCAGTTCAACTCGCCCAAAATGCAAGTGGCACTTGCAGGCAAACTCCGAAATTGATAGCATAGATACAATCAGTGCTTACCTGGTTTTACAGCTACGCTCTGTGAGATAAAAATCGAGTCTTTGGAATTTTAATGAACTCAAAATCTCTTGTGACTGCTCTCCCTAAGAGCAGTGAGCCGCTTGCGCTTGATTGGACGACAGTGGCTTTTTTGGCGGTGATGCACGGGCTGGCGCTTCTGGCTCCCTGGTTTTTCTCCTGGTCTGCTTTGGGTGTGGCTCTCTTCCTGCACTGGTTGTTTGGAGGAATTGGCATTTGTTTAGGATATCACCGACTGCTGAGTCATCGCAGTTTTCAAGTGCCTAAGTGGTTAGAGTATACGATCGCCACCTTGGGCGCTTTGTCGATTCAAGGCAGCCCGCTGGCTTGGGTGGGTGGGCATCGTCAGCATCACGCTCACACCGAAGACATCGATAAAGACCCTTATTCAGCACGACGCGGCTTTTGGTGGAGTCATATGCTGTGGTTAATCTATCGTCGCCCAGAATTTTTTGACCGTGAATCCTATTCTAAGAATGCTCCTGACTTAGCAAAACAACCCTTTTATCGCTGGCTCGATCGCTACTTTTTAGTCTTGCAAGTTCCGCTTGCCATTTTGCTATATGGGTTAGGCGGCTGGTCGTTTGTGCTCTATGGAATTGTGGTGCGATCGGTCTTATTGTGGCATTCGACCTGGCTGGTTAACTCGGCAGCTCATGCTTGGGGCTATCGCACTTTTGACGTGGATGATGGCTCTCGAAATCTCTGGTGGGTTTCGCTTTTAACCTATGGCGAGGGCTGGCACAACAACCACCACGCCTATCCGCATGTGGCGAAATCAGGTTGGCGCTGGTGGGAAATTGACACAACCTGGTGGGCGATTCAAGTTCTAAAAGGGTTAGGGTTAGCGAAAAAGATCGTCAGGAATCCCATGCTTGATAAAAGCATCTGAGAATCGCTAAAGGACAAGTTCGCCAACTAATTTCCTTGGACAACCAGTCGATAGTTTTGGCGAACTCCTGGCTCGATCGAGCCAACCCACACTTGATAGGTGCCCGCTTGCCAATCGCCATCTTCTAAGATCGCGCCTTTGTTTGAAGCGTTAGAGTTATCGCCACAGCGAACTGAGTTATCAGACCCTTTAATCACGATCGTGGTTTCTTTATCGCCACTGTTGACTTTTAGCCTCAGCTTTGAGAAAGGCTTTTGCAAAACGAGCAGATGATCGGGTTTGGGGTCAGCAAAGCCTAGACATTTTTTGTCGTGGCGATCGCTGTTGCTGACGATGGCAGGCAGCGAAGTCGAGCCTCCAGTCGCGCCGTTTAAACTCCCAGAAGCATTGTTAGAACCTAAAGTAAGCGTGCCAAAATTGGCAGGCTGCGCTAAAACGGGAACTGCGCTGAAGAGGGTAAAAGTTAGGAGTAAATGGTTCCAACTTAATTGACGCTTTCGCTGAATTAACATCTCAACATTCTCACTCATAAAAACTAAAAAATTTAGACTTTAGAAAAAACTCAGGCTTGGAGCAATTCTTATTGAATGAAGCATATCAGTTGAAGATATCGTGATGTCTCAAGATGATTCTGATGGACAGAAACCCTCCATATCTCTCACAGTTTTAGTATCAAATAACACCTTAAAATACCTGAGTTCGATAGAAGTGGTTCACTCTGATTATCAATTTGGGAAGCCGCTGAGAACGAAGCGAAAAAACTCGGCGAACTCACGTTAAAAATAGAAGATTCTGCCGTAACAAATATTTAAAGATTAGGGATGAAAATAAGCATAGACGCGGCTTGAGATCACACTCACTACAATTTGCAGAAGATAGATTGAAATCTCGGTTGGCTACAATCCAGCCGATTTAGCAAAGCGAGAACCTATGACGATCGTCTAACAACATTCCACTGTAAAGGAGCATTTATGCCGTTACTAGGTTTAAGTTTGGTGTTGATCGTCGGGTTGTTTTTCACCCAAATCTTGCTGATATTTCCTTTAGAGTTGATTTCAGTGCTCAAAGTTCCCCTTTGGCTGATGGCGTTGAGTCTATTTCTCCTGTTCGCCTGGTTTCTAGGCGATTAGCTGTACTCCAGTCAACCTGCTTTAAATCCAGTAAAGATGCGGCAGATCAGATCGAAAACCTGGTAGCGCTTCACATCTGTTTCTCTGACTTGTAGGGACGTTACACGTAACGCTTCCACAGAAGTAAATCACATATCTGAAATATTATCCGTAATTACCCTGATCGAGAATGGATTGCGTGAAGATTGAGAGAGGTGTAGTGGCTGGCATGGATGACTATTTCAGCAAGCCGATATCAAAAGAAAAATTGAAGGATAAATTAACCGATTGGAGTGAGGGTTTGGAAAGCGATCTGATCAAACGAAACCGGGTAAATCTGGCGATCGACTGGGAGCATTTGCATCAAATCTCAGACGGCAGTGAAGAGTTTGAGCAAGAACTACTGCAAATCTTTGTCGAAGACACTCGCAATCACTTGAAAGAAGCACAAGCGGCTCTGCTCAAGGGAGATTACGATGCGGTCTCGCGGGCAGCCCATCATTTTAAAGGGGCAAGTGCAAATGTCGGACTAACAGAGATGCAGACGATCGCGGGCAAGTTAGAAACCGATGCTCACGCCCAGCAATTATCAGAAGCTGCGGAGATGCTGGCTGAGTTGGCAGACTTGCTCCAAGGGGTGCAAGCGTTCTTAAATCAAGTCTGACTCAGTAATTTAACGAATGATTGTAATCGTTGGATACTAGGCTGACGATCGAAAGATTTTCCGGATTGTGAATTAAAAGTAGCGAAAGTAACAGAGGAATGGAGGGGATCTAGGGAAACTAAAGCGCGGTTTTCGTCTCGGTTGGTTCGCTGTTTGCGGTTGACCTGGACGCATACTCAGCAGAATAAATCAAGGTAGATTTTCATTGGATTGATCGCTTAAGATAGCCTTACAAGTTTTGGGGTTTTGATCTCCGCAAACCAGAAAATCCGGGGATCGCAGCCGCCGCAGACGTGCAGAATTGAAGACACAAAATGGAGCCTGTTCAGGCTGGCTCCTTTCGCTTGTGGACGTAATCGATCTCTGATTTCAAGTTAAGAAACTGGGTTAATATGGCTAGCGGATTTTCGTTTGTATCTACCTCCTCGCGTGTAAACCAAACCCGATCGCGACGTTCTCACCGCTCCGTATTTTTATTTATGGTAGCGACCACTTTAATTAGTGGGTGCATGTTTCGGTTAGCACAGTTGCAGATTGTGCAGGGTCATCACAATCGCCAGCTTGCCGATCAAAACCGCATTCGTCCCTTGGTGATTGTGGCAGACCGTGGCAACATTCTCGATCGCAAAGGCGTTCCGCTCGCGGCTAACCAGTTGTCTCGATCGATCTATCTCTATCCCCGTGAGCAGTCGATGCAGCAATGGCAAGAAACCGCCGTTCGTCTCAGCAAAATTCTCGACATCCCTGCCGAAGATATTCTTAAAAAGCTCAAGCAAGTTGGGTATCGATCGGCAATCCCGGCTCGTGTCTATCGCAATTTGACCCCTCAACAGTTTGTGGCGCTTGCTGAGGTTGGGCAGATCCCTGGGTTAGAAATTCAGGCAGAGTCTAGCCGTCACTACCCAAACGGCAACATTGCGGCTCACATTTTGGGCTATATCGGCGAAGCCACTGCCGACGATCTCAGAGCCAACCCCGACTTTCCGATGGGGATGCTGCTAGGACAGATGGGAATCGAGCGCATCGCTGACCCTAGTTTGCGCGGCAAGTGGGGCAGTCACCTGCTCGAAGTCGATTCGGTTGGGAAAGAATTGAGAATGTTGGGCGAACAAAAGCCCGTATCGGGTTCTGATTTACGGCTCACGATCGATCTCAAACTTCAGCAAGCGGCAGAAAAGGCATTAAACAATCAGCGAGGTGCAGTGGTCGCGCTAGATGTCAAAACGGGAGCCGTTTTGGTGATGGCAAGCGGCCCTACCTTTGACCCCAATCTGTTTACTCGCAAAATCTCAACTCAAGAGTGGAAAGACCTTCAAGGGCAAGATCATCCTTTCCTAAATCGGAGTTTGCAGGGCTATCCACCGGGCAGCACCTTTAAGATCGTCACTACTTCGGCAGGCATTCAGTCGGGCAAGTTTTCTTCAACTTCTACGCTGCCAACGTTTGGAGCGATTAACATCGGTGGCACCTTGTTTCACGAACACGGAGGCAGTGGTTATGGCACGATCGGGTTCCGTGACGCACTCGCTTTTAGCAGTAACACGTTCTTTTACCAAGTTGGGATGGCAGTTGGCCCCGATGAGATCTCAAAATGGGGACACCGATTAGGCATCGGCGAAACCTCCTCAATGGGTCTAGAAGGGGGAAGTCATGGAGTGATCCCTACGCCTGAGCAAAAGCAGAAACTTTATGGCGAACCCTGGTATGGCGGCGACACGGTGAGTATGGCGATCGGGCAAGGCGTGGTTCAGGTGACTCCGCTCGAACTAGCGGTGATGGTGTCTGCGATCGCCAATGGTGGTTATCGGGTCAAACCGCATCTGATGTCCGACCAAACCAACACTCCAGCCGCGCAGCGAGAAGCAACCGGGTTAAACCCAGACACGATCGAGGTGATTCGGGCTGGGCTGGCTGCGGTGGTCAAAGAAGGCACTGCCCGTCGATTGAGCGATGGCTCGATTCCGCCCACGGCTGGCAAGACAGGAACGGCTGAAGTGATTGGGCAGCGAGACAATGCGCTTTATGTGGGTTACGGCCCGCTCAATGATCCCCAGATCGCGGTGGCGGTTGTCGTTGAAAATGGTGGATTTGGAGCCGAGTCTGCGGTGCCGATCGCGCACGAGATCTATAAAGCCTACTTTGGAACTCCCAAATCTGCGCCCCCGATTAAGTGAACTTTCGTTTAGATTAGAGGCTGTGCAGTGCTAAGTGGCGATGTTGAAACAACTCAAGCCTCGATATTCTGTTGCCTGGATTAATAAGATTTCTGAGATCCCTCAAGCCGACTGGGATGCGTTAGCGATGCCGCTCAAAACCCCATTTTTCGAGTGGGAATGGCTGCACAACATGGAGACATCAGGCAGCACGACCGCTAAGTCGGGATGGTTGCCCAATCACCTCACGGTTTGGCGCGATCGATCTTTAATCGCGATCGCGCCACTCTATCTTAAAGGTCACAGCTACGGCGAATTTGTTTTTGATCACCAATGGGCAGATCTAGCAAGCCGTCTGGGAGTCGAATATTATCCAAAACTGTTGGGGATGTCTCCGTTTACGCCTGCTGAAGGCTATCGCTTTTTGATTGCCCCCGGAGAAGACGAAGACGAGTTGACCGAATTGATGGTTAGCGCGATCGATCAGTTTTGCATTCACAACCAAATTTCTGGCTGCAACTTTTTATATGTTGACCCAGAGTGGCGATCGCGGATGGAGCAACACGGCTTTAGCACCTGGCAGCATCACAGTTACATCTGGCAAAACCAGGGCTACAACACTTTTGATGATTATCTAGGCGCATTTAATGCCAATCAGCGACGCAACATTAAGCGAGAACGCAAAGCCGTTGGGCAAGCCGGATTGTATCTAAAAGCTTTCACGGGAGACGAGATTCCTAAGTCTCTGTTTCCGACGATGTACAGCTTCTATAGTGATACCTGCGACAAGTTTGGCTGGTGGGGCAGTAAATATTTGACGAAGCGATTTTTTGAGCAATTGCATCCCCGATTTTCTCAACGAGTGGTATTTTTTGCCGCCTATAGCGAATTGGATGATCAGCATCCGATCGGCATGTCGTTTTGCTTGACGAAGGGCGATCGCTTATATGGGCGCTATTGGGGAGCTTTGCAGGAAATTGACTGTCTGCACTTTGATGCTTGCTACTATTCCCCGATCGAGTGGGCGATTCAAAACGGCATTCAACTCTTTGATCCCGGTGCAGGTGGGCGGCACAAAAAACGCCGGGGTTTTCCAGCTACTGCAAACTATTCTCTTCATCGGTTTTATAACAGCCGCCTGTCACAAATTTTGCGATCGCATATCGAACAGGTGAATGATTTAGAGCAGCAAGAAATTGACGCAATCAATCAAGATTTGCCGTTCAAACAAGAACCCGTTAGCTTCAAAATTGATTAGAAACAGAGCGTTTCAAAGAACAGTCCTGTGCCTCCTCATCAGTTAGAGGAGGCTATAATAATGATCGCTTTTAAGGTTTGATTATGAACCCGACTGTTGCCGATACCACTGCTCTAGACGACCAGCTTTCTAACCGCTTTATTGAACTCGATCCCAAGGGATATTTTATTATTTATGTCGATCGAGAAAACCAACTGATCTGTGCAAAACACTTTACAAATGTCATTAACGACAAAGGGTTAGCGTGTGACCCTGAAACGGGTGCGCCCCTGCCTTGTAACGGTACACTACAACGCCAATCCAGCACAGTTTTTAAGGGCAGAACGGCTAAAGAACTTTGCATCGAGCTGTTTGAAAAATCCGAAAATTGCGTCGTCACTCGCCTAGATCACGCTGCCTATTTAGGTAGAGAATTTATCCGCGCAGAAGTCGCGATGTTGACTTGCCAAGATTACATCCAAGACTAATTTGTATTGACAACGGATTTATAGAAACCCGTTGTCAATACTAAATGTTCTTTGTGGGCACCGCTTACTTCACATACCAGAAGTAAGTTGCCATTGGGATTACCGTCGCTGCAATCAACAGCCCAATCACCCAAACGGTGGCGTTGCTTTCTTGCGTCTCTTCTGGAGTCGCAAACGTGCCCTCAACTTGAACGTTATCCTTCACGACAGGCGGGCCGGGATCTTCTTGACCTGACAGAACTGCTACCAAGCGATCGCTGGCATCCAAAAAGCCCTGATTATAGCGTTCACCGATCTTCAACGGCACTTGCAGCGTTTCTTGAGCCACGCTTTGAGCGATCGCATCCGGCATGATCGCCCTTGCTTTCTCACCCGCGTAAATCGCGCTATTGTTGGTCAGCTTGTCTAACACCATTAGGGTTTGGTTAGCTTGAGCGTCGGGTGTTGGGAACCACTGCTTAAATAGCTTTTCGGTAAACGACTCGATCGTTTCGTCATAATCTAAGCCCCGAATCGTGACAAAACGGACTTCTTGACCCGTTTTTGCCTTCAGATCAGTAAATGATTCGGTGATTTTGCCTTCACTAAACCGACTCAAAATATTGGCTAAGTCTAAAACTTGTGAATCTGTGGGAATGCCAGGAACCTCATAGAGACTCGTAGCTAGGGCAGGAGCAACCACCAATTGCGTGGTCAAAATCAAAGCAACGATGGTCAAAACCCAACGGTTGCCAAGAGCGGAGAGGAGCTTTCTCATGAGCGATCGACCTTCAGACGACATCTTTTTAAAACACGACAGCAACAAATAATTTGAGGAGTTCAAACTCTTCTCATTAATTACATTACAATTTTTGACAGAGTTTGAATCGCAAGGAGCTAATTCATATGCCTCTCTCTGTTGGCGATAGTGCCCCTAATTTCACCGCTAAAGATACAAATGGCAACACGGTTTTCTTGGCAAGCTATGTGGGTAAGCCTGTTGTCATCTATTTTTATCCTAAAGATGACACACCGGGCTGCACGAAGGAAGCGTGCAGTTTTCGAGACAACTACGCGCAATATTTGAACAAGGGAGTCACCGTTTTTGGAGTCAGCATGGATGATGAAGCGTCTCACCAAAAGTTTACTGAGAAGTTTAATCTACCGTTTCCTCTCCTAGTTGATACTGATGGTGCGCTCACTAAAGCGTTTGATGTAGACGGTGGCGGTTATTCTAAGCGAGTCACCTATGTGATTGACGGCTCTGGCAAAATTAGCCAGGTTTACACGACGGTTAAGACTGACACTCACGCCACCGATATCTTGGCTGAGATGACCAGCTAGTCAAAAGGGATCGGGTTTCAGGGGTCAAAAATTAGTTTTGCCTGAAACCCGAAACCGCATCGTCTGTATAGCAATTTCCAGATAAGTTAAATACATTCGCGTCGCGTGATAGGAGGCTTGGGCAGTGGTTTAAAGCTCTGTCGTCCATCCTGCTCACTCGCCCTGAACTGAAGTTTGGGCTAGTCGTAGAAAGTCCGTTGAAACGGACTGAAGAGGCTAAACTGCTGTCTGAGTCCACTTCAGTGGACTTTCCCTTGTTAGCCCGAACTTCAGTTCAGGGTGGAACGGAATCGCAGCGAACGAGTTTCAAAACACACCCTGAGCCTCTTGTCCATCCCTTGCTAGACTAAGAAACGCTATATATCTTGAGAATGTAGCAGATTGTCCTCTCTAAGATTCACGAAATCGGGTAATTTGTGTAGGCAACTTTAGTCGCTAGTTCGTTTTTCCTCCGCGCTTTCAAGAGGCACGGTTTTCAAACGTATCAAGGTTTCTTATGACCGACCTCGATTATGTTCTATTGACGATTTATCTTTTGTGCATCACTTATGTCTTCTACGAGATTATCAACTCTTTTAACGATGAGTTCAAAATTCGGCTAGAGGAAGGAGACTTAAATCAACAGCTTCAAGATCTTAGCCTGCAAGACATTATCAATGTTAGCTTCAAATTTGACACTCACTATGAGTTTCATACACTCAAAGAGTTAGCGATCAGCATCAACAACAAATCTGAAAACTGTCCTATTTACATCGATTGGGACTATTGCTCAATGACTGACCTTGACGGACGATCGCGGCGCGTCACACGACTTCCCCCTGGCAGCACTCTTGATCTCTTTCAAAATCAGGTCTTCAGCGTGATCGCTCCTGGCAAGACCCTCAAAGAGAAGATTGCCTCTGAAGATATGCTCGTTCGCAAAGGAGATAATGGGTTTCTAGACACCGAAAAGACGATCGTTGACCTGACAAAGCCCGACCCTAAAAAATCATCTGAAGCTCAACAAAAACGCTATAAAAATTTCATGGACGGCAAAGAAGAGCTAAAGTTTGCGCTCTATTTAGCCATGCGACTTGCGGGCCCAAACACCTCTCCGACAGGCGATCGCACTCGCGTTATCTGCAACCTGACTATTACTAAACTAGACTGGACTGCTGGACTGCCCTGGAACCCTCGAAAAAAAACCTCCTAATCAACCCTCAGCCATCTGCGTCTAAACTAGGGGAGGAGAAGAGTCAGCGCAGGCAGTTGCGGGCTGTGGGCACTGCCTATCAGCCTGAGGAAAGTCCGGACTCCCGAAAGACCAAACCTGCTGGATAACGCCCAGTGCGAGCGATCGTGAGGATAGTGCCACAGAAAAATACCGCCAAGAGCAGTTTGAGTGACTCATTCAAAACGTTTTTGGTAAGGGTGCAAAGGTGCGGTAAGAGCGCACCAGCAGCATCGAGAGGTGCTGGCTCGGTAAACCCCGGTTGGGAGCAAGGTCAAAGAACAACGGTTGGTCTTTTTCCCGTTCTGCGTGATAGCGGTGGATAACTGCCGTTATAGAGAGCCGCTTGAGGCATTTGGTAACAGATGTCCCAGATAGATAACTGCCCTTTGAGTGCGCTCAAAGAACAGAACCCGGCTTATGTCTGGCTCTTCTCTATTAATTAATTGCGCGATCGACTTTATAGCAATCCTGAATGATTTGTAGGATCAGCATCCTGCCCCTACAGGCTAGAAGCCTGTCCCAATCTTACAACCTAATGCAGAGGATTTGATTTCTCGACATTCTTTAAGATTGGTTTGAGAAATGTGTAGATTCAGCAAAGTCCTTTGAGCGAAGCAACGTCATGCTTTTGACCTGCACTAGGATGGGGTGACTTGAGAACCTGCCTGATTCAAAGACGCTCACTTTACCGCCAGACGGTAAGATCAATTCGTGGATAGCCAAACTTCTACTCTTATCACCTCGTCTAACCGTTCAGGGTCCGCCCTTCCTGCTGAACACCTCCTTGCTATTGGCGAACAAAAAAAGAGCGGGCTAATCCTCTGTAAAGAATTTCATGCAGAGTTTGCTGGCCCGGGTGCTGTGGTTGGCAGCTTAGTTGAGCCACACTATCGGGCGGTGATTGCGATCGGGTCACCGCAGCTAATTCCGATTAAATCCATCGACGAGCGGCGCAGAGCCTACGGGAGACGGATTCAATGGGGGCGATGGTTGCAGAAAATCATTGAAACCCCCGAACCGACCTTACGGGCAGAGCGGCTCTTGGCGGGTTTTGAAGAATTTTTTGGTCGCCAAGTCGTGGTCAGTTTACCGAGCGAAGTTCTGGCAATGTTGGTGGGGGTGTTTCCGGGTACGATCGATGCCGTGAGAGCACAGCATTGGCACCTAGGAAAATCGGGCAACACCGCTTTTCTTCCCAGTTCTGACCAACTCAAGGTGACGACGATTACACTCAACCGGGCACTTCAAGAAGCTACCGAGGTTCCGCTTCCGACAACCGCTACGATCGGCGAGATTCAACGCACTTATGCTGTGTTGCGCTCTGCTTAGAAGCAAGATCTTGAGAAAACAGGGTAGGGTGTAGGGTGGAGAAGACCGCTTTCACTTGGGCGATTCTTGAGGATGAATTTACAGTATCCCCGTCGTCAGCAGCAGCTACGACAATTAGTTCAGAGATTGGGCTTGCCCGAAACGGCTCCGATTAAGTGGGAGTTGCTAGATTTGGCGCTCACGCACTCTACCATTTCAGCAGAAGAAAACTACGAGCAACTCGAATTTGTGGGAGATGCTGTCGTCAAACTAGGCGCGGCTGAGTTTTTGCTGGAAGTTTACCCTCACTTAAAAGTGGGTGAATTTACGGCTTTGAGATCAGTGCTGGTCAGCGATCGGATTCTAGCAACCATTGCCAACGATTATGGGTTCGATCGCTATCTTCTAGTGTCTGCAAGCGCGATGTCAGACGTGGCAGGGCAAGAGTCTCGCATGGCAGACTCTTTAGAGGCAGTTTTGGCAGCGCTCTATCTCAGCACCCGTACCTTAGAGCTAATTCGACCCTGGCTCGATCGCCATTTTCAGCCACTTGCGACCGAAATTTTGGCTGATCCGGCTCGACAAAACTATAAAGCCGCCTTGCAAACCTGGACTCAGGCTCATCAAAAAACCTTGCCTGACTATCGGACTCAAGAAAATGGGCAAACTCACAATGACCCCGATCGCTTCACGGCTGAAGTGTGGATTCAAGGGCAATGTTTGGCAAAAGGAACGGGGCGATCGCGCAAAGCCGCAGAACAAGCCGCAGCCCAGATTGCATTTTTAGCGTTGAGTGGTCAGTAGAGGCATCTTAATTCTCCTCTGCTGCCTAATTTGAGGAGTTTGTGAATGTCTGATCAAGTTGGGATAGCGATCGTGGGAGTTGGACGCTGGGGAAGTCACCTACTGCGGAATTTTTTAGAAAATCCTCTCGCTCGTGTGGTGGCGGTAGTTGACCCCAACCCAGATAATTTGACCAGAGCAGCAGCGCAGTTTGGCTTAGACGATCGAGTGGTTTTAACCCACGATTTTCAAACCGCTTTGCAAATCGAAGGGGTTGAAGCGGTCGCGATCGCTACCCCCGCCGAAACTCATTTCTCTTTGATCACAGCAGCTTTAAAGCAGAAACTTCACGTCTTGGCAGAAAAGCCCTTGACGTTGAGTGTGGCAGAGTCGGTTCAGCTTTGTCGGCTTGCAGACCAGCAGCATCACCAACTTGTGATCGATCACACCTACTTATTCCATCCTGCTGTGCTGCGCGGAAAAGCGGTGATTCAAGCCCAAGAATTAGGCGATTTGCGCTATGGCTATGCTGCCCGAACACACCTCAGCCCCGTCCGATCGGATGTCGATGCGCTATGGGATCTAGCGATTCACGACATTGCAATTTTTAACGAGTGGCTCGGAGCAATGCCCTGTCAGGTGCAAGCCAAAGGGACAGCATGGCTTCAGACAAACCTATCTGATGTGGTTTGGGTCACACTCACCTATCCAAGCGGGTTTGAGGCAACGATTCATCTATGCTGGCTAAACCCTGATAAGCAGCGAAGGCTGAGTGTGGTGGGCAGTCAAGGAACGCTGACGTTTGACGAACTTTCGCCAGAGTCGCTCTCGATTCAGCGGGGGCAGCTAAACCAGCAAGACCAGCAGTTCATTCCGATGAATCAACGCTATGAGAGTTTGACCTTGCCGCCAGGGGAGCCACTTCAGCAAGTCTGTGATCACTTTCTCACCTGTGTTCGGCAAAATCAGCCCTCAAATATTTCTTCGGGTTGGCTCGGAGCAGCGCTCGTTCAAATTCTCGTTGCGCTGTCTCAGTCGTTGCAACAGGGTGGGCAAATCGTGTCTCTTCAGCCACTGAGCCGTTAACTTTGAGGAACGCTGAGGGGGAGGGTCTCGCTCAGTTGAGGGGTTGAGGGGTCGATCGATTCTGCTGGGTCGATCGTCACTTTAGCCGCATTCACAGGCATGGGTTCTAGCAGTGGCAGCCAGATCCGAAAGGTGCTGCCGCTATTTTGAACCGAATCAAACGAAAGCGTTCCGCCGTGCAGTTCAGCGAGGCGCTTGGTAAGGGCCAACCCTAACCCGGTGCCTTCGTGCTTGCGAGTCAGCGATGAGTCAATTTGCTGAAAAGGACGAAACAATAGATGCCATCGGTCTTCAGGAATGCCGATTCCTGAATCTTGAACTTCTAAACACAAATAAGGCGTATGGGGATTAATAGGACTGTGATCAGGGCGAGTATCTTGCTCTAACTGGTGCCCATGAGCCAGCCAAGCTTTCAGCGTCACTTGTCCACCTTCGGGCGTAAACTTGACCGCATTAGAGAGCAGATTAATCACCATTTGCCTGACTCGGCGCTCGTCAATCAGTGCCCGATCGACGCGATCGTCTAATTCTAAAACGAGCTTCAATCGCTTCATTTCTGAACCTGGCTCGACCATTTTGAGACACTGGCGGCAGAGATCTTGAATGGGCACAGGCTGCAAACTAAGTTCGACTTTGCCCGCCTCGATTTTGGCAATGTCTAGCAGATCGTTGATGATCTTCAGCAAATGAAGGGCGGCATCATCGGCTTGTTGCAAAAATTCTAATTCTTCGGCTCGATCGTCGCAGCACCCATCTCTCACCAGTCGAACACTGCCAATAATGGCATTTAAAGGAGTCCGCAACTCATGAGAAGTGGTCGCCAAAAACTCGCTTTTTAGCTGGTTAGCGATTTGGGCTTCTTGCCAAGCTGTTTCGAGTTCTTCTGCCCGTTCTTCGAGCCGCTCGACCATGTTATCAAGGGCTTCTGCCAGGTGATTGAGTTCTCGAACTTTGAAATCTTTGGGCGCACGATCAGACGAATAGCGTTCTCGAATTCGCAGCGCATAGTCGCTGAGTTGCTCGATCGGACGTGCCAAATCTCTCGCGATATAAAGCGTTGCTAGCAAAATTGCCGTCAACAGTCCGACCGTGAGAATTAAAAGAACTTGTTGAATTTCATTGAGACTAGAAAGTGCAGTTGCGAGCGGCGTTGTTGCCAAAATCACCCAGGTTCGAGAAATGCCATTGCTGGAAATCTGCACAGAACTGTATCCCGCCAGCCAATCTACTCCATTTTCTTCAAACGGAAAAAGATATGACTCTTGTTTGCCTGCGATCGCATTTCTGACCAAAGTTTGCCAACGATCGGAGTTGCGGTCTTGATCGATCGTTTGCCCGACTCGATCAGGGTTAGGGTGTGCCAAGATCGTGCCATCTTCGTCGATGATCACCGTATAGCCAAACGTCATCTTCGAGGAGTCACGATCGGTTTGGTGCAGCGCAGACTGAAGACTTAAGACATATCGAAGCTGGCTAACTGGGTTTTCAGAAGTCTGTGGCACATAAACCGGGGCACTCAACACGAGGCGAAGTTGATCATCAGCTTGGGTCGCTGACTTTGACCGTTGAGCGAGGGAAACTTGCACCGATGCAGGCTTGATCAGCACTCCACGCTGCTGCTTCGACCAAGAATTCTTTGAAGTTTGTGCGATCGCTGCTTGCCCACAAGTGCTGGCAACAATTTGGCGAGTTTGAACGTTTGTGAGTTGCACACACTGCACCTCGATCGCCGAAGACTGCTGCAACTGCTCTAAAAATCCCTTAATTTTGGCAGACTGTTTAGACTGAAGCGCCGAGGCAGTAGTAGCGGTGGCTAAATTAGTTTGTAGGGCAGTGAGGGCATCTCGAACACTTTCGCCTTTTCTGACAGCGCTGACGGTCAAGTTATTGCGGGCAGT
The DNA here is from genome assembly GCF_003003695.1 of Phormidesmis priestleyi ULC007. Classification (NCBI taxonomy): domain Bacteria; kingdom Bacillati; phylum Cyanobacteriota; class Cyanophyceae; order Leptolyngbyales; family Leptolyngbyaceae; genus Phormidesmis; species Phormidesmis priestleyi. Next base: position 27,272 of record NZ_PVWG01000006.1, read on the forward strand.
TTCAAGCAGCCCCGATCGGGCTTTGCGATAAGCGACAACTTCTCCGGTCAGCAAAACGGGGATGCTGAGGAGCAAAAGACGCGCCAGCAAAATGCGACGAAAAGAGGACTGACCGAGTTTAGCCATAAAAGTACATATCGAGGGCGCAAAGCCTTGCACCCCTATGGTTAGTTGTGCTTTATGGGATCAAAAACCGCTATGTTTAGCTTAAAAATGAACGTAGTGTTTGAACTTAGGAAATCTAATGTAGAAGGTCAATACATAATTGGACATTCTAACGATTTGACCGATGAAGGTCATCCCATTTCTGAAAGAGATTTGAATCTAACAGCCTATGCCCGATCGTGAAAATCAGTTTCCTCACACAACGCTTATCTTAGCGATGAGTGCAGACGGCAAAATCGCGGATGTAACTCGCGCTCCGGCTCGGTTTGGCAGCGCGATCGACAAGCTCCATCTCGAAACGCAAGTTGCTCAGTCAGATGCCGTGTTGTTTGGGGCAGGAACCTTACGGGCGTATGGCACTACGCTCAAGGTTGTCCATCCTGATTTGCTAAGGCAACGCCAGCAGCAAGGGAAGCCAGTTCAGCCTGTGCAAATTGTCTGTTCGGGTTCGGCAATGCTCGATCGTCAAGCGCAGTTTTTCTCGCAGTCGGTTCCTCGGTGGCTGTTGACGGCGACGATCGGGGCAGAGAGATGGCGCGATCGAGCAGAATTTGAACAAATTTTAGTGGCCGAGTCGAAAGAAGATTCTTCAAAAATCGACTGGCAGGAAGCTTTTCAACAACTCTTTGCCCTGGGGTTAGAGCGGGTGGCGATTTTGGGCGGTGGTGAACTGGTCGCTTCGCTGTTTGCCGCTAACCTGATCGATGAACTCTGGCTGACGGTCTGCCCGTTAATTTTGGGGGGTGTAAACGCTCCGACCCCGGTTGAGGGCGTTGGCTTTTTAGGGGGAGTTGCGCCTCGCTTAGAGTTGCTAGACGTTCGATCTGCGGGTAAGGAGGTGTTTTTGCACTACCGAGTCAAATGAGAGGGGTTGAGATGTGGAGCGATCGTACCTAAAACTTAACGTTGGCTTTTGAGTCTGACGCGCTAACGGCAAATTTGAGCCGCAGACATCCTCTGACATTTGCCAGCTACCTCGGCAACTTACACTCAAAGTAAATCTTCCTCAGATAGCTGGGCTATTTTCATCAAGGCTCTCAAGGTGCCGATTTTTAGGTCTTGATTACGGTGAATAGGAATTGACAGAATTTGCTCTACTTCAGGGTTTTCATAAATGTGATGGCTGCCAGTAATTCTTCGCAAAACCCAACTTTTTTGCTCCACAATCTTGCACAGCCGCTTGCCAGAAATAGATTTCATACAGCAATTTCGACAATTTGAGCGGTTGGCTCGATCTCATGACGACTGTTGGCAACATCGAGCCAGCCTTCAATCGCATCTTGCAAATTAGCCATCACCTCCTCGATCGTGTCTCCTTCAGTCACACAACCGGGAAGTGCGGGAACCTCTGCCCAATAACCCCCTTCTTCTGCTGGATGAACGATCGCTCTGATTTTCATACACCTGTTGAGCTAGTTGTTGAGACTATGCTAGCAGCGATGCCTGTTTGTCGTTCAACTATGGCTGTTCAGGTTAGCATTGATCCGCTCCTCTACTTAGGTCTTGCATCTCACAGATCCTCTCTCCACTACGGGAATGGGAACAGGGCGATCGTACCTAAAACTTAACGTTGGCTTTCAGGTATAATAAGCTAACGTTCCCAATCACCCGCCACAGATAACCTCTCGGCGGTCAGGTGCATTGGGATTTTTACACCGCATTCATTTGTTACAACCACTTATCTCTTCAAGTTACTTATCAATTCATCCACTAGTAAAAGCCCTGTAATAATTTGCTGTACTCTACTCAGCTCAGTAGCAGGATCTGGTGGTTGAATTGTTTTGTAAGATATTGCTGAGGAATGTGCAACAACCCCTCGTTGCTCCCCAAATGCATTCATGGTGGCTAACAAAGCGGAATCTAAATCATCGCTGTCTATCCCTACTGGTAAAAGCAATGCTAAGAGGTTAGCCTCTTTTACTCCATGATTTTGATCAATAACCCGTTTAAAGCAATTAATAGCTGAATCCATTTTCTTATTTAACTTTATTCTTTCTGGAGGAATTGCTTTACTTGGTTTTGCAGGAGTGAGTGTGTCTGGCGGCATGTCCATCATCTGCCCAGAAAACGCAACAAGGCTGATCAAAGTTCGACAGGGCTTACTTGTACGATCCCAGCTTGTTTTTGCATTGATGACAACTTCCCAAACTCTGTCTTCAAGATAAGTTTCGATTTCAGCATGAGCTAAAACTCTATATGCAAGAGTAAGAGCTAGCTGCCTATCAGAATAGGAGCCTATAGGATTTATTTTGGGAAGAAATTGTTTTTTTAGTCTATTTAATTCTTTAGTTAAAGTGCGAAACCTAACAGATTTTGACATACCTGAACCGAAATTTACCGTAAGCCGTTGAAAATAATACGATTATCCACTAGCTCAGGTAAATTAAACTCTAAATCCAAAACACCTAACAAAGCATATCCCCACAATGAAAGCCGAATATGAGTTTCACGAATATTCTTTGTAGTTCCTTCAACAGCTTCTCTAAATCCATTCTCAGATGATGAACACAACTCCTTAAAGGCATTCTCCACTGCCGTCTTGTTCTTTTCAGCAGCTTCCCTTATAAGACCGTCTGAAAAGTAAAAAACCATCACATCTAAAATAGCTCGGTTGAATTGCCTTCGATAGACTTTAGAGGTGCCCAACCACATACGCGAGAAATTTTTTTCACCGAATATATCTATAGTTGTCTCTACTGCTTTTTCAAATTGGCTAACTGCATAATGAACATCATCAGTTCGTTTCTTCCAACTCTTATTTAGGACTTCGCAAGTCATATCAAGGAATGCTTTAAGATTGCCTCGATATTCAGATAAAAAATAGTGAAATGCTACATAGCGTAGTAGTAGCTCAACATCACGCATCCGAAAGTCAGGGTTTTTAGATTTAAGGATTTTCCTCAAAGCCTGACTTTTAACTGATTGATCATCTAGAAAATTGACAAACTCGCCTGGGTGCAGTGCCTGTCTTAGTTCTTGTGGAGACAAAGGAGTACTTTCTACATTAAGACGCAAAAAAATCTTATAGAGAAAATTATCCGTATGCCAATTCCGAATCAATGTAGTACGAATGGTTTGATTATCGAGGGGATCAAGTATCTCTGCGGAGAGGAGATTGTTTTCTAAATCCTCATGAGTGCAACCATTTAGCTCAGGTCTAAACTCTAAATCCTTCAGAGAAAATTTATTATTTGGAGTCTCACTTTTTCCATAAAACTGAAGAATGGTAAGTAGGCGCTGCTTACCATCAAGGACAATGAATTTTCCACGCTCCTTTTCATTAGAAGCTAAAACTATTTGTGGAATTGGAAATCCAAGAATGATTGATTCTATAAACCTACTTTTACGTGTTATGTTCCAAGCATCTCGTCTTTGAAATCTAGGATTAAGTTGAATGTTGCCACGGACTAATTGATCAAGTACAGTAGCTGTTGTCCAATCAGTTCCTGCAACAACGATTCCTGCAATCTCGTCTAGCTCTGATAAACGTTTTGCCCTACTAGACTCAAGACCATTTGCCTGGTCCTCGTCTTCCTCAAAAAAGGTTGTCTCTTCTTTCTCTTCCAAAAGTTCTAGATTAGGCATAATCGTCATCCACTGCAAGAACCAACACTAGAAATAATATAGCCGCATTAGTTAATTGTAGTTGTTCACCCAGCTAATAGGGGAACTACCTCTCTACCGAACGTTAGAATATGACAAGCCTGTATTACGGCAGGTTATCTTAGAAAAAGCATCTTTACAAAGGTTTAGGCGGCATAACTGCTTTTTAGAGAGAAAATTTCCGCATATCACGCCAAAATGGGTGGATAGGTAGGTGCTTTCGGCATATTACTCCAGATCAGGGAGATAGGTAGAATCTTTCTGAATAATACGCTCATGGTGATGGGTAAGCGGAATCTTTCCTCCTGGGTTCAGATTTAGTTCAGATGTTAGCTTACAGGTTTCCTGCATCGAAGGCGATCGCCCCCACATTGCCCGTGCTTTAACTGCTGCACTCAATTCTTGAAGCGATCGCTCCCACATCCCCCACCCTTAAATCGGGGGTAACTCCTCCAAAATGGTGAAGCGGATGTGATTGATGGCGAGATCACCGATCGACAAATCAAACAAGTCGCCGACCGGAACGCCGCCACTTCTCAGCGACTCGAAGGTGACACCTTTGCCGATTTCTGCATGAAACCAGGGCAGCCCCATAAAAAAGCGGGTGGGATAGGGGCCTCGCTCTACGACATCATCCGGGTTTGACTCCATCGGTAGCCAGCCAAAACTGGGGACGTAGAACTCGATCCAGACGTGATTGTAATCGGGTTCTAAAGGAATTCGTTGCCGTTCGGGATAAGGCGGACACTTATAACGTCCGACTGTGCGGCAGGCGATTCCATTGAGACGAGCCAGTGCCAGCAACAAACCGACATATTCACCACACGAGCCGATGCCTCGCTCTAAAACGACATCGGGTGAGTCAATGTGAGGTTTGATGCCATAAGACAGCCGATCGTAGACAAAGTTACGAATCTTGAGAATTTTCCGCAAGATGTTGGTTTCAGTGCCGATCGCTTCTCGTGCCGCCGCTTGAATGGTCGGGGTATCCATCGCTAACTCATCGTCATCAATCAGATAACGCGCCTTGAACTCTGGCGACAGTTCAGGAATGTGATTGAAATCATCAGGGGTGAGTTGATATTTGATGGCTCGCACTTCGAGCAGAGCTTTCCAGCCAAAGATGTGCCGTTCGTGGGGTTTGAGCGAGTCAAACTTGAAGACCGCTACCTTTTGCCCTTCCTGGATTTCTTCGGTGAAAGGCATCCCGATCGCTTCAACTTGCCTAACTTTTTGGCGATCGGTTTCAGTCGGCAAAGCAATTCGCCACTCTAAATTCTCTAAATGCACTTCGTCGAGCGGCAGCAACTCTTCGACGTAAGACATTTCAATCAAATAGCCGTTTGAGAGGGCATAACGTTCTTTCGGGTCATTGTGGAAGTAGAGCGGGTGAACGAAGGTGCGATCGCGAAAGGTCAGTTCATGACTGGGGTCAGCATTAGGATTGTCGCGAATATACGCCTCTTCACTGGCGTAGGAGACATAGAGGGCTTGCTCTCCGGTGGCTTCGGGTAGAAATGCCAATCCGGTCGGACACTCAAAGGGTGTAAGAATGCTGAACTGGAGTGTTCCGGTTGCCCGATCGAGGCAATAAACAGTTTGCTCGGTGCGATCGCACACCCAAAGCTCTTCGTCTCGCACTGTCAGATTGGCAATTCCCACACCTGGTAAGGGAAACTGAGTAATTCTGCGCTGAGTGCTGCGCTCATAGATGAAGATATAGCCTGCCTTCTGGCAAGTCACATAAATGGTAGACTCCCAAACGCCCACGGCATCAGCCGTATAAGGCAATGTCGTGAAAAGCTGCGGAGTGAGGTCATCAAGACCACAAAAATAAACATTGTTGCCCTGGGTAAACCAGATCGTTTCGCCCCAAATCGCCAAACCTGTCGCATCGACAAAGGGTTCGGTGCTGTGAGCGTTGAGCACGATCGTGTTGTCACTTGCCGGATCAAGCCGAACTAGATAACCTCGAAGCGAGTCGAGGGCGAGCAGTTGACCCTGCCATGCCGCCAAACCGTTGAGCGCGTAGACTGCGATCGGACGGATGGTGCGCGGCTGTGTCTGGGGCGAAGAAAATGCAGTCAGCGAGGAGGGCTGCTCAGAAGAGATGCCGAGATTGAGCATCGGTGTTATTCAAAATAAGCGTTCAGCATTCTTAATCATAAACAAAACTGTCTAATGATAAATGTATCAAGACACGCTCTATGCAAAAAATAGGAGGTAATAGAAGAAGTTTTGAGTTAACGCTATCCCCAACACACTTATGACCCAGCGCGCTCTATTTTTAGTCAATCGTCATGCTCGTAAGGGGCAGCAGCAGTTAGACGCAGCTACTAACCAATTAAAATCTTTGGGATTTGAGTTGCAGGAAGCCTCGATCGACCACCCTGATCAACTCGCCGATGTGATTCGCGACCATCGAGGAAGTGTGGATTTGGTGATTATCGGCGGCGGCGATGGCACTCTCAACGCAGCGGCAGCAGGCTTAGTAGACACGCATCTCCCCCTCGGCATTTTGCCTTTAGGAACGGCAAATGATTTAGCCCGGACGCTCGGCATTCCGGCGACGCTGCCCGAAGCGTGTCAGATTATTGCAGCAGGAAAGGTGCAGCCGATCGATTTGGGTTGGGTGAATGGCAAATATTTCTTTAACGTCGCCAGTTTAGGGTTGAGTGTGCAAATCACCCGCAATCTGACTAAAGAAGTCAAGCGGCGCTGGGGCGTTTTTGCTTATGCAGCAACTGCGATCCAAGCGCTGTGGAATAGTCGGCGGTTTCATGCCGAGATTCAGATGGAGGGACGATCGGAGAAAGTTCGCGCCATCCAAATTGCGGTGGGCAACGGGCGCTATTATGGCGGCGGTATGGCAGTGGCAGAAGATGCGGCGATCGACGATCAGCGCTTAGATCTCTACAGTCTGGAGATCGAACACTGGTGGCAAATGTTGGCGGTGCTTCCGGCGATGCGGCGTGGAAGTCATGGGGTGTCGCCCTGGGTGCAAACTTGGCAAGGCAAGGAGTTTCACGTTCATACTCGCAGACCGCGATCGATCAATACAGATGGAGAGATTACGACTTCGACCCCGGCGCATTTTCGGGTGATGCCGAATGCTTTGTCGGTCATTGTGCCGTGAGTGAGCGTTGAACGATCGGATCAGGAAGCAATTTGATAGATCGCTGGGCGATATTTAGGAGTCGGAATAGTCTTGCCTTCTGCTTTAGCCGTTTCTAACCAGGCTGCTTTAGCTTTTAAGACTTCGTGAACGGCTTCTTCGATGGTGTCGCCAAATGCTGAACAGTATTTCAAATCGGGAATGTCGGCGATGTAGCCTTCGTCTTCTTCGCGATAAAAGATGTTGATGTGATAGTCTTTCATGGCTCGTCTTCACCTGTATCCCCTTTCAGGGTAAGGGCGTATTCTTCGAGCAGGATTATAAATTGATGAACTTGATAGGGAATGGCTTTTCCTTTCTTGTTTTGAATGTTGATGATTTCGGGGATGTCTGGATGAGTAAAGAGGTGATCGCTACCGCTCACTCGTGACAACGTGAACCCGAATGCTTCAATGACAGAAACGAGTTCACTAAATTGAATATTTTTGGAGCCAGCAAGAATCTTTTCAAATAATTTGCGTTTTCTTGACAGGGCGTTCTCAGACATTCTCTCAAAAATCTGATGACTCCTGTTGTAACCCTCATCAGTCTCGGCATCTTTGAGAAACAACCGAATAAATTCTTCAGCCGCCTCTGGTTTAAGCGTTCGCAACGCCCGATAAGTCTCAAACAACGCTTCCGCTAACGGATCTCTGTCTTCACTGACCCAACGACTCACGACTCCAGCATTAATGCCCATCGTTTTTGCAAGCTGGCTCCGCTTGATCTCGTAATTGATGAGTACTTGTCTAAGGGCGTTCCCTGCTCTTCCCATGCGTCAAGTCTTAATAGAGCCTTGTGTCTAAATTTGATCGCCAAATGACACCTTTCCGGGTATATTAATGTCAGGTGACGCGGATGTTACCTATCAATTGTTAAGAACCAGCCTCGCCCTGGAAAAGCATTTGGGCTGGTTCTTAGCTCCAATTCGCATGGAGACGTAATCATTATGCCCTATAAAGACCGCCTCGAATCTTGGGCTGTCATCCGACTGCTGCCAAAAATGCAGCGAGTCGTCGTTGCTCGTCGTCGCACTGCATCTGATGCCGAGGGTTATTGTCAGATATTGTGCCGCTTAGAACCTACCGATCAATTCATCGTCGTGTTCGATCCTGTTTTCGACGAGCGACTAGTCAGGGTTAGACAGTAGCGATCGTCACTTATGAGATGATGGGGTCTGCAAATTCAGATACTTTGGCTCAAGTTAGAATGAGTAGACCCCTGCATCCAACTTCGCAGCAAGAATCAAAATGTTATGTTCTTTGCCAAAATCTGACTGCATCGTTTCTTTCTATTCACATTCTTCGTTTAGATGAACGAACAGGCAACATTTACATCCTTGCAGGGGAAGAAACAGAAATTCTGATTTTCCGTGATGGTCAATGGAGACACCTAGCATGAAACCAGATTTTACAGCCATGAGCGGAGCCGAACTGAGAGCTTATGTATTGCAGCATCGAAACGACACAGAAGCGATTCATGCGCTAATCGATCGCTTGGTGGCAGATCCAAACGCTACAACTTACGCACCAGAAGATGCCGATCGCTTCTCAGAAATTCATGCCGAATCTCAAAGTCGTCATCGAGAGCAAGCCAGTTAACCCAATCGGTATTTAAGCCAAAATCCCAAAAGTGGCAGTGCAATTCGATAGCTGTGTTCTGCTCCATACACCAGTCCTTTTTGCTCCAAGCTGGCTAACGCTCCCTGCAAGCCGCCGCCTCTCGAAAGATGATGCTTTTGAATATATTCCCGTGCATGAGGGCTGTCAGTCGGATCAAGCGCAAGACTCTCTAAGACTCGCACCTGACTATGGGGCAACAGCAAAATTAGCGACTCAAACGTCACAGAGAGATCTTCGACGAGAGACAAGGCGCTGCGATGAACGTGATGCGGCTCAATCACGGTGAGCGGTAACGACGATCGCTGATCAAGCCAAACGCGACGGGCAAGGGCGATCGCATCTCCAAAATGCCCCTGCACATAGGTGAGAAATAACGCCTGACTCTCTGGCTCAAACTGAAATCCTTTCGCGGTCATCACTGCTTCAAGCCAGGGTTGCAGATCTTGATCTTTGAGCGGTGCCAACGAAACCACCTTCAAATCACTGGGTTGAATCTGCTGTTCAGCAACCGTTGCAATTAAGGCATAGCTGACCCGACTTTGCTGCTGGATTTCGTGACGTAGATGATGCTCCCATTTGCCTGTGCGATCCCACGATCGGATGTGAGGAAAATTTTGAAACATCAGCACGACTCGACAGTCGAGCCACTCCGCCATGATCTGCGGCAGTGTCAGCAAAGCCTGAAATAACGCCCACTCTTTTCCTGATGAGAGATGCCAAACCAGCGTTGCCCGTCCGCTCGAAGATGATTGCAAAATTACAGGCTGATCCTGACTCCAACGTTGGATTAGAGAAAGTTCGTCAGCTTCACTAAACACTGACATTAAGCCTTCTGCGAGGAGTTGGAGAAAGCGATCGCAGCTAGTTGCCCTCAGACAGTCGATCTCCACGACACGCGCCCCACCCTGTTTCGCCGCCCAGCGAATTAACGTTCGCCGTCCAATTCCCGGTACGCCTGCCAAAAGCAAATCTTCGTCAGCAGACAAAATGGCGCTGACCTGATGCAATTCAGCCTGCCTGCCAACTAAAGTTTGTGGAATAAACGGGTTATCGACCATCTCACATCAAATCAGGTATATAAATTTCTTGCTCTCTTTCCTGATCAGCAGGTTAGAGTTAGGCGTTCTTATTCCTTTTTGGTCTTATCAGCTTAGATTAATCAGTCTATACTCTAAATCAGGAAATTCACACTATTTAATAGTGCTAAACATAATTTTTAGGCACTATGATTAAGTGCTGTAGGCGTTCATTTCCTCATTCTGCAATTCTATGGTTTCTAACTCTTTGCCCTCTCTCAACTCGGCATGGCACACGATCGACCCGGTTCGATCGCTCGATCTTCTGCAAAGCGATCGCAAGATTGGGTTAACCCAACAACAAGTCGATGAGCGGCTGCAAGAATTTGGCACTAACGAACTAGAAGAAGCGGGCGGACGTAGCTCTTGGGAAATCTTAATCGACCAGTTTAAAAACGTGATGCTGCTGCTGCTGATTGGCGTGGCGTTAGTGTCTGGCGCTTTAGACTTATTGGATTTAGTGCAGGGAGTCGGCAAACCGGGAGATATTCCTTTTAAAGACACGATCGCGATTTTGGCGATCGTCGTGCTCAATGGTGCATTAGGCTACTTTCAAGAAAGCCGCGCCGAAAAAGCTCTGGCTGCACTCAAACAACTCTCTTCTCCCAGAGTTCGCATTCTCCGCGATGGCAAAGTGCATGAAATCGACTCAGAACAATTGGTTCCGGGCGATGTGATGATGGTAGAAGCAGGCGTTCAACTCGCTGCCGATGGGCGACTGCTCGAAACTTCAAACCTGCAAATTCGAGAATCTGCCCTGACCGGAGAGGCCCACGCTGTCAATAAACAAGCCGACTTGCATCTGCCCGAAGAGACTTCGCTGGGTGATCGCCTCAACCTAGTCTATCAAGGCACCGAAGTCGTTCAAGGTCGCGGCACTGTAGTAGTGACTAGCACCGGGATGCGAACTGAACTCGGCAAAATTGCCACCATGCTGCAAGCCGTAGAGACTGAGCCAACTCCTCTACAGCAGCGCATGGATCAACTCAGTCAAGCCTTGGTGACCGGGGCGCTGATTCTCGTGGGCGTTGTAGTGATTGGGGGGCTGATTGCCGCTAGAAGCTTTGCCCCGATTCGAGAACTGCTGCAAGTTTCGTTGAGCATGGCAGTTGCCGTCGTGCCAGAAGGCTTGCCTGCGGTGATCACGGTGACACTGGCGATCGGCACTCAGCGAATGGTGCGTCGCAATGCTCTAATCCGCAAACTTCCCGCGGTCGAAACTCTGGGTTCTGTGACCACGATTTGTTCTGACAAAACCGGAACGCTGACCCAAAACAAAATGGTGGTGCAATCGTTTCACACGGCCAGCTTTTCGCCCAGCGTCACCGGAGAAGGCTACGTGCCTGAAGGCAAATTTCTGATTCAAGGTCAGGTTGCTAACCCGACCGATTATCCAGAAGTGCGATCGCTGCTCTTAGCCTGCACGCTCTGCAACGATTCGCTTTTGCAATCAGAAAACGGGCAATGGACAATTTTGGGCGACCCAACTGAAGGCGCACTGCTCGTCGTCGCTGCCAAAGCCGGGTTAGAGCAAGATCAGTGGAATAGCAAATTGCCGCGTGTGTCTGAGATTCCGTTCACGTCAGAGCGGAAACGCATGAGCGTGATCGTTGAAGATGCCGCAAAACTACTGGAATCAGAGACAGGCTTTTTGTCAACGCCTTACTTGATGTTTACAAAAGGGTCGCCAGAGTTGGTTTTAGAGCGCTGCCAGAAGATTCAATATGGCGATCGCATTCAAGGTCTCACCGACGAGCAGCGCACTCAAATTCTAGAGCGCAATAATCAGTTAGCGGCCAGAGGCTTACGAGTTTTAGGGTTTGCATATAAGCCTTTAGATAATGTTCCGCCCGAAGGCTCCGACTCAGCAGAGAATGACTTAATCTGGCTCGGCTTAGTCGATATGCTAGATGCGCCTCGTCTAGAAGTCCGGGATGCCGTCGCTCGTTGTCGCACAGCCGGAATCCGTCCGGTGATGATTACGGGAGATCACCAACTCACCGCTCAAGCGATCGCCGAACATCTGGGCATCTCCAAACCCGGTGACGAAGTGCTGATCGGACGCGACCTCGAAAAAATGGACTTGCCAGAATTAGAACGGCACGTCGATCGGGTCAGCATCTACGCTCGTGTTGCCCCCGAACACAAACTGCGGATCGTGCAGGCGCTCCAGCGTCAAGGCAAAATTGTGGCCATGACGGGCGATGGGGTGAATGATGCTCCCGCCTTAAAACAAGCCGACATTGGCATCGCTATGGGAATTACTGGAACCGATGTCAGCAAAGAAGCCAGCGATATGGTTTTGCTTGACGATAACTTTGCCACGATCGTCGCTGCCACCGAAGAAGGTCGCGTCGTCTACACCAACATTCGCCGCTTTATCAAATATATTCTTGGCTCTAACATTGGCGAAGTGTTGACGATCGCCGCCTCTCCTTTGCTGTTATCCACTGGCGGCGTTCCGCTATCTCCCCTCCAAATTCTTTGGATGAACCTCGTGACCGATGGGTTGCCCGCTCTCGCCTTAGCTGTCGAGCCTGCCGAACCCAATGTGATGAATCGTCCTCCCAATCGCCCTGATGAGAATATCTTTTCTCGCGGTTTGGGTTCATACATGATTCGCATCGGCATCATTCTGGCAGTTTTGACGATCGTTCTGATGGTCGGAGCCTATGACTACACCACTCAAAATTTTGGCAATGGTCTTGATGCCGATCGCTGGAAAACAATGGTGTTCACCACTCTTTGCATCGCTCAAATGGGACACGCGATCGCCATTCGGTCTAATTCAAAACTGACGATCGAGCTAGACCCTCGCACTAATCCCTATGTCTGGGGTGCCGTGATTATCACCACAATTCTGCAACTGCTGTTGATCTACGTCGCCCCGCTGCGGAGCTTCTTTGGCACTCACTATCTCACCTTAAATGAATTAGCGGTGTGCTTTGGCTTTAGCGCCCTGATGTTTGTGTGGATTGAGATGGAAAAGCTGTTTGTGCGCTGGTTTGTCAATCGCCGATAAGACGATTTTAATGCGATGTGCCATTAAGAACTCTCACCCCAAACCCCTTTCCCGCAGGAGAGGGGCTTTCAATTTTGTACGGGCGTAGCATGCCGGGCCCTCATGCAGATCTGTTGCGTCAACCAAATTGGTATTAGTGCATTGCGTTAAAAAAACTTCCTAAAATTGCTTATTTCTCACCTAGCGAAAATCTATCTTGGGGTATACTTTACAAAATCTTAACTCTCTCTTAAGAGGGTTGATAGTACCCATTGGAGATAGAGCCAGTGCAACAAGAAAACAAATACCCGGAACTTGAAAACGATCTCAGTCGATTAACTAGCGCTTTTGCAACTCGCAGCACGACGATCGGCAAAGAGGTGATTGCAAGTCTGAGATGTCGAATGACTCTACGAGACGTAGCTGGAATGGTGCTTGTTAGCCTCGAACGCCTCGTCTGGCAAGATCAATTAGCATTTTGCTGGGCAGTTGAAAACACAGTTCCGGGCTATGTGATGCGAGAGATCAGGAGAATCACCTCCATCACGGTTTATAAACGTCTCATCGATCGCGGCTTAGATCCCGGACAAGACTTTAGCGTCGATGCTAAAGGAAATATTCTGTTTACCGATCGAGCTAAAACCACCGCTTTCAGCTAGGTCAGAAATAGTCACAATGGTGTGAAATCTATCCAGCTTGGGCAACTTATAAGTAGGGTGAGTGACTCATCAGACGCGAGTCCACGCTTCCAATCAAAACACCTTACCGTAGTCACCATGCTGGATTTCACTGTGGCCATCCGCACCTTCAATGGAGCCAAACGCCTTCCCCTGATTCTGGAGCGATTGCGGACGCAGATTCAACTTGAAGCGATCACTTGGGAAGTGCTCGTGGTCGATAACAACAGCGACGACGACACAGCGCAAGTAATTCAAAGCTACCAAAATAACTGGGAACATTGCCCGTTGCGCTATGTGTTTGAACCCCAGCAAGGAGCCTCGATCGCTCGTCGCCGCGCCATTCAAGAAGCCCAGGGTAACCTGATCGGCTTTTTAGATGACGACAATTTGCCCTCCGAAAATTGGGTGGCTGCCGCCGTTGCTTTTGGACAAGCCACCCCCAAAGCTGGGGCATTTGGCAGTCGGATTCACGGTGTTTTTGAAACAGAACCCCCAAAAAACTTTGAGAAAATCTCTCAATATTTAGCAATTAAAGAAAACCCGCGACAGTATTGTTACGACACTTATGAAAAAGGGTTGCCTGCCGGAGCGGGACTCGTCATCCGACGGCAAGCGTGGCTAGAAAGCGTTCCAACTCATCTTGTTCTTCAAGGCCCAACTGGCGATCTGTTACCGACAAAAAGTGAAGAGATCGAAGCCTTGTTTCACATCCGCAAAGCAGGTTGGGAAATTTGGCATCACCCCACGATGCAAATTGAGCATCAAATCCCTGAACGACGCTTAAAAAGAGACTATTTGCTTAGCTTCTTTCGCACATTAGGTCTGAGCCGCTATCGCTTAAGAATGCTCCACTTTTCTCCCTGGCAGCGACCTGGGATGACGATCGTATATTTGGTCAGCGACATCTGCAAGATTGCTAGATTTTTTGCCCGCCATCACAAAATTCTTCAAACTGATGTAGTTACTGCGTGTGAGATGCAGGCTTTAATCGGTAGCCTATTCAGCCCTTTCTATCTTTTTAAAAGGAATTTGTTACTGATCAATCAACCGTTATATCCACTTGCAAAAACGCAACCTTGCCCCTAGTTAATCAGTCTTTCTTAATCATTTAATCGTAAATAATGCTAGACCTTACAGTTGCTATTTGTACCTACAACGGGGCTAATCGGATCCAGCAAGTATTGGAGCGGCTGCACTCGCAGGTCAATTCCAAAAACATTGGTTGGGAAATTATTGTAGTTGACAACAACAGCACTGATCACATCAAGCAAGTCATTGATGATTATCAAAAGAGCCACTTTTCTACAGCAACACTTCGCTATTTATTTGAGCCTCAGCAAGGAGCCGCATTTGCTAGGCTTCGGGCAGTTCAAGAAGCGAAGGGTCATCTCGTTGGCTTTCTCGACGACGACACGCTTCCAGATGAAAATTGGCTTGTCAATGCCTATGAATTTGCTCAAACTCATCCTGATGCAGGAGCTTATGGAGGGCAGATTCATGGCGAATTTGAAACTGAACCTTCGCCAGAATTTAAGCAAGTTGCTATCTTTTTAGCGATCGTCGAACGTGGCTCAACCCCGCATCTTTACACGCGGGTTCTTCCTCCTTCAGCCGGATTAGTGGTGCGGCGGCAGGCTTGGCTAGAGAGCGTTCCTAAGAAACCTTTTTTGACAGGACGCACACCCCACTCAATGCTGTCGAGCGAAGACATTGAAGCGATCGCTCACATTCAAAAAGCGGGCTGGGAAATTTGGTATAACCCGACAATGCAGATTTATCACCAGATTCCAGCATGGCGATTAGAACGCACTTATCTTTTGAACTTAGTGAGAGGAATCGGGTTAGCGAAACATCACATTCGCATGATTCGCCTCGACGTTTGGCAGAGACCCTTTGCGTTTTTGGTTTATTTAATCAACGACTTGATTAAAACAGTTTCTTATTTTATTAAGCACCAGAAATTACTCAAAAAAGATCTATCTACCGCTTGCCAGATGGAGCTATTAACGAGTAGTTTAACTAGCCCGTTCTATCTTTGGAGTCGTCGTTTAAACTCAAAATAATAAAAGGTTTCTAGAGATGAAGTTATTGATTCAGCACAATCACTATAAAGATGAAATCTCAGGTGTTCTAACTTATATTTCTTCAATCCAATCAGAGTTGAACTTGAGAGGTATTGAAACTAAAGTAATTTCCACTACTGAGAATTCGTGGTCACAATGGGTTAGCTCTATCGCTTGGGCTGATCTGATTCACATGAATTCTAATCATTTAGCTTTTGCGTGTTTGTGTAAAATTCTCAATAAAAAGATCGTAATTAAATACCATTATTTGTTCTATGCATCGATTCACTCTACTTATCAGCCGATGTCTTTGTTTCAACGGCTCAGAACAGAGTTTGTTGACTCATTGCCTAAGCCTAACTATCCTTTGAAATGGAAGTTGCACACGATCGTAAAACTAGCAAAATTAGCGACTCGTTTTTTGACCGCTTTGATTGTCGATCGTCACACTGCTTGCAGTCAGTTTTTGGCAGATTCTCACAGCTTTCCTTGGAAAGTTACAACCTTGTACAATCCGATTCAAGTTCAAGATCACGGCTTTCAAGAAACAGTCGATGACCTATCTAAGCCTGATTCATTTGTTTATGTAGGACGACTTAACCCCGATAAAGGAGTTGATTTATTATTAAGGGCCACAAAACTGCTTCAAACCCAAAATAGAGACTTTCGGGTATTAATTATTGGAGACGGCGGAGAAGCAAAGGCACTTCAAGTCTTGGCAACAGAACTAGACATTTCAAATCGGGTTGAATTTTTAGGAAACTGTTCTCAGTCAAAAATTTTGTCGATCGTTCGTTCTGCACTTGCGCTCGTTGCGCCCTCTCGATGGCAAGAACCCGCAGGTTATGTTGTGCTTGAAGCTTCTAGCGTTTCTACTTGCTCGATCGTGGCCAATGTTGGAGGTTTGCCAGAAATGGCAGGGTCGCACACCTTCTTGTTTGAGCAAGAAAACGTTGAAGAATTAGCTGCCGCCATGAAATTTTGTCTAGACCACCCCGAAGAGACGATCGAGCGCGGCAAAGGAGCAAATCAATATGTTAGCGAGAGATTTTCTCCTGCTCAAACGGTTGATCACCTGCTCAAGATTTATCAAGAAATCAGCCCAAATTTCAATGGGCAGAATGAGGGGATGGAATGACTGTAGGGGTAGCGCCCCCGTGCCTACCCCTGAGGTCAGGCAACCACGAAGGGATTGCCCCTACCTTCATCTCGTTATTCAGCAATGCCAATTGCCATTAGATCCGAATCGATAGCAGTGGCATCAGAGCATCGT
This sequence comes from Phormidesmis priestleyi ULC007, assembly GCF_003003695.1. NCBI lineage: Bacteria > Bacillati > Cyanobacteriota > Cyanophyceae > Leptolyngbyales > Leptolyngbyaceae > Phormidesmis > Phormidesmis priestleyi. The sequence continues at coordinate 43,909 of NZ_PVWG01000006.1, forward strand.
CACTCAGCAATTCGCTCTTTTGAGATGCGACTTTTGAATCGATCGGCACTACCTGCACCGCACACGCCTTTAATTCTGGCTGCTTTGAGTCGGGGCAACAAGCGGGATGCGTCAACGCATTGGCTTCTGCGTGGCTTGCCCAGAGCGCGCCCCAGTGCATCGGCACAAATAGGGTCCCCGGCGCGATCGCTTTCGTCACTAAAACCGGAAGCCTGACGAAACCACGACGCGATCGCACCTCCACCCATTCGTCATTTTTGACTCCGATCGCAGCCGCATCACGGGGGTGAATCTCAAGAAACGGGTTGGGGTGCATCTTCATGATTTTCTCAATCCGACCCGTGCGCGTCATTGTGTGCCAGTGCCCATAGAGCCGCCCTGTGGTCAATACATAGGGATATCCCTCGTCAGGCGGCTCTGCCAAGCCTCGCGAATGGTAAGCCGCAAATCTTGCTCGCCCATCTGGAGTGTGGAAGCGCAGATCTGTATAGAGACGCTTAGACGGCTGCGGCGTAATCGCAGCAGGCTGAATTGCTGGCTTTTTCTCTTGAAGCTTCTCAACCTCGATTCTTGCGCCTTTTGCCCGTGTACCCTCGGCTTTCAGTTCGGATGGCATATCTTCAGTCTTTCCCGAAAGCGGCCATTGAAGCGGGCCTTCTGCCCGAAGTCGAACGTGACTGATGCCCGACTGATCGCAAGGACGGCCGTGGGTGAGTTGAGCAAACTCACGATAGACTTCGGCAGCGTTATTAAAGGCAAATTCTTTCGTAAAACCGAGGCGACGACCGACTTCGGCAAAGATTGCCCAATCTGCTCTGGCTTGCCCTGGAGGACTGCGGAATTTAGGGCAAAGCGTCACGCGCCGCTCAGAGTTGACCATCACGCCAGATTTTTCGCTCCACTGAGCCGCCGGAAGCAATACATGAGCATAGGCAGCCGTCTCGGTCGGATAATAGGCATCTTGATAGACCGTGAAGGGCGATCGTTTCAGCGCCGCCTTGGTGCGCTCAATATCGGGCATACTTACCGCTGGATTAGTGGCAGCCACCCACAAAACGCCGACTTCTTCCCGCTCTAAACCCGTGATCATCTCCCAGCACGTTAACCCTGGAGTCGCTGAAATCGCGCCCGGTTCGAGTCGCCAAAATTGCTCAACCTCAGCCCGATGAGCTGGATTGTTGACGAGGCGATATCCGGGCAGCAGATGAGATAATCCTCCGGCTTCGCGTCCTCCCATCGCATTGGGCTGACCTGTGAGTGAAAATGGGCCCGCTCCGGGCCTGCCAATTTGCGCGGTCATCAAGTGCAAATTAATCAGCGCTCTAACTTTTGCAGTTCCTTCGCTGGATTGATTTAGCCCCATCGACCACATCGATAAAACCCGCTTTGAGTCACCCCAATACTTCGCGGCCGTTTCTAAATCTTCTTCTGAAATGCCGCAGCGGTGGGCAACGATATCTGGCGAATAGTGCTGAATCACCACCGCAAGATCTGAAAAGTGAGCCGTATGTTCGTCAATAAATGCAGCATCGACCTTGCCCCACTTCAGCAGCAGATGAGCAATGCCGTTAAAGAGATCGATATCCGTTCCGGGCTTGATCGCCAAGTGCAAATCAGCGACTTCAGCCGTGGCAGTGCATCGCGGGTCAATCACCACCAGTTTGACGGTGCGGTCTTGTTTGTGGTGCTTCCGCAACCGATTGAAGAGAATCGGGTGACACTCAGCCAAATTGCTGCCTGCAATGAAAGCGCAATCGGTTTCGTCAAGGTCGTCATAGCAGCAGGGCGGACCATCAGCCCCAAAGCTTTGAATGTAGCCAGAAACCGCAGACGACATACACAATCGAGAATTGGCATCAAAGTTGTTGGTGCCCAGGCAGCCTTTGATCAGTTTTTGAGCGATGTAATAGTCTTCAGTTTGCAACTGACCCGACCCATACATGCAGACAGCATCCGCCCCTTGCGTTGAGCGAACGGTTTGAATTTGATTGGCAACCCGATCGAGGGCTTCATCCCAACTGACTCGTCGAAACGGCTCATCTAACGACTCCCGCATCATCGGAAACTGCAACCGATCTTTGTGCAGTGACTCGGCGATCGTCGCCCCTTTTACGCAGACCATTCCCTGACTAGAGGGGTGATCACGATCGCCGCGCACTTGCCAGATCGGAGTGCCTTGTTTGTCACGATTGGTGGCCTTGCCAGCTTGCGCGGGGGGAAGCGCTTCTAACCCGCAGCCAACTCCACAGTAAGGGCATAAGGTCTTAGTCGAATCAATCATAAGCGTTCCACGACATGAGTACGATCGGAGGAAGCAAGCTTTTCGTAGACTCGCAACTGCTGACAGGGAATCTGAGCCAAAAGGCTCGTGTTCGTCGCTTTGGAGCTATGAATTTCGAGCAGGGCATCGGGCGGAGCTTCAAAGAGCAGGCGTTGTCCTGGAAATATCAAGCGCTCAAAGCATCCGCTTGCGAGATGGGTGATTCGAGCCATCTGAAGCTGACTGGTCGCATTGATGTAATAGCAAAGAACGCGATCGGTGCCATCCGAAGGCGAAGCGGACGAGTGTTGGGTCATACCAAAAGTCCCTTAATGACAGCGCTAGGATTTCCAGCTAAAAATGGGTGTTCTCCTGCTGCTTAGTCCAGATTAGACAGACCACTACTCTTGAGTGGGCACTATTTTTGCTCGTATGCGAGGCTGCTTTCTGTGCGCCCCGATACGGCTTCGGGTTCCTGGGCATAGTCTTCTGCAAAAGAGCCGTTGGGTTCTTTTAAGAAGAAAGCGCACATGGTAGCGCAAATTAACGCCGTGATTCCCATCGTGGCAAACAGGGTTTGAGCGTTGGTCAAGCTATAAACCGTGAGATAAATCACGCCGCCAACATTGCCATAAGCGCCAACGTTGCCCGCAATCTGCCCGGTGATGCTCTTCCTGATCAAGGGCACCATGCCATAGGTTGCGCCACAGCCTGCTTGAGCGAAATAAGCGCCAAAAATCGTGACGGCGATCGCTAGGGGAATTGCCCAACTTTTGTTGATGCCAAAAGCCAGCAAGTAGCCGATGCCGATACCCACTGTGATGATTGTCAGTGTCCATTTGCGGCTGCCGAGTTTGTCAGAGAGCAACCCACCGCTCGGACGCGAGATTAAATTCATGAAGGGGTAAGAGGCGGCAATCATACCCGCAATTACATGCTCTAAGCTAAAGGTCTTCTCAAAAAAGGCGGGCAGCATTGAGACGGCAGCGAGTTCGGAGCCAAAGCTCGCGGCGTAAGCAAACGCTAATAGGGAGACTTGACGAAACTTGTAGCGATCGGCGGCAGCATATTTTTTCTGACCCGTGAGCATTTCTCGATTGACTCGCCAGCCTTGATAGGTTTGGTAAGCGTAGAGGATGCCCAGCAAACCCCAGGTGATCAGCATTCCCGTTTGGTCAAAAAACTTGACTTGCTGTAAGCGCCACGCCAATAAACCAAGAGCAAAGATTAAGCCGAAATTCATCGCGATCATTGCCCAAAAGCTTTTGACACTGGTGACTTCCATGCCACCGCTCTTTCTAGGCTTTCTGTAAACTTTTCCGGTGGGGGTGTCTTGAGCCATGCGGAAATAGACTACGCCGTAAAGGGCAGAGACAATGCCTGTGAGCGCGATCGTCAAGCGCCAATTAGATGCGCCCCCGGCCAGAAATGCGGTGCTGGCAGCGAGCAGAGGCAAACTAAATTCTGCGGCAAACGCGCCAAAGTTGCCCCATCCGCCATAGATGCCTTCTGCCAAGCCAATTTCTTTGGGCGGAAACCACTCCGACACCATGCGGATGCCGACCACAAATCCGGCACCGACGATGCCCATCAACAAACGGCTGATGACTAATTGATTAAAGTCTTGGGAAAATGCTGTTGCAAAGCAGGGCACGATCGAGAAAATCAGCAGTGAGGAAAAAGTGATTCTGGGCCCGAAGCGATCGAGCACCATGCCGATAATGATGCGGGCTGGAATCGTCAACGCCAAATTGCAAATGCCCAGCGTTTTGATTTGGGTGGCATAGTCTAAGCCCAACTCTTTGCCGATCGTAGTAGCAAACGGGGCAAAGTTAAACCAGTTGACAAACGTGAGAAAGAAAGCAAACCAAGTCAAATGAAGAATCTGATAGCGACCCCCAAACGACCACAATTGTTTGAACATGAGTGTTGTAGGAAGGTTAATGGTCTTCTGTAGCAAAGCGACTAAACAGGAAATCTAGAGCCTGGTTCCGCAGGGTGTAATAGTGCGGGTCTTCCATGATCTGAGTGCGGATGCGGGGGCGAGAAAAGGGAATCTCTAAAATCTCGCCAATTTGGGCGGCGGGCCCATTGGTCATCATGACGACGCGATCGGCGAGAAACAGCGCTTCGTCAATGTCGTGTGTGATCATCAGCACGGTGACGCGATGCTCTGTCCAAATTTGCAAGAGTTCTTCCTGCAATTCTTCTTTGGTGATCGCATCGAGTGCGCCAAACGGTTCATCTAAAATCAAGACTTGCGGATAAATGGCTAGAGCGCGGGCGATCGAGACTCGCTGCTTCATTCCACCTGACAATTGACCGGGTTTTTTATTTGCCGCTTCTTCTAAACCGACCATCGCCAGGTGCTTGTGAACGATCTCTTCTTTAGCTTTTTTAGGCTTGTCAGGGTAGACAGAATTGACCGCCAAATAGATATTTTCAAACGCCGTTTTCCAGGGCAGCAGCGAATAGTTTTGGAACACGACCATGCGATCGGGGCCAGGTTCTGTAATCCGTTTTCCCTGAAGACGAACTTCGCCACTAGAGGGCTGACGAAAGCCAGACACCATATCGAGCAGCGTGCTTTTGCCGCAGCCAGAGTGACCGATGACGCAAACAAATTCCCCTTCACTGACGGCAAGATTAACGTCTTCTAAAACGGTATAATCGCCGCTCTTAGTCGGATAAACCTTTGACAAGTTCTCGACGACGAGAAACGAATCGGGCTGAGAAGTTTGAGGAGTAGAATCTTCGCTGATTAATGTCTGCATAGGTGAAGGGTGAGGAATAAGAACTAGGCGGCTTTGACACTCTCGCTGGGCACGTCGAGCAAGACTTCTTCGACGCTGACTTCGTGACCGATCTCCAGAGATTTGAGATAGGCGATCGGGTCGTTGGGGTTAAACACCACGCCATCAAATAGTGTGAAAGAGTTGCGGTTTGGCTCAGTGCCGGGGTAGCCGACTTGTCTCGCCGCTTCGCTATAAAGCTCGACTTGACGGACACGATCGAGAATCTCAATCCAGTTTTTAGGAAAGGCAGGAATGATTTCCCAGCGAGCGAGTTGGGTCAAAATCCACAGTGCGCCGACTCGCTGCGGGCAGTTGGTTTGATCAATGTGGAATTGATTGAAGCGCAGAATAGATTCGGGCTGACGATCGCTCCCATAAACGTAAGGATCGAGAAAACCGGGGCGAATATAGCTCACGTCAGCGCCCACATATTCCGGTTTCGCTAACAGCGTCAGCATGTCTTCACGGTGACGGCGCTCATCGCAATATTCACACGCTTCTAACAAGGCTTTCATCAGAGCGAGGTGCGTTGCAGGATGTTGAGTTGCCCAGTCTTCACGAACGCCTAAAACTTTTTCTGGGTGCCCCGTCCACAGATCATGAGTCGTCGTCAGCACTATGCCCAACCCTTCTTGAACCGCGCGCGAATTCCACGGTTCGCCGACACAGAAACCGTCCAGAGTTCCCGCTTCTAACGCGGCAACCATTTGAGGTGGGGGAACCGTGACGAGATTGACATCGCGATCGGGGTCAATTCCTGCTGATGCCAGCCAATAGCGCAGCAGCAAATTCTGCATTGATGCGGCATGTACAATGCCCAACGTGTGGGTTTCTCCGGGCGTTTGCGTGATGAATTGTTTGAAATCTTCGAGCGAACGAACGCCGCGATCGTAGAGCTTTTTGCTAATCGTGATCGCATCACCATTTCGGGACAACACCATCGCTGTCAGCACGGGCAGCGGAACTTTGCCATTCATGCCGAGGGTCAGTCCTAACGGCATTCCGGCAACCATTTGCGCCGCATCTAGTCGTCCTTCGGTGATGCCTTGCGCGATCGCTTTCCAACTCGGTTCGCGATGCAGCGTTACGTCTTCTAGCCCATGCTTTTGAAAGAAGCCTTTCTCTTTGGCAATGATCAGCGGCGCGCAGTCCGTGAGCGGAATAAAGCCAATATCGAGATTGACTTTTTCTAAACCGTTGCGGGCGATCGCCACTTTGACGGTTTCTTTGACTTTGCGCTTTTTGTCGCGCTTTTGTTGATTGAGAAAATAGATCATCTCATTCCGCAACGCATAATAGCTAGGATGTTTGACGACATCCATACGTCTGCGAGGGCGAGGAATCGGGACTTCGAGAATTTGACCAATGTGAGCGGCCGGGCCGTTGGTAAGCATCACTACCCGATCGGACAGCAGCAGCGCCTCATCAACATCGTGCGTCACCATCAAGCAAGTCACCTGACTTTCTTCGCAGATTCGCATCAGTTGCTCTTGCAGGTTGCCGCGAGTCAGCGCATCTAACGCGCCAAACGGCTCATCGAGCAGCAGCATTTTAGGACGAATGGCCAGCGCACGAGCGATCGCAACTCGCTGTTTCATCCCGCCCGATAGCTCTTTAGGTTTGCGATGTGCCGCAGGTCTTAGCCCGACCAGATCAATGTTTTGTTCGACAATGCCTTTGCGTTCGCCTTTGGGCAAATGGCTCAAGACTTTATCGACTGCCAGCGCGATGTTTTGCTCGACCGTCAGCCAGGGCAACAGCGAATAGTTTTGGAACACCATCATGCGATCGGGCCCCGGACTTGTCACCTGTCGCCCTTCGAGAACAACACCGCCCACGCTGGGCTGATCCAACCCCGCCACAATGCTGAGAAGCGTAGACTTGCCGCAGCCAGAGTGACCGATCAGTGTGACAAATTCACCTTGACGAATCTGCAATTCAATATTTTTGAGGGCAACATAGCTTCCGCCTCCTGTGAGCGGAAACACCTTATCAACGTGGTCAATTTCTAAAAAGACAGACATGGTAAGAGTAGGATGAAGGGTGCAGCGATCGGGCTTGAATCTTGATGCGGACAAACCGAAATCTAGTTTTCCGACACGATCAGCGAACCGAGGTAGTTAACCAGCCGATCGAGTGCCAGACCTACCAAACCGACATACAGCACTGCGATAATAATTTGGCTCATGCTGTTTTCGTTGCCTGCGTTGTAGGCATCCCAGATAAAAAAGCCAATGCCGCCTTCTGCTTTCAGCATTTCTGCGGCGACGATCGCCAACCACGCTAACCCGATGCCGATCCGCAATCCGCCAAACACGTAGGGAACCGTGGACGGCACCAAAATGTTGAAGAAGTATTCTTTACCCGACAGGCGCAACACTTTGGCCACGTTGTTATAGTCTTGAGGAATTTGTTGAACGCCTAACGCAGTGTTGATCACGATCGGCCAGATTGCCGTAATGAAAATTACAAACAACGCTGCCGGGGTGCTGTCTTGAAAAATGCCGAGCGACAGCGGCAACCACGCCAGAGGTGGAACCGTCCGCAACACTTGAATCATCGGGTCAAGACCGCGCCGCATAAACTGGCTCATGCCAATTAGGACACCGAGCGAAATGCCGACGATCGCTGCCAGCGAATAGCCAACCATGACTCGCTGCAAACTAATCCAAATCTGCAACCCTAACCCTTTAGACGTGCCGCCGTCGTCATAAAACGGGTTGAGGATCAATTCATACGTTTGCTTTAACACTGTAATCGGGCCGGGCATCTTGGTCTCCGGTGAGAGACACAGCAGTTGCCAAATCACCAGCACGACTGCTGTACAGACGATCGGAGGAATTAACTGCTTTGCAAACTTTTGAAGAGTTTCTAGCAATGCAGAAGACGAATCTGAGCGAAGGGAAGGAGTAACAGTCATAGGGGAATCTTTGAAAAGACGGTTGCAGAGGGTTCAGATTACAAATTCTTTGGTTGGGGGGCACAGATGCCATGCCCCCAATGCTTAATGCTTTGAGAAAAAGACGCAGCTACGCTTTCTTGATTTTGAGACCACCGAGATAAGCTGCTGTATCAGCCGCATCAAACTTGGTGCCATCAAAGAAGGTTTCGACCCCGCGCGACGAGTCTTTGGGAATCGCGGCTGTTTGCCCGATCGCTTTCGCGGCCGCTTGCCATAGGTCTTCACGGTTCACTTTGTCTACCATCTCTTTGACGTTGGTGTCAGCCGCAAACCGACCCCAGCGCATGTTTTCAGTGATGAACCAGGCATCGTGATTCTTAAACGGATAAGATGCCCCATCACGCCAGAATTTCATCAGCAACTCGCTGTTTTGCAGAGTGCGACCATTGCCAAAATCAAAGTTGCCTTTGGCTCGATCGATGATGTCTTTTACCGGAGCTTTCACATACTTATCAGACGACAGAATCTCGCACATCTCTTGCTTGTTCTCGTCTTTGTCACACCAGACTTGGGCCTCTTGAATCGCCATCAGCAGCGCCTTTGCAGCCTTGGGGTTTTTATCGACCCAATCTGCCCGCATTGAGAACGCTTTTTCGGGATGCCCCTTCCATAGTTCGCCTGTCGTAACTGCGGTGTAACCCAGTTTTTTGTTGATCAGACGAGCGTTCCAGGGTTCACCCACACAGAACGCATCCATCGTTTTGGTTTCCATGTTGGCAACCATTTGAGGCGGCGGAATCACCACGATGTCCACGTCTTTTTCGGGGTCGATGCCACCTGCCGCTAACCAATAGCGCATCCACAAATCGTGAGTGCCACCGGGGAAAGTGACAGCCGCTTTAAATTTCTTGCCAGCCGCCTTTGCCGCATCGATTTTTGCCTTGAGCAAAGAGCTATCTGTCGCGACTTTCAGGTCTGCATAGTCGTTAGACAGTGAGATGCCCTGCCCGTCTGTGTTGAGGCGCGCCAGAATATACATTGGCAATGGCGTGTTGCCCTTGGTAATCTTGCCTGCTGACATCAGGTAAGGCATGGGGGTGAGAATGTGGGCACCATCAATGCCGCCTCTGTCAGAACCAAGCTCTAAGTTGTCGCGAGTCACTGCCCAAGAAGTCTGCTTAGTGACTGAGACATCTTTCATCCCATACTTCTCGAAATAGCCTTTTTCTTTGGCAATCACCAACGGCGCGCAATCGGTCAGGGCGATAAATCCGAGTTTGGCAGTGGTCACTTCTGGAGCGTCAGCCGTGCCAGAATTCACAGCCGGAACCGCGCTCGGAGAGGCACTTCCACCAGTTGCAGATTTAGGGCTACTACAACCGTGAACAAGTAGCGTCCCGGCAGCGGTTGCGCCTGCGGTGATGATGAATTTCCGTCTTGAAAGATTGCTCATTAATCCTATTCCAATGATTTCGCTGGGTTTGGGGTTGCAAGGGGGAACTTGCAGCGTGTGTGAGGAGGAACAGTGTAAATGGGCAGCAATTAGCGTTTAACTGCCCTGTGTTTAACTGTCCGGGTAGCGATGCGCTCAGGCATCGATCGAGACATCACCCACCGGATGAGCGATGCACGTCAGAATCGTTCTGGCAGCGCGATCGTCATCATCTAGTGCATCGGGTTCGCCGTCATAGCGAATTTCACCTGCAAGCAGCGTTTGCTTACAAGTGCCACAGTTTCCCGATCGACAACTGCTGTCGAGTTCGACTCCTGCCTGTTCTGCAATCTCTAAAATCGAGCCACCTTCAGTTGAGGTGATTTCTTGACCAGATTTTGCAAACTTGACGGTGGCAGGGGCAGCGATCGCAGGGGCAGAAACCTGCGACGGCTGAGAAAACTGAAGGCTGGTCGGCAATTCGTCATCAACGGTGACTTCAATCTGAGAAGACTGGGCGATCGGCATCTCGGCTTTGAGATGGGCACCAAACTGCTCAACCAAAATGTCTCGCAGAATCGGCTTAAGATCCTCACAGGGAATGCCTTTTCGTACACAGGTGCCCAGATGAGCGTCTTTGCCCACTGTGCCACCCATATAGAGGTCTACGCCTTCCAACGTGCGCCCGTCTTTGCGGACTTTAGTGCCCATCAAGCCAATGTCAGCAACTTGAGGTTGACCGCAAGAATTGGGGCACCCCGTCCAGTGAATGCGAACGGGACGATCGCACGACAGTTCGGCTTCGAGTTCTTTAATCAAAGCAACGGCGCGATTTTTGGTTTCAATCAACGCAAAGTTGCAGAACTGGGAGCCAGTGCAAGACACGAGCGCACGAGAAAGATTGTTGGGCTGGTGGGAGAACCGCTCGACGATCGCTTCGTCGAGCAATGCCGAGAGTCGAGAGTCGGGCACGTTGGGCACGATAAAATTTTGCTCAACCGTGAGGCGAATTTCTCCACTTCCATAGACTTCAGCGAGTCGCGCCAGGTCAAACAGATCTTGAGCAAACAGCCGACCCACCGGAACGTGTAGCCCTACATAATTCAAACCGGGTTGCTTTTGGGCATAAACGCCGATGTGATCGCGTTTGTCCCAGAGAATCTCGTCTTTAAGCGCCGCCCTTTGCAGCGAGTGCCCGATGTGTTGCTCAACTTCAGAGCGAAATTTCTCAATGCCCCATTCGTCGATCAGCCACATCAGACGAGATTTTTGACGGTTGGCACGCAGCCCATGATTGCGATAAACCGTGAGAATCGATTCACACATCCCCACTACATCGTCGGGTGTTACCCACACATCCATCGGCACTGCCGCTTCGCATCGCTTTGCAGAGAAGAAACCACCGACTAGGACATTGAAGCCAAATACGCTGTTTTGATAAGCCGGAACAAAGGCAATATCATTAATTTCAGCGTGAACGGAGTTGTCTCGACATCCGGCGATCGCGATATTAAACTTGCGAGGCAGATTGGTAAATTCAGGATTGCCCTGACCATGATTGGTGATCATGTCCTGCACCTGAATTGCTAACTCCCGCGTGTCAAACAATTCGTCGCCATCAATCCCGGCGACAGGCGACCCCGTAATATTGCGGACGTTATCCATTCCCGACTGAACGCTGGTCAGGCCTGCATTTTCAAATCGGTTAAAGATGTCAGGCACATCTTCGATGCGAATGCCGCGCAGTTGAAAGTTTTGCCGAGTCGTGATGTCGGCGTAACCCTCTTCGCCATAGCGCTGCACAATTTCTGCCAAAATTCGCGTTTGGGCGCTGGTGATAATGCCGTTGGGCAATCGCATCCGCAGCATAAACCTGCCAGGAGTCACCGGACGGAAGAAAACCCCCAGCCACTTCAGGCGATGGTCACGATCGGTTTCATCCATCGCTTCCCAGCCGATTTGAGCAAAATGATCCAATTCAGCCTTCACCGCAAGCCCATCTTTCTCTGCTTTCAATTTTTCAAACTTATTGAGAGTTACGGCTGATGAAAGGGTGTCTGTCATGGTGAATCTTGTTGATAAAGGGTGTCCGAACCGAACACGGGCGATCGAGAAACTAATTTCTGGCAAAGCTGTCAAACGCTTGAGTTGACGCTGCGTTGTCTTTGTGCTGATGAAGCCAAGGTAGGCGAGATCACAATGACAATTCGTATAGTTGGTTACCAAATGTTTCTAATTATGAAGTTCACGCATCATTGCAATGCGATTTCAGCATTTATCAGGAGGATTTTCTAGACATTTGCATCTGCTGTTAGGATGAGTCGTTACTACGCTGCCTCAGTTGAGAGAACACTATGAATCGTCGATCGTTTTTGTCTTGGTTTGGGTTGGGTTGGGCGGTCAGCCGATTGCCTGTTGCGTTAACAGCCATCGCTTCAGGGTTGGCTGCTTGCTCTAAAAGTTCTGATTCGGCGGTGCAACCGAGTGCCGATAGCAAAGCTGCAAGCAGTGATGGCTTTCAGACGATCGGGTCGCTGGCTGATTTAGATAAAAATGGCCAAATTTTAAGTGAGAAGTCGGTGATCGGTCCGGTGTTGATAATTCGCAATCCGACTACACCGACCGCAGTGGTGGCGGTCAATCCGACGTGTACCCATCAAGGGTGTTTGGTAGCTTGGAAAAGTGAGCGCAAGTCGTTTGCGTGCCCTTGTCACAATTCCACTTTTACGGCGGAGGGAGCGGTGATCGAAGGCCCGGCGCGAAAGGCATTGGGGACTTATATCGCAAAAATTGAAGGGAATTCAGTCTTGGTGAAAAAGGGTTAATGCGGCTTTTACTTTTGGTAGATGAACGATCGCGATCTCTGATCCACCGTTAAGTAATCACGATTTGGATTGGAGATTTGACCATGACTACTGCAACCAATCAAGACACTCTCGCCCTCAGCAATCTTGAATATGATCTGCTCACGGCTCTGCAAAACAAAGCAGAAGCCGTCAAAGCCTACGATACCTACATTAAAGATGCTGAAGAGATGAGTTCTCAGCCCTGTGTAGAGCTGTTTCGCAAGTTGAAAGCCGATGACACGAAAACGGCTCAAGAACTTCGTCACCACCTGCAAGAAGTGATGCAAAAAGGCAAAATGTAATGCAAAAATTCAGAGCGATTTGATTGACCCGTAGGGACATGGCATGTCGTGTCCTTCCGCCAGCGTTTAAGCGATCGCAACCGTTTTCAAAATTGGTATTAAAGCGATCGGGCACCTTCTAGCGGTGCCTTTTTTGTCACAATAAATTCTCTAAAACTTTGAGTGTTGGCGGCTGACCTGGAATGTGGAAGCTAAAATCAAGCATATTCCACAACCCTGTGGGTCATCCGCAAAAGAACCGTGCAATCAAATTATCTCGAAACGTTGCAGCAAGCCCAAACCGCCGCAGCTCATCAAGACTGGGCATTGCTCAATCACTATTTGCAACAATTGCTAGGCGAAGAGTCATCAGCCTCGCCTACCGCAGATCCATTTCTCTTGTTAAATTTGGCATTACAGAGTCTAGAGTCAGGAGATTTTCAAGACCGATGGAATGTCGCTAAACTCTTTCCGAGCTTTGCCGAAGCCGCGATCGCCCCACTTCTCGATCTTCTGCAAAACCAAGACGCTGACTCAGAAGCTCAGTGGTTTGCGATTCGGATTCTGGGCGGATTTAACCATCCCCAAGTTGTCACAGCATTAGTCGATCTGCTCAAAACATCCACTAACGAAGAACTGAATGGGATGACAGTTACCGCCCTCGCTAATCTGGGCAGCGGCACGATCGAAATTCTCGCCGAGTTGCTCAACCAAGACAACACGCGACGATTAGCCACTCAAACCCTGGCTCAAATTCGTCGCCCCGAAACGGTGCCCTTGTTGGAAAAAGTCGTTAACGATGAAGATGCTCAGGTGCGGGCACTGGCGATCGAAGCTCTCAGCAGCTTTCACAATCCAGAAATTTCAAGACTTTTGATCCAGGCATTAAAAGATCCCGCCGTGCTGGTCAGACGAGCCGCCGTAACCGGGCTGGGCTTCTGCGGTGCTGACCTAGCGGCATTAGATCTGGTTTCTCATTTGCATCCACTCTTGCTAGATTTGAACTTAGAAGTTTGCCGACAAACCGCGATCGCCCTTGGTCGGCTGGGCACCCTATCGGCAACCAATGCCCTGTTTGAAAGCCTGCAATCACTCCACACTCCAGAGTTTTTGGCGATCGAGCTAATCAGAGCCTTGGGCTGGATCGGCACCTCAGAAGCACTGCATTGTTTAGAGCGATCGCTGATTCAACTTCCCTTAGCGGAGTCAGTTCGTCAAGAAATCTTGACTGTATTAGGACGAGTCGATCAGCCTGAGCAAAAACGGCAAGCGACCCAAATTTTGCTCGATTTGCTGCAACAAGAAGGCACGTTTGCTCGATCAGCCTCAGCGCGGCAAGCGATCGCCCTTACCCTCGGCCAACTTGGTGATCTTGCCGCACTCGATTCTCTAATCAATCTCCTTGCCGATCCCAATGTCAGCGTCAGATTGCATGTGATTTCTGCCCTCAAAACCCTCGCGCCTGATTCTGCTCACCAACGCTTAGAGCAACTGTCTGAGAGTGAAAATTCCGGTTCAGAATTGGGGCGAGGCGTGGCGATCGCGCTTCAAGAATGGCAGTTGTGAAAAGTTTTAAGTCTAGAATTCATCACTTAGGAACGAGAATTAAATGATGTCGATTACTTGCAAGGTCAATGGTTACGGCAATGCCATGCTCGTACGTAAATCTGCATATTACATTTAATTCACAGTTCTCAAACGGTCTTTGCCCTCAACCTGTATCAACTCTTACCAAATTTTTTGATCAAATTCGTTAAGGTCACTAATAAGTGTCATCTTCAATACAAATCCATGCGTCTAGAGCAGTTGCAGGCATTTCTCGCCGTTGCAGAAACTGGGAGCTTTCAACAAGCCGCCCGCCACTGTAATGTGACGCAATCTACCATCAGTCGCCAAATTCAAGGACTCGAAGCAGAAGTCGGGCTGCCGCTGCTGCATCGATCGGCTCAAGCAAAGCTGACCATTGCGGGCGATCGCTTCTTGCCCCACGCTCGCAAAATCTGGAACGAATGGGGCATCGCCACCCAAGAGTTAGCAGACCTGCTAGACGGCAAACAGCCAGAGCTTTGTGTTGCGGCAATTCACTCCGTTTGCGCGTTTCACTTGCCACCTGTGCTGCAACGTTTTTGCCAAGAACACCCAGAAGTGCAACTGCGGGTGACCTCGTTAGGCAGCGATCGGGCCCTCAAAGTTCTCAAAGATGGGCTGGTAGATATCGCGATCGTCATGAATAACCGTTTTTTGACCGCTAATCCTGAGATGGTTGTTGATGTCCTATACGACGAGCCTGTCAAAGTGTTAATGGCAGCAAACCACCCGCTCACCCAATATACCGAGGTGCCCTGGACGGAGTTAGTCCGCTATCCGCAAGTTGTCTTTAAAGATGGATATGGAATGCAGCGACTTGTACAAGAACAGTTTCAGCGTCAGGGTGTGGCCTTAAATGCCGTGCTAGAACTCAATACCCTAGATGCTTTTCGAGGCATTGTCCGTCAAGGTGAACTGATCGCTCTATTGCCTCAAGGCGCGATTCACGATGTCCATCTCGATCCGACCTTAGCGTCGAGAGCAACGGCTGACCCGACCCTGATTCGTCAAGTAGTGCTGGTGACTACCCACGATCGGTTACAAATTCCCCCGATTCAACGCTTTCGATCGCTCGTCCATGAGCTAATGCGTCAGCCCATTGCTCTAGTAGGTAGCCCCTTATCTTTACCTGTCATGCCAAAGCCCGTCGCTTCGCAAATCGTGGGACGATAAGCGTCTGCAATGAAATTCTTAAGGTTGCTTGGGCAGAAACTATGAGTAACGCATTTAGAGAGCTACTGCGAAAAGTGGGCAGTGGGACTCATACCGGGGAAGATTTGAGCCGCGCCGAGGCAAAAGCAGCGACTCAGATGATGTTGCTGCAAGAAGCAACCCCCGCCCAGATTGGGGCATTTATGATTGCCCATCGCATCAAGCGCCCGACCGGAGAAGAACTGGCAGGAATGCTAGATGCCTACGAAGCATTAGGGCCAGCCCTTCAACCCATTGAGTCTGCCTATCCAGTCACCGTGCTGTGTCTCCCTTACGATGGGCGATCGCGCACTGCCCCGATCAGTCCTTTAACCTCGCTGATTTTGACCAGTGCAGGCGTGCCTGTGATTTTGCACGGGGGAGATCGTATGCCCACTAAAGAAGGGGTGCCCCTAATCGAACTCTGGCAGGGATTAGGGATTCATTGGGAACAGCTTTCTCTCGATCGCGTTCAGCATGTTTTAGAAACCACAGGGCTAGGATTCGTTTACTTGACCAATCACTTTCCGCTCGCATCAGGACTTGTGACTTATCGCGACCAAATTGGCAAACGTCCCCCATTTTCCACGTTAGAACTGATGTGGTCGCCCTATGCAGGAGACGCTCACGTCGTTTGTGGATTTGTCCATCCGCCGACTGAAAATATGATTCGCGATGCCTTTGCTCGACGCGGAATCACAAATTTCACCACCGTCAAAGGGCTAGAAGGAAGCTGTGATTTGCCCCGCGATCGCACGGTGATCATCGGCGCAAACAAGTCTGAGTTTGAACGGCTCTGTCTCGTGCCTCGCGACTCTGGGTTTGCCGCCAAAGAAGTGCCCCTCAGCCCAACTGATGAATGGGTCGAAGCCGTGCAAGCAGTGTTAGCAGGCAAACCGTCTGAGCTAACGCAATCCGCCATTTGGAACGGCGGGTTTTATCTGTGGCGCTGTGGCGTTTGCCCAGATCTAGACGCGGGGCTTGCCAAAGCGGCATCGTTGCTGACCCAAGGGGCGGCAGCTCAGAAGCTCGATGAGATTAGCAAAGCAACTCAATCGCTAGTGGCAGTCCAATCTTAACCATTGCTAAACAGGCAAAATCATCCCTTCTCGCGCCATCAAGCTGTTGGGGAAAACGGTCTGAACCTCAGATTCTACTTGGTCGAGAAAATCATCATCGTGGTTAGGGTCATGATGAAACATCACGGCTTTCTTCACGCCAGCTACCTGAGCAACTTTCAGCGCTTCTTGCCAGGTTGAATGCCCCCAGCCAATCTTGGATGCTTGGGGGTCGTGATATTCTTCGTCGGTGTAGCAAGCGTCATAGACTAGAACATCTGCATCACGGGACAGATAAACCAGATTTTCGTCGATATGATCAGGATAGTGTTCAGTGTCAGTCGCATAAACGGCGGTGCGACCCTGCCAGGTAACGCGATAGCCCAACGCTGAATTAGGGTGATTTAACGGGCCGGTTTCGATCGTAATATCGTCTAGTTGAATGACATCTCCCGGCATCAAGTCATGAAATTTCATGTCTGACTTCATTACCTGCATCGGCACCGGAAAATTAGGATGGTGCATTTGATCGCTGAGACGCTGCTTCATGGTTGCGCCGTTGGGTGCTACGCCGCCATAGATGTGAAAGCAGTTACCGGGCACAAAGGCAGGCACAAAAAATGGAAATCCTTGAATATGATCCCAGTGAGAATGGCTGAAGAACATATGGGCTTCAACAGGCGTTTGCTTCAGCAATTGCTTGCCTAGAACCCGTAGACCCGTTCCGCCATCAAAGATCAGGCGCTTGCCACCTACTCGCATTTCTAGGCAGGAGGTGTTGCCACCATAGCGAACGGTTTCGCCCCCCGGAGCGGGAATGCTGCCCCGAACGCCCCAAAATTGAATCACGAATTCTGAAGAGTTAATCATTTCTAGGTTTGCACTTGTCTCAAGAGCGTCTATCTGAGTTTGGAGCGGTCACTCCCAGCAGAGTCTGGGTTTGTTATCTTTTATGCTACCCATTTCGATTCCGTTGTTACCAATTCAGGCAGAATTTAAGCTTTTTCCATAGGTTAAAGGCTCAGAGAACCCCTGAGCCTTTTGACTGAATCGACTGCTAGGCAGTTAGCGGTAGGCTTTGATGCACTGCTCTACCAACGGCAGAACTTTATCTACATCTTGCCAACCGAGAATTTCGGTGACTTTTTTCTCCAGATTTTTGTAAGTTCTGAAGAATTCGGCGATCTCGTCAAGACGATGAGAGGCGAGATCATTAAGGGATTTGACATTGACATAGCGAGGGTCTTTGTCGGGCACACAAAGAATTTTTTCGTCTCGATCGCCACCGTCGATCATTTCCAACATGCCGATCGGACGCGCCGCGATCACGCAGCCAGGGAAAGTAGGCTGATCCATAATCACCATGCCGTCAAGCGGATCGCCATCATCGGCCAGCGTATTGGGAATGAAGCCATAATCGTAGGGATATTGCACTGAGGCATAGAGGACACGATCGAGGGCAAAGGCATTCAGATCTTTATCAAATTCATATTTGTTTTTGCTGCCTGCGGGAATTTCGACCAAAACGTTGATCAGACCTGGCTTAGGCTGGGCGGGAATGCGAGTTAAATCCACTACGGTTCTCCAAGCGAAACGATAAAAAGATAAAAGGTAAAATCACCGTCTGTTCATCCTTGATTTTAGGGGAAGAGGGCGATCTGTAATAGTGTCGTTCGCGTACCCCGCGATGATCGGCAACGGTTTTGAGGTAATCAATCAACGTTTTCGGCACTTCCAACGGGTCATTTTTAGGAACTCCTCTATCCTAAATTTTCTCTATCACAATGAATTAGCCCTATCGTTCTGTTGGGGGTCGGGTGGCGGAAATATCAGCGCGTCGAGGGTTTCGTTTGACTATATTGGTATTTGGCTGCATGGCGGGGTGAAATGCTTGCTTAATCGTCATCGATCGCTGGTCATTGTGGTTGACAACCGAGCTGCCGAAATTGCCAAAGACACCAATCTGCCCACCGTTGCTCGTGACGACTTTGAACAAATTACTCACTGGATCGAGACTCCGACTCCGACCCAAATCACGCTGAATCTTGATGCGATCGAACAATGGCGATCGCAGTTTCGACGGTTTAAGGCTTGAAACCCAAATACAGGACAAAACCTTAAGATGGTAGAGTCTTCTGATGTTCGCTTGCCTCTATGACCACTGACTCTCCTCGCCTCAAGCCCGTCCTCCTCCCCAAGCAAGCACTCCTGGCAAAAACGTTTCATTGGGTCAACGTGGTGAGTCTATTCATCATGTTGGGGAGCGGCTTGCAAATCTACAATGCCAATCCGGTTTTTGGGGGACGGCAAGGGTTACATCTGCCGCCCATTTTCATCGGAGGGTGGCTTGCAGGCGGGCGAGACTGGCACTTTGGCGCTATGTGGCTCTTCTCGCTCAACCTCTTGTGGTATGGACTCTACATTCTGATTAGCCGTCGCTGGCACCATCGATTTGTTGGAGAAAATGATCTCAAAGCGCTGCAAGTCGGCAAAAATCCCAAGCGCAAAGCCTACGCATGGCATCGAATTGTTTACACGGCGATCGTTCCCGTGTTGCTTCTAGCAATCTTGAGTGGTATCGGTATGTATAAACCCGCTCAGTTTTATTGGATTGTTGATTTTTTTGGCGATTGGCAAGCCTTGCGGATCGTTCATTTTATGACCGTGCCGACAGTGATCTTGTTTGCGATCGTGCATTCACTGCTCGCCCTCAAAGTCGGTGGCTCTCGTCTGCTCGAATCGATGTTTTGGTAGGTCTTTCATGCAACGGTTTAATCGTCGTCAATTTCTGCAAATCGCGGGGTTGTCTGGCAGCAGTTTGCTGTTAGGTGGCTGTGGCTCAGACTTGTTTGCTGGCGTAGTCGGGCAGGTGACAGAACCGCTCAATCAACGCCTCGAAGAACTCTTGCTCAATCCGCAAAAACCTGTGCCTGAGTTGCCTGTTAGCCAGATCGAGCCAGACAAGCTGATTGTGAATAGCTTTGACTTTACGCCCATGATCGATCCGGTTAAATACCGACTGACGATCGACGGTGAGGTCAATCACCCCATGCAACTAAGCCTGAACGAACTCTATAAACTGCCGCTTACTTCAGTCGTAATGCGTCATGTTTGTGTTGAGGGTTGGGCGGCGATCGTGCAGTGGGGCGGTGTGCGTTTGCGAGATTTAATTCAACTTGCACAGCCTAAAGACACGGTGTGCTATGTCTATTTTCAATCGGCAGATGGCTATTATGAAAGTTGGGATTTGCGGTCTTGTCTGCATCCACAAACGCTGATGGCCTATCAAAAAAATGGGGAGCAATTGCCGATCGATAATGGTGCCCCGTTGCGATTAGCGGCTCCGATTAAACTCGGCTATAAACACAGCAAATGGGTAACTCGCATCATGCTCACGAGCAATCTGCTTCCTAGTCGGGGCTATTGGGAAGATCGCGGTTACGAATGGTTTGCTGGACTCTAGGATCTATCTGCAAACTCAATTGGCTTCTATTATGACGGTCGAGATCTCTCTGAATTCCTGGCTGGATAAGCTATGAAGCTCCACTAATAAAATAGGTGGGTGAATAGCATCCACCTATATTTATATCTGGAAGTTACCTGGGGAAGGGTGCATCCAGTAGCTCATAGATCTGACAGGTTCTTTTAGCGGCAACATTGAGATTAGTGTCTAAACTGCCGTTTTTGCTTGTTTCTATAGCTTTTTCATGAACAGCATTGCCGATCGTGATCTTGACTGTTCCTTCTCCAGAGCATTTACGTCGCCAAACTTTGCTTCTCCGTCTTCGTTCATCCGCATCAGGTACAGCTAAGGTAGACACCTGCTTATTGACCTTACAGAGTCCTCTCACCCCATGACCACGCCTAAAAGTGGTACTTCTCATGGAATGATAAGAATTTATGTACTCCAGTTGAACCCGCAGATCAATTCCTAACTGGATGTATTTTTCACGCTTGCGCTCAACTCCTAATGCAGCAATTCCAAATTCAAGCTCGAAAGCCACTTTTTGCGTGATCTGTTTCTGGCTTATTGAACCCATTCTCAACAAGCCGACGATAAACCAAGGCTTGTCGAGTTCAAGGATCGTCAGAAACTTTTGAATTTGGAATTGCTGCTCCTAATGCGCGATCAACTGACTCTTGAAGCAAAACAGCAAAGCTGGCATCTTGCATCGATTTTGCAACAGGGTTTCCTTTTTTTGGCGGTAGACTCTAAGTACTGCTCATTTCAACTTCTGAATTCTTTTGTAGAAAATCCGATTATGGTTGCTCTCACGATTAAACAAAATTGGAACACGATCGCCAAAGAATTTGAAGCCGTAGTCGGTAAAAACGGCGTGATCCGCAAGCGAGAAGAATTACTCGTCTATGAATGCGATGGGCTAACCAGCTATCGAGAGCGTCCTGAGCTTGTAGTTTTGCCGCGAACAACCGAAGAAGTGGCTGCTCTAGTGAAGATCTGCGATCGCTATCAAGTCCCATTTATCGCCAGAGGATCAGGAACCGGATTATCAGGCGGAGCCTTACCAATTAAGAACTGTGTGCTGATTGTTACTGCTTTAATGAAGCGCATTATCAGTATTGATTTAGAAAATCAGCGCGTTGTAGTACAACCTGGTGTGATCAATAACTGGGTAACTCAAGCAGTCAGCGGCGCGGGATTTTATTATGCACCTGACCCATCGAGTCAGATTATTTGCTCGATCGGGGGCAACGTTGCCGAGAATTCTGGCGGCGTTCATTGCTTGAAATATGGAGTCACCACCAATCACGTTTTAGGGTTGAAACTCGTGTTGCCAGATGGCTCGATCGCCGATGTGGGCGGCGAGATTCCTGAAATGCCCGGTTATGATCTCACAGGCGTTTTTGTCGGATCTGAAGGCACATTAGGCATCGCGACTGAGATCACCCTCAAAATTCTCAAAACTCCCGAATCGATTCGCGTCTTGCTGGCAGACTTTACAAGCATCGAAGCAGCCGGGGCGACCGTTTCAGACATCATCAGTTCGGGCATCATTCCCGGTGGCATGGAAATGATGGATAACTTCAGCATTAATGCCGTTGAAGATGTCGTTTGCACCGAGTGTTATCCGCGCGATGCCGAGGCGATTTTGCTGATCGAAGTCGATGGTCTAGAAATTGAAGCCGAGACAAACAGCCAGCGCATCGCCGCAATTTGTAGCCAAAACGGAGCGCGAAACGTGACGATCGCCACCGACCCCGATGAGCGTCTAAAACTTTGGAAAGGACGCAAAGCTGCCTTTGCCGCGATGGGAAAAATTAGCCCTGACTACTACGTTCAAGATGGCGTAATTCCCCGTACAAAATTAGAGTATGTGCTGCATGAAATTGCCCTGCTAGGCGAAAAATTTGGCTATCACGTCGCTAATGTTTTTCACGCTGGAGATGGCAATTTACATCCTCTGATTCTTTACGATAATGCCGTTCCGGGGGCGCTAGAAAAAGTCGAAGAACTGGGTGGAGCCATTCTCAAACTGTGTGTGAAAGTCGGCGGCAGCATTTCAGGAGAACACGGCATCGGTGCAGATAAACGCTGCTATATGCCAGAAATGTTTTCGCCAGCAGATTTGGAGACGATGCAATTTGTGCGTCAGGCATTTAACCCCAAAGGCATTGCCAATCCAACCAAGATTTTCCCGGCTCCTCGGACGTGTGGTGAAGCAGCCAAAGCCGGAGTCATCAAGGAATTTGCAGGAGTCGAGCTGTTCTAGATTCTTCGAGTCAACCAGAACTTGTTGAACGTGAGTTCGACGGATTAAAAAATGGCAGGCGGCAGAGCAGGCAAGCCCTTGGGCTGCAAATTCAAACTAGGTAACTGCATACATCAGATGCTTAATTCCTCGTCTACCTCCGATCGCCCTCGTGCTTGATAAATTGTGCTTCTCAACGGGTGCGACCTCTACCTGATACTAAAGTGACTCAAGCCTCCTGCTGATAAGGTTTTTGAACGATTTCACAGTAGTCTTTTTGATTATTCATTGATCAATTTTACAGGCACTCAAAACCCTTATGGAGCAAAAGGTAATCGGTTTTTTCCAATGTATCGGATGGAGGTCGCACCCTTCTCAACTCTGCCAGCGATTCATCATCTGCCAGCGCACCTGCCTGTTGAAGCAAAACACGGCTCCCTTCATCAAACATCTGCTCCTGAATGCGTTCCTCACGAAGCTCATCAATAAAAGCATTGAGATCAAAGCCTGGAGGAAGTTCTGCATCTACAACCAAGACATTGCCTTCATAGTAAGTTTTGGGCTGGTCGGAGTTCTGTTCATCGACTTGTCGATCGAGCCGATTTACTTTCTCCGCGATCGCTTCCATAATGAATTGCTCTGGCTTAATTCCTTGCAAATTTGACCACTTTTCGACTTTTTGCGGTAGCTGAGGAGGAAGATTCATAGCGCCTCACTGTGAGGGAATGTGAACGATCGTAGCATTGACCTCGAATCCGCAAAATCACTCTGCCTCAATTTGTCTTACGACCGTTAACGCTGAATAACTGACTCCCGCCGTTCCTTCACCCGGATGGGTTGAGTCACCTACAAGCCACAGATCTTTAATCGGAGTGCGATTGGCAAACCCAAATGGGCCAAACGTTGGCACTCGCTGCCCAAGTCCGCCCACTGCCCCCTGATCGCGCGCCGTAAAGTGTTGAAATGTGCGAGGTGTTGCCGCTTCTTGACAAATGATCGTCTCATTCAGGTTAAAAAATTGACCTAGACGAGCGATCGCTTCCTGACTATATTTTTGCTTCAACGCTTCGTAATCATCACACTGCCACCAGATTGACGAATCGGTGAATGACGATGCAATTACTGTCGCTTTGCCGTCTGGAGCGCGACCGTCACCAGGATGGCTGACTGAGACAAACAGCGAATTGTTTTCCCCGATCGCGCCCTCGTAGTCATACAAAAATTGCAGATGTGGGGGACAGTTGGCAGGAATCGCCGCCCGATCGACCCCAAGATAGACGACAAACGCACCTGAAGAGGGAGGCAGCTTATCGACTCGTCGCTGATAGCCTTTAGGGGCATCTTCATCCAAAAGCTGTATCAAATTTTGAACGGTGACATTGGCGACAACGCGATCGGTCGGCTCAATCCAACTCTCGCCTGTTTTCTGGTTGCGAATCGTGACTCCTGTGGTTTTTCCAGCCTGGGTGTGAATCTTCTCGACGGTGTGACGCATTAGGAGTTTGCCGCGTTGCGCAGCAGTTCCCCCTTCGGGGTAAACGCGTTCTAATGCCGAGACGAGACGATCACTCAACACTTGCATACTGCCCTGAAGGTGAAACAACCCGTGTGGCTCCTGCGAAACTCCTAACGCGGTTGCTGCATAAAGCAAAGCTGTTTCTTCCGCGTTGACTTGCGAATAGAGTTTAAGTTGCAAATCTAAAAAGGTTCTTAAGCGCTGATTGTCACCTAAACCATAGCCTCGCAGCGCATCTCCGACGGTCGAGAATGTGTGAGGCAGCGTCATTAATGTGTCGGG
The DNA here is from genome assembly GCF_003003695.1 of Phormidesmis priestleyi ULC007. Classification (NCBI taxonomy): domain Bacteria; kingdom Bacillati; phylum Cyanobacteriota; class Cyanophyceae; order Leptolyngbyales; family Leptolyngbyaceae; genus Phormidesmis; species Phormidesmis priestleyi. The sequence continues at coordinate 67,770 of NZ_PVWG01000006.1, forward strand.
ACGAACGGCTTTTGTGAGTTGCCACAAATCCCAAAGATTGCGAGGTGGCAGCACTGGGTCGCGCATTTGAAACGCCCAACTATATTTGAACAAATCCGCGAGAAGCTGCCAAAAAGGTTCGCTTCCCGGAAACTGTCGCTCTCGTTCTGCTTGCCATTTTTGAGGGTCACGCCAAACGCTAATCGGTGTGGTTTCTCCGGGCAAATAAACCGCACAGGCAGGATCGCAGGGAGTCGCTGCGGGTAGCTCGATTTCTAGTTCAGAGAAAATTCGATGGTGAATGCCTCCGGGTTCCAAGCCTGCCACCTGAGTTGCACCGACATCAAAGGTGAAGCCTTGGCGTTTAAAGGTCGAAGCACATCCACCGGGCACTAATGCCTGATCTAACACCAACACCTGATAGCCTCGATGCGCTAACAACGCTGCCGCCGTCAGTCCACCAATTCCGGCACCGATGACGATGACACGAGAAACGTTGCGATCGCCAGAGGTTTCACCGCCCTGTTCTCTCAGCATTCCACCCACTTTACATTCCGTAATCTTTCTCTTATTCTATCGTCACTTTTTGCGCCATCACCCCTACTTGAAGAAGCGTTTTACTGCACGACCGAAGATCAGCCGTAAGGCTAAAAATCCCAGCAAAATGTCAGGGAAGAGATCTAAAACGCCTTGCAGTACCAAATCTGAGTAGCTTGAGTAACCACAGGAAGTTTGATCGACCTTTAGCACATTGGTCTCCCAACATTTATAGGGAGGCACGGGTAAGGGTTGCCCCTCGAAGACCGCTCCATAAAACAGTTGAAAATAATGACTGCGAGTTATGCCCACCACCATTGAGGCGACCAAAATAATCGCTCCTAACCATCTGCCATATTGTTTTCTGTTCTGAAGCCCCCAAAACGCTAAACCTATCAGCAGAAAAGCCCCAAAACTCCCGACTAGATATGGAATTCTTGATAGTGAGAAGCAGTCTTTTATCTCATCTTTTGAGAAACAAAGAAACACCATAAGCAACAGGGCGATCGAGAATTGCAGAATGACCATCAAGAAAAGTGCCTGCGTTAGCCACACACTCAGAGGTCGTCTGACTTGATCATCCATGTCTCAACCATCCTGCGGGAAATTGACTCTTACGTTTGCCATTCTGCACAAGTTCTGAGACGAAACCGACAAAAACGGGGTGTATTGCAAAATCTATTCCTAAAAGTTTCCCTTCTCCACTTCGATAGCGATGTCAATTGCAACTTTAAGAAGATTAAGATGGGTTAAGTAGTCGCCATCACTGGGCAAACCATGACTTCAATTCTTGTCGAGTCTTCTTCGATCGCTAAACTCAACGCACCGACCATTCACCACTCATCGAGCGGGTTGACCATTATTGCCGAGCAACTTCCGATCGAGGCAGTCAACCTCAATCTGTGGCTGAATGTCGGGTCTGCGATCGAGTCAGATGAGATTAACGGCATGGCTCACTTTTTAGAACACATGGTTTTTAAAGGAACGGCTCGCCTCAAAAGCGGTGACTTTGAAAAACAAATTGAAGAACGGGGCGCAGTCACCAACGCTGCTACCAGCCAGGATTACACACACTATTACATCACCACTGCTCCTAAAGATTTTGCAGATCTGGCACCGCTGCAAATGGATGTGGTGCTGAATGCCAGTATTCCTGACGATGGATTTGAGCGCGAACGATTTGTGGTGTTAGAAGAAATTCGGCGATCGGAAGACAACGCCAGACGACGCAATTATCAGCGCATGACTGATTTGGCGTTTGATAAACTCCCTTATCGTAGACAAGTGCTCGGCCCTGCCACCGTGATCGAAAACCTTGCGGCTCAACAAATGCGAGACTTTCATCACCATTGGTATCAGCCCGCTTCGATGACGGCAGTTGCGATCGGAAACCTGCCAGTCGAGACGTTAATTAGCGTGGTTGAAGATAGTTTTAATGAGCTGGGGTTACGAGTCAGGGGGCAGGAACCTACAAGGAGTCAATATAATTCCGAGAGTCCGTTTACGGAAATTGTGCGTCAAGAATATGTCGATCGCAGTCTCCAACAAGCGCGATTAACGATGATCTGGCGCGTACCAGGACTCAATAATCTGTCGCAAACTTATGCGCTGGATGTGTTGGCTAACGTCTTAGGACACGGGCGCACATCCCGACTCGTGCAAGATTTGCGCGAAGGTCAGGGGTTAGTTTCTAGCATTTCTGCCAGCAATATGACCTATCGCCATCAAGGATTGTTTTGCGTATCGGCTCATTTGCCTGTGGAAAATTTAGAGATTGTGGAGGCAGCGATCGTCCAACACATTCAAAAACTGCAAGCTGAATTCGTCACGGATTCTGAGATGTCACGAGTGCGAACTCAAGTCGCCAACCACTTTATTTTTAGCAACGAAACACCCAGCGATCGGTCGGGTTTATATGGCTATTATCAGTCGCAAATCGGCAGTTTAGAGCCAGCCTTTAACTACCCGACGCACATTCAATCGCTGACGACGGCTGAGTTGCAAGCTGCGGCTCAAACCTATCTCCCAACCGCCGCCTATGGAATCGTGACCGTCAAACCGGGAGAATAAAATTTCTAGCATTTCCTTGGGGAGAGGGCTAGGGTGAAGGTTAACCCACGATTCTAATAGCCTATTGCTGCTAAATCAAGCTGTTGAGCATAGGTAATTCGCTTAACTTGGGTGTTCCAAGCGCCGTTAGGGTAGAGATTGAGGAGCCGGAATCCAGGTTTTTTGGAGTCGATCGAGAAATCACGGCTTCTCGGCTCAAATTGAATGCACGTTGAAGGGGTTCCTAGATAAGTAACCCTACGTCTTTGGCGATGAAATTCTTGATGAATGTGACCAAATAAAACGAGCTTGACCTGAGCGTGACGATCGAGCACTGCAAACAAGTCTTCAGGGTTCTGCAAAATGCTCGTGTCTAGCCAGTCAGATCGCATCTGAAAGGGAGGATGATGCAGCGCGACGATCGTCGGCTGCTCTGAATGCTGGTTGAGATCTCGATCCAATCGGTTTAACTCTCTGGGCAAGAGTGATCCATGCACACAGCCAGTTTCCTGAGAATCGAGCAACACAAACCGCCATCCGCCCGCCGCAAACGATCGGTCTGGAAAGAATAGTGGGTGAGTTAGCGATCGCTCCATCTCCTCAAGTTCAGCATCGTGATTGCCCGGTAGCCAATAGACCGGAATGCCTAATGGGGCGAGCAGAGTTTGCAAGCGATCGTAGGATTCAGGTGTGCCATCTTGCGAGAGATCGCCAGTCAACAACAACAAATCAGGTTGAGGAGACAGTCTAGACAGATGCTCAAGCAACGCTTGAAACGAGTCTGTGGTCGGCATTCCCAATAGGTCTTGGTGGGAATCTGCAAACAAATGAGTATCGGTAATTTGAGCAATGAGCAGAGGAGACTGAATCATACTGGCTGAACCGGGGGACGATCGATGACATTGAATGTTTGACCTGTTCATACTTTGAGCCGTCCTAAAACGTCTGCAACCCTATCCAGACGCTAGATAGAATTCACGATCAGTGACTCAGGCTAAAGACTAGAACAAGCAAGCTACCTTCTCACCCTTTAGGGTAATGCCTGAGTCGTGGAAGCTGTGCGATCTACCCCAGTAATTATTGTGATTTAAATCACGTTTTGCGACGAATCCCCGGAGGCGTTTGCAGTTGGGTTAATGGTTCGCCGATCGCGGGATCATTTCTCTGAAAAATTGCTGGTTTTGCATTCAGGTCGATGAGCTGTATAGACCTGTGAGGGCGATCGCTAGTCGTTATTTTCAGCTCTTCAATCAGAAATAATACTTGCTGTCTTCTCAGTGATTTAACGGAACTTGAAGAATGTATGTTTCAAAAGAGATTCCCTCTGGGCAGCCTCTAACTAGAGCAATCTTCAAGCAGGAAAAGGAACTGCAAAGAATTCCTCACATCCAAGAGGCCTAAGCATCAATGGACTCATTCGTAACATTTCCACTGATTGTTCCAATGGTATCTACTGATTTATACCTTAAAAATATTTATATTTCAGTGATTCAACTTAAAGAAAAGTTCACTCTCAGTCACTTGTCTCAGAAGAAACCGCATCATGTCTACCTACTCTCGTTGGTCTTGTCGTCAGATTTTTGCAGCAACTCTTCTTTCAGCAGGAACGATGCCGATCGTGCTGTCAGCCTTCGCCCAAACTGCACCCGGAACGCCGATCACAAACCAGGCAACTGCTACCTATTCAGACGGAGCCAACAGCTATAACGCAACCTCTAACACGGTGACGATTTCTGTTGCAGAAATTGCTGGCATCACGCTTGTAGCTCAACCGCCCAGCACTACGGCTCCGATCGCTGATGATACTTTCACGGTTCCGTTTGTGATTACTAACAAAGGTAACGACCCCACCACCTTTGAGATTCCAGGAATCGCAACCCTATCCGACGGTACAGGCTTTACAGTCACTTCAATCACGATTACCAAAGTTAACGGCGCGACAGTCAGCATTCCGATCGCACTTGGTGCTACTACAGTTCAAACTGCCTCAGTTCCTAAAGACGGAACCGTGATTGTTGAGGTGAAAGTCAAAGTCAACAACACTGCACCTGCCGGGGCAAGCACCACCGTCATGTTAGGCAAAACCACACCTGAAACTCTTCAAATCGGAGTGCCTTATGTAGCAGATTCGGGCAGTGTCTATACTCAAGATAACCCTGATACGGTGACGGGTGAATATCCGGGCGTGTTGTCGATCGCCAGTGAAAAAGAGGCAATGGACACCAGCGCCGTCGTCACGGTTAAAGGCAGACTGCAAGCCTACGCCACGATTTTGAAAGTGAACTCGGCTTACGATCCCAAAACTCCTGGTCTATTAACCGATGACCTGCTGACCTATGAGTTAGCCCTGCGAGTTGAAGATCCGGCGAGTCCTCCGTTTGGGGTGGTGAGTGATCTCAACGCCACGCAAATCAAATTAGATAGCGGGTCTGGTGTCGTTAACGTCAACAAAGTCTTAATCTCTGACGCGATTCCAGCGGGCACTCAGTTGAGTAATGTGACCCCGACTGCACTTGGCGGCTGGACACCGATCTATAGCACGACTGCTCTCACTAGCACCGCTCTGCAAGCCGATTGGACAACTACAAAACCCGCGCTCAACCTGATCAAACGGGTGGGATTTATTGCTGATGGTGCGATCGCTAAAGGCACTACGCTGCAAAACTTTAAGTTTTCTGTGAATCCACTGTCCACCTTTAAAGGCGGTCAAATTGCCAACATTGCCCAGGTTTTTGGTCAGTCACAACTCGGCGCAGTCGTTCCCGGAACAGGTACTCAGCTTGTTTACGATGAGTCGGGCGACCAATCTTCTAACAATGAATTAAATGGCTCAAACCCTGACTCGACGACCACTGGAGGAGTCGCTGTTACTAATGGAGGAATCAGCCCAGGTGAAGCAAACCCTGGTGAAGATGGAACCGATCCTGGAACACTGAACACGGTTGTTAACAACAATCCAACGAATCCCACAACCAACACAGGCGTAAACAGTGGAGTCGGATCAGGAACCAAGACTAACGGGGGAGAAGATACTGTCTTGACGATCGCCGCCACACCATTAAACGGCCCGGCAGGTCAGCCTGCGGCGAAGGGCCCAAATGCCACTGGCACAGACGATGACAACAATAACGACTTCACGAACAAAGCAGTTTCACCTGCGATCGGGCTAGACCCCGCTGCGCTGTTAACCGATGCTCAAACGCCAGATGTCGTCTTTGTCAACACGGTGCAAAACACCAGCGACAGTTCTCAGACGATCGTGCTGATTCCGCTGCCACCTGCCGTCAAAACTGATTTGCCCAACGGCACAAAAGTCACGATCGACTCCGATGGCACCGGAACGATCGCGACTCCGGTGACATTCACCTATAACCAGGCAACCGGAGCCTTCACGCCAGATGGTGCGGTTCCCAGTGTGGTAGTGCCCGCAGGCGGAACTCCAAGCTATGGCGTGACCATCAATTTAGGGGACAATGCGGCTCAAAACATTGGCTATTCAGTTCCGATCGCTGCCTTCATTGACACCGATGGAAATGGTCAATATGACAACACGAAAGAACCGGGAAATCTCACCCTCGATCGAGTTTACACAGGCTATGTGTCGCTGAAGAAAGAAGCCCGAATCTTAGAAGCAGACGGCAACACCCAAGTCGCTGGCTTCACCACAGCTTCAACCGCTGCCGAACAACAAGCCCTCAATGCCGCCGCCTTACCCAGCAGAATCATCGAGTATCGCATTACTTACACAAACCTTTCTAGCGGTCAAGGAAGTGGTGCCAACAATGTCATGCTGCCTGCCAACACCTTGAAGATCACCGAAGACGGCACGACTGCCCCAAACAATTGGTTTACCACAACCAAAGACACCAACCCGACCGACACGGTTAAAGGATCGGGAACCGACTCAACCACAGGCGCAGTCGTCGCAACCTTTAGTGGTGCAGACGTGCAGACCTATGTTGATACGGTTTCAACCCTGGCTCCGGGCGCGATCGGAGAGTTTAAGTTTCGCCGTCAAATCAAGTAAGCGATCGGCACCATTTCTCTCACTCTAAACGCAAGTCACCCCCATGAAAAAGCAGCCCTATTTAGTTGGTTTAGCCGTCGTTACAACTCTCTCAATGCTTCCGTTTAACGGAGCGCCGCTGTTGGCGAAAGCGATCGACGCAGGCAATCACCTCGCCGCAAACGTGCTCAAGCAGCCCAAAGTCGAATTGAATCTCAGTGCTGAAAAGCAACACCTTCAAAAAGACGAACAGGGGAAAGAAATTACAACCTGGCAAGCTATGACTTCAGGAAACACGGGGGCAAATCCAGGTGATGTAATTCGCTACACACTCAAAGGTGAAAACAAAGGCGATCGGGCGGCTAAAAATCTCGCAGTCACTCAACCTATTCCGATCGGAACGGTTTATGTACTAAATTCTGCCACTGTTGTGAATACGAATAATAACGCCATTACTTACAGCATTGATAGTGGCAAAACCTTCGTGACTAAACCCGTGATTAAAGTCACGTTAGCCAGCGGTCAGATTGAACAGCGTCCTGCTCCGGCTGAAGCCTATACGCACATTCGTTTAAGCGTTAACAACGGGCTTGAACCAAAGGCAGACGTGAAAGCTGCTTATTGGGTGAAGGTGCGATCGTAAACGTGACAGATCCATGAGAGGCGCGGTAGGGACATGGCAGTGTCGTGTCCTCTCGCCATCGCCCAATCGATCGCCATTGTTTTTGAAATAGGCATCAATAACCGACTCTAGTTTATATTGCTCAATCTACCGTGCATTATTTTTATCGCCCAGTTCAGTTGTGGGTTCGACGGTTGACTGTGAGTGTGCTTTCAGGTGGCATCAGCATTCTGCAACTGTCAACCCCCGGTGTTTCCCAAACGTCTCCTGAAAAACTCCTGAAAACCGTCACAAATGTTGCCACCTATCGCTACGATGATCCATCAGGTCAAAGCTTTGCGGGCAAAACCAATCAACTCACCCAGTCTCTTGCCGACCCATTAGGGCAGATTACAGGCTGCAATGGCGAACTACTCAGCGACTATCAGGGGTTTAGCGTTGGCGTTTATAACACCGACGCGATCGGACTTGATTTGGCAGGGTTAGTGCCATTAACTCAAACAGAAGTCCCCGATATTCCGGGTAACGGCATTTCGGGCGGGCTTGCTCCCAATGCACAAAACCGCAATCCTTATTTCATTCAAAGTGACGGCACCTACAACTTCATTTTGGATGAAAGTCAGGGACAGTTAACTGTGGGTAAGTCTTATATTTTGGTGGTGAATCCGCCGACCAACTCGACTTATGCCCAGCGACGCATCAAGTTAACGATTACGAATATTAATGGTAAAACGATCGCTTATACTGCCACGGCTCTAGATGGAAAACCAATCAATACGAGTAACGGAGTTACTTCGGTCAATGGCACGCTAACTGTTGAAGATGCAGAACGAGTGGGGTTATCGCTAGCAGTCGTCAATATTGCAGTCAATGTATGCGACGCACAAGAAATTCAGATTACCAAATCGGGCGATCGGGCGACAGCGATTCCGGGTGATACGGTGATCTATCGTCTGTCCGTTCGCAATCTCTCTAGCGCAAATCTAAATAACGTCACGGTAAGAGACACATTGCCGTTGGGTTTTCGCTTTTTGCCGGGATCGGTCAGGGCTGAGTTAGCGGGGCAATTAGTGACGATCGCAACTACTCAAACCGATTCGACCATTACTTTTAGCACACCGGGAATCAATCTTCTTTCGATTAAATCTAATGCTAATCAAATTCTCAACATCGCTTATGCGGCACAAGTTACGCCCGACGCGATTCGAGGATCGGGGCAAAATATTGCGATCGCAACTGCCCGCCGCGCCGATAATTCGCAGTCGGTCAAAGACGGCCCGGCTTCGCATCGCTTGCGAATTCGGAATGGCATTCTCTCAGACTGCGGTACTCTAATCGGGCGCGTTTTTGTCGATAAAAACTTTGATGGAGAGCAGCAGCCCGGAGAGCCAGGGGTGCCTAATTCAGTAATTTTTCTCGATGATGGCAACCGCATCACCACTGATGCAAATGGGCTGTTTTCGATCAGTGGAGTCCTAGCTGGACACCGCACCGGAGTCTTGGATCTGACCTCGATTTTGGGCTACACCCTCGCGCCCAATCTCTATGTCAAAGAGCGCAATAGCCAGTCGCGACTCGTCAACATTGCACCGGGCGCTCTAGTTCGCATGAATTTTGCGGTTACGCCATTTCAGGGAGCAAAACAGAAATGATTAGCCGTCACCACCGTTGTTATCGAATCTGGTTGACGTTGATGGCTGGCTCGATCGCTCTCTCCCTCACCACTCCAGCGCACGCGATCGCTCCTTCGATCCAAGAAATCAAGAATTTAATCAACTCCAACCCAGAAAAATCGCGCTTAAAATCAGAAAAAATTAATCCAAAGGACAACACTAAAGCGACTGATCCATCAACAGAATTGAACATCAAAATTCTGTCTCCTCAAGTTGATGAAACGCTTGATGTGCCAGCCGCTACTGTGATCTTGCAGGTTGCAGAAGGTAGTCAAGTCGAGTTGCAGACAAACGGTGAGACAGTTAGCTCAAAGTTAATCGGACGCACCGAAACCAATCACGCAACGCACCTCGTCACTCAGACCTGGTATGGTGTGCCTTTAAAAGAGGGAACCAACACGCTCACGGCTCAGGCAAAAACCGCATCGGGGCAGCATTCAGTCGCCTCCACGTCAGTCAAAGTGCGAGGAATTCCGAAGCAACTTGTGGTGTCTGCTATTGAGTCGCGCATTCCGGCAGATGGACGATCGACCGCAACGATCGAAGGGCAACTTCTAGACGCACAGGGCATTGTGTCAAACCGAGACGCGATCGTCACCTTCTCAACTAACGCGGGTGAGTTTGTCGGCGCAGATGCTGATCGCGACCAGTCCGGATTTCAAGTGCAGGCAAGACAAGGCAAGTTTAACGCGACGTTGCGATCGGGATTAGATGCCAAAAAGGTGCAGATTCGGGCAACAATGGCAGATCTTGAAACCTTTACTCAGCTAGACTTTGAGACGAGTTTGCGTCCCTCGATCGCCACGGGTGTAATCAACCTCCGCTTAGGGAAACGAGGCACCGATTTTTATGGCAAACTACGAAACTTTTTGCCGCCCGATCGCAATTATTACACTAAGCTCGATCTGAGTGCGGCAGTGTTTGCAACCGGGCGAGTCGGCACTTGGTTATTTACGGGCGCTTATAACAGCGATCATCCGCTCAATCAAACCTGTGACGGCACGAATGCTTTGTTTCGAGCGTCGCAGCCCTGTGACAACAGCTATCCGGTTTATGGCGATAGCTCAACATCGACAGTGATCACGCCTTCTACTGATAGTGTGTTTTTGCGGCTAGAGCGTACGTCTCCCGTCGCCAAAGCAGGCAGCGATTATGTGATGTGGGGTGACTACAATACCGAAGAGTTTGCGCGACGATCGCAGCAGTTCACCGCGACAACTCGCCAACTCCACGGTTTCAAGGCAAATTACAACATTGGCAAGCTGGCATTTAGTGGATTCTATGGCAACAATGTTCAGGGATTTCAACGGGACACGATCGCGCCCGATGGCACCAGTGGCTACTACTTCCTTTCTCGTCGCTTGTTGGTAGCAGGCAGCGAAAATGTCTTTGTTGAAGTCGAGGAGTTAAATCGTCCCGGCACTGTCCTCGATCGTCAATCTTTGACACGCGGAGCCGATTATGAGATTGACTACGATCGGGGCACTCTGTTCTTTCGAGAGCCGATTTTGCGAACCGATATTGGGCAAAATGGTGAGACTTTAGTCCGTCGCATTGTTGTCACCTACCAATTCGATTCACCCGGCTCGAACAATCAGATTTATGCAGGACGGCTGCAATATAACCTGTCGCGAGAGGCTGACCGTGAAAGCTGGATCGCTGCCACCTACCTCAAAGAAAATCTCGGCTTCCGCAACTTTGAGCTTTATGGAGCCGATGCTTTGTTTCCGATCGGCTCAACCGGAACACTAATCGCCGAATATGCCCACTCCCAAAACAACTCAGAATCTCTAGGATTTGTGACTGGCTCTGCCTATCGCCTAGAGCTAGAGGGTGAAATCGCTAAAGGCATTCTGGGTAGTGCTTTCTATCGTCACACCGACACCGGATTTGCCAACAATGCCACGATCAGCTTTGTGCCTGGTCAGACTCGCTATGGTGCCCAAGTCACTGCCCAGGTTTCGCCCCAAACCAATCTGCGACTGCAATATGACCACGAAGACAACAAAGGCATCGCCCCGCAGCCCCTCAACACCTTCGCGGATCTGTTCACGCCTCGTCAAGAAGCTATTCCCGGAACAGCAGTCAACAACTCTCTGACCACAATCACGGCAGGTATACAGCAGCGCTTTGGGTTAGCTGATTTAACTGTGGATTGGCTGCACCGCGATCGCACAGATCGCCTCAATCCTAATCTGCTTGACAGCCGTTCTGACCAATTGCGATCGCGCTTCACCTTGCCGATCAACAGCCGCCTCACCTTGTTGGCACAAAACGAAACAACGCTTTCGTCTCAAGTCGATGCGGTTTATAGCGATCGCACTTTACTCGGCTTGAATTGGAAAGTCATGCCCGGAATCAACGCCCAAATCGCCCAACAGTTCTACACACGCGGGCAGCTTGCAGGGCGATCGATCACCAGCCTTAATCTCACCGGAGATTACAAACTCGGCTCTGATACGACGCTTAAAGGTCGCTATTCCATGCTCAACGGGGGTGACGGATTTAGAGTGCAAGGCGCGAACACTTCGTGGAGCGGAGCTTTCGGAGTCAACCAAGGTATCACGCTTTCACCCGGCTTAAAGCTCGATCTCGCCTACGAGCATTTGTTTGGTGGCTTGATCGGTCGCACCGCTGCTGGAACTCAGTTTGTACAGCCTTTTGCATTTGGTCAAAGCGCGTCTGCTCTAGGACTACAAGATGGAGATAACTACAGTGTTGGCATCACTTATAACGACAATCCTAATTTTCAGACCAGTGCGCGATTTGAACATCGCAGTTCTTCATCGGGCAAAAATACGGTGATTACGGCGGCGGCACTCGGCAAATTATCGCCCTCGATCACTGCTCTGCTCAACTATCAGCAGGCAAATGCTGCCAATCAAGGGCTAATCGGACTCGGCGACACCGCCACCTTGCGATTAGGTTTGGCATATCGCGACATCAACAATGATCAATTCAACGCGTTATTGCGCTACGAATATCGTAAGAATCCTTCTACCATTCCCGACACGATTTTGCTTGGCAGTGGCACAGGCTCGATCGAGCATCTCTTTAGCGCTGAGGGAATCTACGCCCCCAACTGGCGCTGGGAGTTTTATGGCAAGTTGGCGTTGCGGAGTGGCACTTCTTATCTAGCCGATGATTTAGTCGGCACAAGCACCGTAACACTAACTCAAGCGCGTGCCACTTACCGATTAAATGCTCAATGGGATCTGGTTGGAGAAGCGCGCTGGATCAACCAACTGAATGCAGGCTATAGCGAAACCGGATTCTTAGTCGAAGCGGGTTATTACCTCACGCCCAATCTGAGACTGGCAGCCGGATATAGCTTTGGACGAATCAACGATCGAGACTTTGACGGCTCTCGATCGACAGGCGGATTTTACGCTGGTTTAACCGTCAAGCTCAACCAATTGTTTAACGGGTTTGGGTTACAGAAAGTTGCGTCCCAGCCGCAAAAGTCCACTGTCAAGCCGATAGCCACAATTCCGTCTAGCCCGTCACCTTCCCAAACCAGCCCCTGATTTAGAACCGAGCCATGAGCAAAAAAGCTAACTTATTGAATGCTGATAATAATGAGATGCGGCGATCGCTGCTGCACAAAATTCTAGCGATCGCTACTTTAAAACCACAGCATTCGCTATGGGTTAATTTTTTCATTCTATTAAGCATTTTATTCGCATTACCAGCACGGGCAGATGTTTCAATTAACAAGTCATTTAGTCCGTCAATCATTAATCCTGGAGACACGTCTAAGCTGACCATCAAGTTGTTTAACTCATCGGCGGCAGTCGAACAAAAGCAGGCAACTTTTACCGATACTCCTAATCCTGGCATTCAAATTGTTCCAGGCACCGAGGTCACAGACTGCGGCGGAACCTTAGCAGCGACGAGTAGCTCCATCAAACTTACAGGCGGTACTATTGCTCCCAATGGAGAATGCACCGTGACGGTTAATGTCACCTCCACCACTGCCGGAAATAACTTCAACACGTTGCCAGTTGGAGCGCTGCAAACCGTTAACGGAACCACCGGAACCATCGAAAAAAATCTCACTCCAGCCAGCGCCACTCTTCAAGTCATCACACTCTCACCCATTTCGGGCACAAAAGGTTTCACACCTAGCTTGGTTCCTCCTTCTGGGATTTCTAGAGTGAAAATCACGTTGAGCAATTCCAACTCGATCGCCATTTTTGGTACGTCTTTTACCGATGACCTGCTGCCGATCGGATTAAAAGTTTCAGGAACTCCTAATCCAACGATCGTCTGTTCCGCTGGGGGAAATGGGGGCGGAGTGATCACTACTGCCGCCGATAACAATTCGTTTAAAGTAAATAGCTTGACTCTCCCAGCAAGCGGTAACTGTGTGATCGAGATTGATGTGATTGCTCCGTCAGGCAATGGCAAATATCGCAACACGATTGCTAAAGGCGCAATTACAACGGGTCGTGGAGTCACTAACGATCAGGCATTTTACGACGATATTGAGGTCGATGGTCGAGTTCGGATTGCAAAGACTTTTTCTAAAATAACCGCTAACATCGATCAGGTTTTCATCCTGACAATCACAGTTACGAATGGCACAGTGAGCAGTTTAAACAATGCTGGACTAACCGATAATCTTCCGACTGGATTGCAAATTGCACTAACGCCTAGAAAATCAACTGACTGCACTGGCGGCACAGTCGGCGGCAACGCAGGTGACACTAGCGTTACTCTCAGTGGTGGCACTATTCCGATCGCGACCTCTACAGGATTCGGAATTTGCACCATCAAAGTTGATGTGGTTGGTAAAACAGCCGGAATCTATACCAACACGATCGGAGCAAACGCACTCACCAACACTGAAAACATCACGAATAGCAACGCAGCGAGTGACACGATCACCATTACCAGTTTTACAGGCGGTGGCGGAACGGGAAAAGACTCGCTGACGATCGACAAGAGTTTCAGCCCTCCAACGATTCCAGCAGGCGGAATCTCTATCTTGACGATTACCCTCAGCAACCCAGCCAGCAACGTCAACCTGACCGCGTTAGAAATCAAAGATACGTTGCCCGCTGGGATGACCGTCGTTTCAGGAAAACGGATCTTTCACACTTGCACCCTAACAGGTTCGTCCTCATCAGATAACCCAGTTAACAGCAACCAGGTGAGCATTTTTAATACTACTCTCCCGGCGGGAAGAACTTGCACGATTACAGCAGACGTAACGGTGCCGTTAGAAGGCATTTATAAAAACACGATTCCAGCCAAGCAGGTGGTCACAAAAGAAAAAGTCACCAATGATAGTGAAGCCTCCGCCAGTTTGATCACGACTGCGGGAGTTCGGATTCGGAAATCTTTTGTCAGTCCCACGATCGCCATCGGCGGAATTTCTCGAATGCGAATTGATATCGAGAATCCTCAAACCTACCCGATTACTCAGGCAGCGTTTCTAGACAACTTCGTGCAGTCCAATACGGCTGACAACTTCAGGGTCGCCAATCCAGTCAACTTGACTAATAGCTGCGGAGGAACCATCACCGGAAACTCAGGCGCGATTAAACCCGGAGATACCGCTCTGTCATTAGCTGGCGGCGTTATTCCACCTGCCTTTGACAGTGCAACTCCGGGTAAGTGTTCAATTTTGATCGATGTCACTAAGCCCAAAGCCAGTGCCGCGACCAACACGATCGCGGCAGATGCCTTTACCTCCCAACAGGGAGCGACCAATCCTCTCGCGGCGACGGCAAAATTGACCGGGGTCACTACGATCGGCATCACCGTCAACAAAGAGATTAATCCGGTGAGCGTCGCAGGTGGCTCTTCAGCAACAATGACGATCGACCTCACCAACCAAGACTCTTCAGCCTCTCTCAACGACGTAAAGTTTACCGACACGATGCCCACGGGGATGACGATCGCAACTCAGCCCGACTTAACCAACACCTGCGGAGGAACGCTAACTGCTGTTCCAGGAACTAGTAGCTTATCGTTGGCAGGTGGCACGATCGCGCCGAGCGGCACCTGCAAAATCACCTTGAGCATCACCTCGACCACTGCCGGAAACTTAACGAATGTGATCACTGCAAACGCAGTCACCACGAGAGAAGGCGCAAAAAATCCTCAAGAGGCCAAGGCATCCATCACATTTTTGCCTCGTCCTGGAGTCTCAAAAGCTTTCTCTCCGAGTGCAGCGACGATCGGTGATGTGGTCAAACTCACGATCACTATCTCAAACTTCAACAACAGTTCGTCGCTTAACAGTGTCGGCATCACTGACACTCTACCGACAGGATTAGTGATTGCTTCTCCCAGCAATGCTGCGACAGCCTGCACTAACGGCAGTGTGACCACCTCCACAGACAGCGTAACTTTAGCTGGAGCAACAATGCCTCCCCAATCGTCCTGCACCGTTTCTGTAGATGTTAAAGCCATCACAGCGGGGGCACGAACTAATACGATCGCTGCCAAAGCGCTGTTAACCGCCAGCGGAGATACTAATTTAGAGCCAGCAAGTGCCAGCTTTACCGCTAGTTCTTCGTCAAACCCGCATCTGGTTTTGGTCAAGCGGATTACTGCGATCGGCAAAACCACATCTGGCACGTTTACCGGAACTTCAATCAATGGATTCAACGATCTAACAACAGGTGCCAACGCGGGAGACGATAACGACCCCGGTTGGTCAAGCACAGCGTATTTGAGGGGCGCTTTTGACACAAGCCAAATTCCAGCGGCTAATCAACCTCAGCCCCAGGATGAGATGGAGTACACGATCTACTTTCTCTCGAATGGTGCCGCAGACGCTAAAAACGTCAGCATCTGTGATTTTGTGCCCCAAAACACGACTTACGTGATCAATTCGCTGCAACGCTCGATCGGCACCGGAATGCCCACGCCGATCTCAGATCCGGTAGGAGGCAGTGACACCGATGGCGGCTTTTATGGCGGATCTGCTTTTCCAACCACTTGCACGGGCACCAGTCCTGGAAATGGAGCCGTCTTGGTAAATGTGGGTCAGGTTGACCGCTCGATCGGATCTGGAAATCCCGCTACTTCCTATGGGTTTATCCGCTTTCGCGCCAAGATTAACTAGCTGATGACGAAGTTCACCAGTTTCCCAGGCACGACGATCACTTTCTTAATCTCCTTGCCGTCGATGTGTCGCCGCGCGGCATCTGATTCGCGGGCAGATTGCTCGATCGTCGCCTTGTCTGCCTGAGCCGGAACTTGAATTGTTCCTCGCGTTTTACCCATCACTTGAATCACGATCGTGATTTCATCTGCCACCAAAGCGGCCGGGTCAAGCATCGGAAACGCTTGCGTATGAATTGAATCGGTGTGCCCCAGCAGATGCCACAGCTCTTCAGCGATGTGAGGCGCAAAAGGAGCCAACAGCCGCAGCAAAGTCTGAATCCCTTCTGCGTAAACAGGAGACTCTTTAATCGCGGCATCACTCAGCGCATTACTCAGTTTCATCATCTCTGAAACGGCAGTGTTGAACTGATAGTCACCTTGCAAATCTTCAGTGACTTCTTTAATTGCGATGTGAATCGATCGCCGCAGTTCCTTTTCAGGCTTACTCAATGAACCCTGAACTCTAATTCCTGAACCCGGTGCAAACTCTGTGACTAAACGCCAGATCCGGTTCAAGAATCTAAACTGTCCTTCAACATCTGCGTCTTCCCATTCCAAATCTTTTTCGGGTGGCGCTTTAAATAAGATGAACATTCGAGCCGTGTCAGCCCCATATTTTTTAATCACATCTCCGGGTGCTACGCCGTTATATTTTGACTTCGACATTTTCTCGTAGACGACTTCTAATTTGTCGCCCGTCTCAGGATCGATCGGAGTCGTCAAATCTGCAATCTGAGTCGCGATCACATACTTTCCGGTGCGTGGATTTTTATAGGTTTTGCCCTGCACCATACCCTGTGTTAGCAACCGTTGAAAAGGTTCGTCAACCTTGAGCAAGCCCCGATCGCGCAACACTTTTGTGAAAAATCGCGAATACAGTAAATGCAAGATCGCGTGTTCAATGCCGCCAACGTATTGATCAACGGGCATCCAATCATTAATTTTCGTGCGATCGAAGGCTGCGTGATCATTTTTAGCATCGGGATAGCGCAAAAAATACCACGACGAATCCATAAAAGTATCCATCGTATCGGTTTCTCGTTTTGCAGGAGCGCCGCAGGTCGGACACGGCACATTTACCCAAGCGTCTAATTTCGCCAACGGAGAAGCCCCACGCCCCGAAAACTCAACATCTTCGGGCAACTTCACGGGCAGATCAGCATCAGCAACCGCACCGCAATTGGGACAATGGACGATCGGAATCGGCGCACCCCAATAGCGCTGACGCGAAATCAACCAATCTCGCAACCGATACTGAATTCGAGCGTTGCCCCAACCCGCCTGTTCTGCCTTTTGAATGATCGCTTGTTTCGCATTGGGAGACGGCATTCCATCAAATTCAGCAGAGTTAATCAGCACACCTGGCTCTGTGTAAGCAGCCGTTAGAGGAGTCGCTACATCGCCGCCTTCAGGAATGATTACAGGGACGATCGCCAACTCATTCTGTTGGGCAAACACAAAATCTCGCACGTCATGAGCCGGAACGCCCATCACTGCCCCGGTTCCATACTCATACAGCACATAGTCTGCAATCCAGATCGGAATTTCTTCCCCTGTAAAGGGATTGATCGCCTTGCCGCCCGTCGGAATTCCGCGTTTTGGCTTGTCTTCCGCAGTCCGTTCTAGCTCGGTTTGCGTCGAGACTTCTTGAACAAATGCGTCAATGGCTGCTCTGCGATCGCTGACTGTTACTCGTTGCGTCAGTGGATGTTCAGGAGCCAACACCACATAAGTCACGCCATAAACCGTATCAGGACGAGTCGTAAACACGCCAACTTTCTCATCCATTCCCATGATCGGAAACTCTAAATAAGCGCCGACTGATTTGCCAATCCAGTTGGCTTGCATCAGCTTGACGCGATCGGGCCACCCGGTTAACTGGTCGAGATCGGTCAATAACTGTTCGGCATAATCGGTGATTTTTAAGAACCACTGACGCAATTGTTTGCGTTCGACGATCGCGCCCGATCGCCAGGATTTTCCGTCTGCATCAACCTGCTCATTGGCTAAAACAGTTTGGTCGATCGGGTCCCAATTTACTGTGGCATCTTTCTGATACGCCAATCCTGCTTTAAAGAATTCCAGAAAGATCCATTGCGTCCAGCGATAATAATCGGGCGAACAGGTTGCAATCTCTCGATCCCAATCAAAGGAAATTCCCAATTGATTGAACTGATCCCGCATCTGAGCAATATTCTGATCAGTCCACTTTGCCGGGTGAATATTCCGCTCGATCGCCGCATTCTCCGCAGGCAGACCAAATGCGTCCCAGCCCATCGGGTTCAACACGCGATAACCCTGCATTCGCTTCAGACGCGCAATCACATCCACGATCGTATAGTTCCGCACATGCCCCATGTGAAGGTCGCCAGACGGATAGGGAAACATCGATAGCGCATAAAACTTTTCTTTACTGCTATCTTCTGAAGTCCGGTTCAGCCCATGCTGATTCCACACTTGCTGCCACTTTTGCTCAATGTCGGCGGGGTTGTAACGAGACTCCACGATCGGAACTCCTAACTAAGCTTTAACGATTTAATTTAACGTCAGTTCGACGAGCTTTTTCGCTGCGTTGTCATCGGCTTCTGCCCCCTAAATCCCCCATTCTGGGGGACTTTGAACCGGAAATTTTGGCTTGAAGTCCCCCAATTTGGGGGATTTAGGGGGCTTCCCGAATTTACACTGCCTTCGGCTCAACAAAGCTGCTCGGAGCGAACCGCTTCTGTCGAACTGACGTTGATTAAACTATTGTGACACTTTCTACTCACCACAGAGGTAATTTGCTCGATGAAGCAAGTTGGCAATAAAAACAATCCGCAGCCAGACTGAACGACTGCGGACTATGAGCTAGAAGAGCCGATTCTTAATGCGCCGAGCTATTCGATTTCACCCCGGTAGTAGCTTTGGGAGTAGTTGCCTCTTTAGGAATCGCCAACACGGGTTGATCGAGCGCGACTAATAGCCCATCACTTTCAACGCTAGGCTGTGAATTAGTCACCGCAGGCTGCGAAGTCTTGATTGCCACTTGTGAAGCCGGAGGTCTAACTATCGGAGAAATGATCGTCACCGCTCCGACAAAAAGAGCCGCGATCGCTGACCCTCCCCAAACCAGTGAGAGTTTTGGTCTACGCTCAACCTGAGCCAAGACTTTCTCAACCGTCTGCTCAACGGGCTGACTGGGCTGCGGCACAGGCAGAGAACGGAACCCTTGACGCAGCATCATTAAACGAGCGTGAAGCTTTTGCACCGTGACATCATCGACTAGCCACTCTTCGACCTGCTTGCGCTCGGCGGCAGTCACCTCGCCATCTAAATAGGCACTCAGCAACTCAAAGCGATCGCGTTGCAGAGTGGTTGACTCAAACGAATCTTTAGGGGAAGCCGGATCGGAGGATGGTTGCATGGAATTATTAAGCGGATCTAAATCAGGGTTCATCGTGGAATCACTTCTCTTGAAATGAGAATACCCAGTTGTCATCAACACAAGTTAGTCTACCGAAGTCAATCTGAGAAATTCAACTGACGCAAGTCGTAGTAATTACCGCAGTCAAGAAATATTAGCAGAAACAAATTGTAAATACATTAGGAGTCATCAGAACTTAAAACCTCAGCCTCCATCTAAATATTGCTGTAGCTGAGTCTGCAAACGATGTCTCGCTCTCGCAATCCTAGACTTAACCGTTCCTAAAGAAACGCCAGTCAGTTCAGCGATTTCTTCATAAGCCATGCCCTCAATCTCTCGAAGCACGATCGTCGTGCGAAACACTTCGGGCAAGTCAGCGATCGCTTCATTGAGCTGGTCATAAAACTCGCGGGTCGTCAAATCTTCTTCAGGGCCAGGAGTGGCTGAAGCAATCTCCCAGTCTAATTCGCCATCATCTAAGGTGAGGGGCGCATCTAGAGAAAGCGGACTTGAGTTACGCTTACGCTTTCGCAACTCGTCATAAAACAAGTTGGTTGCGATTCGACTCAGCCAGCCTCGAAACTTGATCGGGTCGTTGAGTCGCTTGACGTTGCGATAGACCCGAATCCACACTTCTTGAGCCAGGTCAGCCCGATCTTGCCAATCAGGAGCCAAGTGGTAGAGAACTTTGTCAACGTGAGACTGATATCGCCGCATGAGTTCAGCAAACGCCGCTTTCTCTGGACGATGCCCGGTCTGACACTGCAAAACTAAATCGTAGTTAGGGAGTTTTTCTGCTTGCACTGGCGTTTGAGAAGCGGTTGCCTCAACCGAAGACCAGGATACAGGAAAGGATTGACTCATGGGCGGAATTCGCTCTAAACGTTCCTACATTCTTTCTCCCATGACACAAACTCTGTTTTAGAAGTTCCCTGATAATCTCCCAATCTTTCCGGTTGTTTCACCAGCATATCTCGCACACGGCGCAAAATATCTTTTACTGGCAGAGCGGGTTTCAGACTACTGATAGATGACTCAACTTATTTGTCATGCAGAGCCGCACTCGCCAAAAGCATGGTGACTTGTTTTTGAATGGCTTGCATCGGCTGTGAGCCTGCTGTCTCTTGCGCTGATGTTGCAGAAAGCCCTAAAAGACAGTTGAGTGAGAATGTGATTATGATTGCTAGTAGTAATCTCTCAGTCATCGTTATTTTCCCCCACAAGACCTGCACACCAATAAGTAGATGAAATTGTAGATTTAGAAGAGTGCTTCAATCGGTTTTAGCAGGCTCTTCCAACCTCAAGAATGCACTTGCACCTATAAAGTGCCCTATGTTCCGAAAAGAAATCTAGGTTAATTTATGAAGAAGCGTTGAAGTTTTTGCCTTTTTTGAACGAGAGTTTACGATCGTCTGTCATCTCCGATCGTGCTTCCCTAACGCTTAGGGCTGCTACCTTGTTCTTCACGCTGAGACGATCACTTCCGGAATGCTATTAGTAAAGTACGATCGTGGTTCGACAATTGCGACCGTGATTCCACAGAGCAATTTTAAGAAACTCTGAAGTTCAAAAAAGTGTGACTAGACTCAGCAGAATGGCGAGTAAAAACCAGGATGTTACGTTTCCTCGCCATTTAATGGTGCTGTGTATGGGGACTGGCATTTTGCTAATTGCGTCCCAGTGGCAGCAAATTTCAGCGCTTCCTCGCACGGCTTTGTCTAAGATTCAAGTCCCTAGTTTTGTTAAACCAGAGCCAATGGCAAAAAAGCCGTCTCCAAAAGTCGCGGCTAAACGTTTAAAGCTGGTGGTGGATCTCAGCGATCGCCGCGTCTATGTTTATGAGAAAGACCTCAAAAAAGTTAGTTACCCTGTGGCGATCGGGCAACCGGGCTGGGAGACTCCGATCGGAACCTCCAGCGTGTCGCAAAAGTATCAAGACCCTGTTTGGCAACACCCAATCACCGGAGAGAAGGTTTTACCCGGAAAAAGAAATCCCCTCGGCAAGTGGTGGATTGGGTTTGGGTCGGTCGGAAGCTTGCTGATCGGCTTTCATGGAACCAACGATGAACGACTAGTGGGTCAACCCGTGTCTCATGGTTGCTTAAGAATGAGAAATTCAGACATTGGAAAGCTTTACAAACAAATATCTACCGGAACACCCGTCACGGTAAAACCTTAAAACAGCAAAAAAAGGGCTTAGGATTGTAAATTAAATTAAGACCAGAGCTTGCGTACGGGCATGGCACTGCCGTGCCCATTGACCTTGCAAGTAACCGATATGATTGAATTCACGATCCTTAAGCTCCTCACCTCCAAGATTGTGATGAGACTTTTGACTATCGGCTTGGCTCTGACTCAAAGTTAGGCGCGTAGGCTTGCAGCAGAGTGCTAACTTGCGCCAAAATTTCGTCTTTTGATTTTTTGCCGATCGCTTGCCGCTCAGGAAAAAATTCGGGACGATCGAGGCTGCGAGCGATCGCGGCACCGACCTGTTGAGCAATGAGTCCTTGTAGTTCTTCTTTGGCTCGTTGACGTTGATAAACTGCACCTTCTTCAGTCGTGGCATAAAGCGGCAATAAGCGATTGAGCGCATAAGCCGCAATATCGCCGAGATCTAACGTGCGATCGCTCGTCGCTTCGATCTCCGCAACTCGTGCGATCGCCTCCGTCAACACTAATTCTTCCATCACATTGATAAATTGCTTTCGGGGAACTGCTACGACTTCGCCTGTTAGCAGCGCTCCCATCAGCCGATCTAAAGCCATATACTCTTCGATCAACAGTTCTGAAGCTGCATCGCAAATGCGCCCCACCTCAGCTTCCATTGCTGGTGTCAAATAGCCGTCTTGTAAGGCTTGTTCAACAATTTTGACTATACTCATAGCGCCTTTTTAAACTCCAAGCAGCAGTTTGATATAGACAACCCCCGAATCATTCTGCCCTAGATTCTGTGTCAAACAACACTTCAATTACGCAGAATTATAAAAAGTTATGCAGTTTGTGCAATAAGGGTGTGGCGATCGTTAAGAGATCGATCGCTCTTTTATGATTCCCTTAACAAACTCCCTGAAAACTTAGTATTCTAAAGTTTATAAACTGTAATATTTCTTCTAATATTTAGAACCCGTGCAAGAAGATTTCCGGTTAATCGTCGATCTCGTCTCGGTTTTGGCTGCCGCTGCCGCAGGAGGCTTGCTGGCTGCATTGCTTAAACAACCCGTCTTGCTAGGATATCTTCTGGCAGGCGTGGTGGTTGGCCCAACTGGGCTAGGGCTGATTAAAGAAGTTGTGCAGGTAGAAACACTGGCTCAGTTTGGAGTTGCCTTTCTCTTATTTGCACTGGGCGTTGAGTTTTCTTTCTCAGAGTTGAAGAAAGTCAAAGCCATCAGTTTGGGAGGCGGTGGGTTACAGATCACGCTGACGGTTTTGGTGACTACTCTGGTATCGCTTGGCTTAGGTTGGGTCACGTCTCCAGCCCAAGGCGTGTTTTTAGGGGCGATTCTCTCTCTGTCCTCGACTGCCGTTGTGCTGAAGTGCTTGATGGAGCGCAATGAAACAGGCACACCTTACGGACAGGTGATGTTGGGCATTTTGGTGGTGCAAGACTTGGCGCTCGGTCTGATGCTGGCAGTTCTCCCGGCACTAGATAAACCTGTAGAAGAAATTGGACTGGCAGTCGGTTGGGCGCTGATTCAGACTGGGCTTTTTGCCCTCGGCGCGATCGCTGCTGGAATTTGGGTGATTCCGCCGCTTTTGAGATTGCTGGCAAAAACCGAGAGTCGTGAGCTATTTTTGCTAGGAGTTGTGGCCATCTGTTTGGGCATTGCGCTGCTGACTGAGCATTTAGGACTGTCGATCGAAATGGGTGCCTTTGTCGCCGGGTTAATGATCTCAGAGGCAGAATACGCCGATCAGACGCTCACTTATGTCGAGCCACTCCGCGATATTTTTGCGTCGCTATTTTTTGCGTCGATCGGAATGCTGATCGATCCGGTCTTTCTCTGGAACAATATAGAGTTGATTTTAGGATTAGTCGCGATCGTATTTGTCGGCAAGTTTTTGATCATCACGCCTCTTGTCCGACTGTTTCGCTATCCCCTTAAAACGGCACTGATTGCCGGATTGGGACTAGCCCAGATCGGAGAATTTTCTTTTGTGTTGGCCAGTGAAGGCCTGTCACTAGGGCTAGTTTCTCGTCGCGTCTATCTGCTGATTTTAGGAACCACAGCCGTCACATTGGTGCTAACCCCTTTTGTGCTGCGATTGGTGCCCCGGCTCTTTACTTGGGCGGAGTCTCTGCCACTGCTCAAAAAATATCTTGAGGAAAGTGATGTGCCGTTAGCGATCGCCGACGATCTGCCGACCCAAAATCATGTCGTGGTTTGCGGCTATGGGCAAATCGGACGAAACATTGTGCGACTTTTGCAGGATCGTGGCTATCCAGTCGTGGTGGTTGACCAATCAGAAAGCCGGATTCAGCAAGTCCGAGAAGCAGGGCTGCCTTATATCTATGGCAACGCGGCGAGTCTGCACGTTTTAGAAAAAGCGGGGGTTGCTCACGCCCAAGGGATGGCGATCGCCTTGCCCGACCCGATGAGCACTCGTCTCTGCCTCAAGCGTGCGCTAGAAATTGCCCCTGATCTGGATATCGTCGTTCGTGCCAACCAGGGAAAAGACATTGAGTTGCTTTATCAGTTGGGCGCAAGAGAAGTCGTTCAGCCAGAATTTGAAGCCAGTTTAGAACTCTCAGCCCACTTGCTGAATGGTGTGGGTCTGCCCTTGCCAGCAATTCAGCGAGAAGTGCAGCAAATTCGCAACTCGCACTATTTAGAATTGCGTCCTGAGCGCCCGTCGGCTGAAATTTCTCGCGAGTTAAAAGCCGCAACCGAGGAGATGAACAGCAAGTGGTATCCGCTGCCTGAAGAATCGCCGCTCACAGGGATGACGTTAGAAGAAACCGATATTCGACGGTTAACGGGCGTGACCTTGATGGCAATTCGGCGAGCGGGTGGGGCTGAACTAGACTACCCCGATGCCGCCACCACGTTAGAACAGGGCGATCGCTTGCTAATTGTGGGCGAATCGGATGAGCTAGCCGCCTTTGACGAGTTAGCCAAAGGAGAAGCGGCGGTTCCGGCTGAAAATGCGTCGTGTCAGTGGATACAGGTGCTTGAAGATAGCACGATCGTCTGCAAAACCCTGGCGGAGTTAGATTGGCGACGGCAGTATAAGATTCAAATTCAGGCAATTCGGCGAGAAAACAAATTTTTGCGGTTTCCTGCCGATGATGTAGATGTGCAAGCAGGCGATCGCTTACTGCTGTGCGGAAGTTTTCACGCTTTAAACCAAGCGACGACTTCTATCTCGCCAAAATTTGAGCTTTCAATTCTGCCGATTTCCATCGATTCAGCAGAGCTTTAGGCTTTTGGTTTGACGTAAACGATCGCTTGTCGCCAAACAATCACAGGCTGGTCATACTGATCCAACACACAGATACAATGGTGGTCTTGCCAGCGCACTTTTCCGGTCAGCAAATCGCCCGTGACGAGTTTCATCTCAACTTCTTTTTCTTCACGAATCACGGTTTGAATTTGACGAACGCTCGGCAGTCCAGTATCTAGTTCAATAGCCATGCTGAGTTCCTTTCTTAAAATGATCAAGGGTTAGCAGTGAGAGTAGCATTTGCTGACCGCACCTTTATAGTTCCCTACTGCAACTCTACACATTCTGCGGATCGATACTTATGAGCCTCGAATTTGTCAAATATCACGGACTCGGCAACGATTTTATTTTGGTCGATAATCGTGCCTCAACTAAGCTTCGTTTGACCCCTGACCGAGCCGTTAAGCTGTGCGATCGTCACTTTGGCATTGGCGCAGATGGTGTAATCTTTGCTCTACCTGGGCAAGATGGCACCGATTACACCATGCGAATTTTTAACTCTGATGGGTCAGAGCCAGAAATGTGTGGCAATGGAATTCGCTGTCTGGGTCGATTTTTAGCAGACCTTGAAACCACCGATACCGAAGTCTCCAAGCAGAAATATCTGATTCACACACTGGCAGGCGTGATGACTCTAAAGCTCGAAGCAAACGGGCAGGTCACAGTCGATATGGGAATGCCTTACCTATTAGCCGCAGAGATTCCAACCAGCTTGGTGGATGCCGATCTCAAGGTCATTGACCAACCGCTAGACGTGGCGGGTCAAACCTGGCAGGTGACGTGCGTCAGCATGGGAAACCCTCACTGCATCACATTTGTGGAAGATGTGGCTGCGATTTCTTTAGAGCAAATTGGACCTCAGTTTGAACATCATTCAGCCTTTCCGCAGCGCATCAATACTGAGTTTATTCAAGTAGTGCGATCGGACTATCTAAAAATGCGTGTGTGGGAGCGAGGCGCTGGAATTACATTAGCGTGTGGTACAGGGGCGTGCGCTTCGCTAATTGCGGGTGTGCTGACGGGTAGGTGCGATCGCCGCGCCACGATCGAGCTACCCGGTGGCTGTCTAGAAATTGAGTGGGCAGCCGACGGACGAATTGCTATGACGGGCCCGGCGACGAGAGTGTTTGCAGGAAACTTAGAAGTGTGAATTAAATAATATCGGTTATTTACAAGAACAATGGGCACGGCAATGCCCTGATGCAACTTCCGGGATTTAATTCACGATCTGTAGGGCTGGTTTTCTAACTCAACCCTCAAACTTTTTAGTCGTTGTCCCAAGTTTCGTGCCCCATCAGATCACCGATGCGATCGCGCAACAAAAAATCACATTTTTCTAATTCGCCCTCCATACAAACCCATTCACGAGAAGGAATGTGCTTGCAGAGGCTATAAATTGGCTGCTGGCGGTTGACCACTCCTTTCTCTACGAGTTGGCGAACCTCGTCTTGAATCATGGTTAAAGAGTACTGTGCTAGTTGAACCATCATCGCCCTCCTGCAACTGGTGCCATAAATTGGAGCAAAACTTAAAATGTCAGGAAATTATTGTTATGTAGCTTCTACAATCGCGCTTTGTAGTAACCTATACTGAATAATTTCTATTTTCGGGGTGAACTCTTCCCAATCATATTAAGAACTGTTACAAATGTCAGTAAATTATAACTTTCTAACTGAAATTTTACAGCGCCTATTTTCGTGCCAATGCGATCGCAAGCTGAATCGCTGCCTTCATGCTGGTGGCATCAGCAACTCCTTTCCCAGCAATGTCAAAGGCAGTGCCGTGATCGGGAGACGTGCGAATAAATGGTAGCCCGATCGAGGTGTTAACTGCCCGATCAAACGCCATCAGCTTAACTGGAATCAGCCCCTGATCATGATAGAGCGCTAGATAACCATCGTGAGCTATTACAGGTGGATTCGCTCCATACCACGCCTGTCCTGGTTTTACCCAAAGCGTATCTGGTGGAATCAGCCCATCAAGTTGGGCTTGAGGAAAGCGGCAACGCATCTGCTCTAACCAGCCTAACAGCCAGTCGTGTTCTTCCCGTCCGAGTTGCCCTTGTTCGCCACTGTGAGGATTTAAACCTGCGATCGCAATTCGCGGCTGTTCAATGCCAAACGATCGCCCTAGACATTCGATCAGAAGTTCAAGTTTGAGCGTCATCAAGTCAGGCGTAAGCGCATCTGCCACTTGCCGCAGAGGAATGTGCGTCGTTGCCAGCAGAGTTCGCAACTGCCAGTCTGTATGGGGCGATCTTGCCACAAACAACATCCCAAATCGCTTCACGTTGGCTCGTTCTGCTAGCAACTCGGTTTGTCCTGGGTAGAGGTGTCCGGCTGCTTTCCAGGCAGATTTGGCGATCGGGGCAGTCACGATCGCCTCGAATTCTCCAGCCAGGGTGTGCGCGATCGCGGATTCTAAATACTGAAAGCTTGCAGCCCCACTAGCCGCATTGCCTATTCCCAAAGTAATTGGTTGCTCTAATGGAATATCTAAAAGAGTCAGCCGACTGGGATTTGCCAGATCGCAGGTTGCAGCCAAACGATCGTAAGTCTCTTGAAGATGAGCCTGACTGCCAACGATCGTCACCTCTGCACTATCAGTCACAGACGCATCAAACAACGCCTTTAAAGTCACTTCTGCCCCGATTCCAGCCGGGTCACCTACCGGAATCACTAAACGAACACGATTCATAAAGACGGAAAACTAAAGGACAGCGCAATCAGACAACCTCAAAACTTCTTCATCTACACCCTTTGCAGAAAACCCGCTACTGAACGGTTTACAATACTTTCTGCGGGTCTACTAACTTAAGTAAACACACCTGCTTACAAAACTGGGGTCACGATCGACCCATAAAATTCAAGTTTAGGAGGATTCGATCAATGTCTGGAGAGATGTTTAACGCTGCTATTCTATCGTTCACCCTGATTCCCATTGGCTTAGCCCTAGGATTTTTGCTGCTTAAGATTCAGGGTGGTGAGGAATAGTAAAGAGTGAAAAAAGGGGAAAAGCGAGAAAATTCTGCTTTGACCCTTTGCCTTTGATCAGTCGTCTGACTCATCAAGATGTTCAGCTACTTCTCGATAAAGGTTGAACACATGATTGTCTTTAAGAGAATAGAAAACATTGCGCCCCTGCTTGCGATAACCCACTAAACGCATCGCTCTGAGCGATCGCAGTTGATGAGACACGGCTGATTCAGTCATCTTGACAACAGCAGCGAGGTCACACACGCATAGTTCTTGAGTTGCCAATGCTGACAAAATTCGGAGCCGATTGGCATCTCCTAGCAGCGCAAAAAACTCTGCCATTCGCTGGGCTTTCTCGACGCTGATCAGGTCTCGGTTTAACTGCCGCACCTGACTCAGATCGACAGGATGTTGAATAGTGCAGTTTAGATCGTCAGAGGTCTGGCTGCGATCGACCTTAAAATCACTGACATGGGCAGAGTTTAAGTTACTCATAAAAGTTCATGTAGCTGAACCGCTTAAGCGATCAGCAGAGAAGAAGGCTGCTTTTAGGGTAGCTTAACAGACCCCAAGGCAACACATGCCCAATATGGCGGCTTGTTTTGAGGGACGATCGCAACACTCTTCTTGAGAATCTCATCTGAATGGGGGAAGTTTCTCCGTTTGGTCGAAATTTCTGATAGAATCTGACAAAAAGTTAACAATTCGTCACGAATTCCTCATGAGCTTATTAATTGTGGGTGCCACTGGCACTTTAGGAAGACAGGTGACTCGTCGCGCCTTAAGATGAGGGGTACGAGGTGCGGTGTTTGGTGCGGAGTCTTAAGAAAGCTGCCTTCTTGAAGGAGTGGGGCGCAGAGTTAGTAACGGGCAATATTTGTGATCCTGAAAGTCTCCCGCCAGCATTAGAAGGCGTGACAGCAATCATTGATGCGGCAACCGCCCGCGCCACCGATTCTCTCAGCATTCGACAGGTAGATTGGGATGGGAAAGAAAATCTGATTCGAGCCGCAAAAACGGCGGGCATCGATCGCTATATTTTCTTTTCTATTTTGGATGCTGAAAAGTTTCCCAAAGTGCCGTTGATGGAGATTAAAGCCTGTACTGAAAAGCTTTTAGCCGAATCAGGGTTAAATTACACTATCCTGCGTCCCTCTGGGTTTTTGCAAGGCTTAATTGGTCAATATGCGATTCCGATCTTAGAAGGGCAAGCCGTTTGGGTGATGGGTGACACCTCTGCGATCGCCTACATGGATACGCAAGACGTGGCTAAGTTCGCGGTGCAAGCGCTGAAGGTGCCTGAAACTGAGAAGCAATCCTTTCCAGTGGTGGGGTCAAGAGCCTGGGGTGCCTATGAGATTATTCGTTTATGTGAGCGGATGTCTGGCAAGCAGGCAAAAGTTTCACGGATGCCGATCGGCTTGCTGCGTGCCTTCACCCGCTTTGCCCGATTCTTTCAGTGGACTTGGAACATCGCCGATCGGCTGTCTTTCACCGAAGTGGTTGCAACGGGTAAACCCTTGAGTGCCCCGATGGATGAGGTCTATAAAACCTTTAAGCTAGACCCGGAGGATATGACGACATTAGAAGCTTATATGCAAGACTACTTCGGTCGGATTCTCAAAAAACTGAAAGAAGTCGAAGTCGCTCAGGCTCAAATCAAGAACAAGAAGAAGCCAACTGCCAAAGACGGTCGAACCTATCCCCGGTTTTAGATCGAGCGATGGGCGTTGAGTTGCTTAACTTAAATCTCATCGCTCTCATGGGGAGTGCTATAGTCCCAATTATTCGTTTTTCTGTTCTGATACGGACTTTTGCGCGTGCCTAAAGCTGGCATTATTTACAACGACGACAAACCGATCGCTTGTCAAACGGCTAGGGAGCTAAAAGATAAGCTAATTTCGTGCGGCTGGGAAGTCATTCTAGCAACGGGAGCGGGTGGAATTTTGGGCTACTCCACGCCGGGAAGCCCGGTTTGTCATGCTCCGATCGATCAGCTATCTCCTCCAGGGTTTGATGAAGCGATGCGCTTTGCTGTGGTGCTAGGAGGCGACGGCACTGTTTTGTCTGCGTTTCGGCAGGTGGCTCCTTGCAATGTGCCGATTTTGGCAGTCAACACAGGGCACATGGGGTTTCTCACCGAGACTTTGTTAGAGCAGTTGCCAGAAGCGATCGAGGCAGTTTTGGCAGGTGACTACGAGGTCGAAGAACGCACCATGCTACAGGTGCAAGTCTTTCGAGAAAACACCGTTCTTTGGGAAGCGCTCTGCTTAAACGAGATGGTGCTGCATCGAGAACCACTGACCAGCATGTGCCATTTTGAGGTTGAGATTGGCAAGCACACTCGCGTAGACATTGCGGCAGATGGCATTATTTTGTCTACGCCAACTGGCTCGACGGCTTATTCGCTCTCGGCGGGAGGGCCCGTGATCACGCCCGGAGTTCCGGTGATGATCTTGGTGCCAATTTGTCCGCATTCGCTGGCATCTCGCGCTCTGGTGTTTGCTAACAGTGAGCCTGTGACGATTTTTCCGGCAAACCCCAACCGCTTAGTGATGACTGCCGATGGCAATGCTGGATGCTATGTGTTGCCCGATGATTGTGTGCGGGTACAGCGATCGCCCTACCTGGCTCGTTTCGTTCGCCTCCGCCCGCCAGAGTTTTTTCATCTGCTGCGCGAGAAGCTAGGATGGGGCTTACCTCACATTGCAAAACCTACTTAAGTAACCAATGATTGCCAGACGTGTTACAACAGTGCTGAGATTAAAACCCTTTATTCCCCAGGTTTTATGAGTATTGCCACCCTTGATCACAGCCCTTGCGTTCTGATCATCGAAACAGACGAGACCCTAGCTCACAGCGTCAGTTTAGACCTGCAAGAGTCTGGATATGGGACGATCGTCACCCATGACGCAGCGAGTGGTTTGCGCCAAGCAACCGAGCGGCATCCGGCTTTAATTGTGGTCGATCGGATGCTGTCAGGAGAATCAGGACTGGCGTTTTGCAATCATCTGCGCGGCACGGGAATGCGAACCCCTGTTTTGCTGTTGATGGCACGAGATGCTGTAGACGATCGGGTGGCTTGCTTAGAGGCTGGAGCCGATGATTATTTCCTCAAGCCTTACCGGAGTGATGATTTTCTCAAACTAGTTAAGCTCTATCTAAAAGTCGATGCTCCCGGCGCAGAGCAGTTGAGATTTGGAGATCTCGTGTTAGATCTGGCGATCCGCCAAGCGTTGCGAAATGGGCGCGCGATCGACTTAACGATGAAAGAGTTTGATTTGCTCAAATGTTTGATGGAGCATCCGCGTGAAGTTCTGACTCGTGAGCAAATTTTAGAAAGCGTTTGGGGCTACGATTTTGTCGGCGAATCGAACGTGATTGAAGTCTACATCCGCTATCTGCGCTTGAAAATCGAAGACGAAGGCGAGAAGCGGTTAATTCAGACTGTACGTGGCGTAGGATATGTGCTGCGGGAAGCGTAGGTGAAGGTAAATGAGCGCAAATAAACTTGCTAAATCTGAGTTAGGTCGTCGTGTTAAATGGGCAGGGCTAGGGTTGGGTCTACTGCTAATAGGCTGTTCTCCTGCGCCGACGGCTTCGGTGTCTGCGACTCAAGCGGCTAGTTCGTCACCTCTCATGCAAGCCAACGCAAATTTGGGACAGAGTTTGCAAATCACGGCTCAAGCGCCGATCGGTAAAAAAGTCATTCAGCTAGAAGTCGCCAAAACGCCGCAAGAGCAAGAAATTGGCTTGATGGGTCGCACCAGCTTGGCAGACGATCGGGGAATGCTGTTTATCTTTAGCCCCGCCAGACCTACCCAGTTTTGGATGAAAAACACCTTGATCAACCTGGACATGATCTTTCTTTATAAAGGTGTAGTCAAGGCGATCGCGGTGAATGTGCCTCCCTGCACTTCTGATCCCTGTGCGACTTACGGCTCGACTCGCGATGCGATTGACCAGGTGATTGAGCTACGCGGCGGACGATCGACTGACTTAGGGTTGAAGGTTGGCGATCGAGTTCCGGTTCAGTTTCTCAAAACGGGTAGATCTGCCCAAAATTAATTTTTGATGCATCCATTTGTTTAACTTCGGCTACGATAGACCGATGTTAAATAGTTCTTCTGCAACCTGTCTTTAGATAGATTTATAGTTCTTCAGCCCTATGTAACTTAGAGGCTTATTTTCTGAGCCGTCATTTTAAGGCAGTTAAATTAACGTGAGTTCGATAGAAGTGGTTCACTCCGATGATGAATTCGGGAAGCCCCCTAAATCCCCCAAAATTGGGGGACTTTGAACCGGAAATTTTGGCTTGAAGTCCCCCAAGTTGGGGGATTTAGGGGGCAGAAGCCGCTGAGAACGAAGCGAAAAAACTCGTCGAACTCACGTTAAATTAGCAACGTTTTAAGTTGGCTCACTGCGGAGATTGAGCCTTGATCTAGGTGTGGGTGGTTGAAAAAAGATCTTCTAGTCCAGATTAAAGAGTGGCTACTGACAAATATCGAAAAGCAGACTATCGATTCAAGATAGGGTCACTCAGGAGATGAGAGCATAATGGCACCTACAACCCATTCAAAATTTATTTGCTTTTTACGAGAAGAGTTAGCGATTTCTGACTCTTCGATCGCGTTTGCCCTTAGACACCGAGAACAAAACAACGGGCCTTTGCCGATGATTCTTTGGCAATATGGGCTAGTGACGCTGCAACAGCTTGATCAAATTTATGACTGGCTAGAATCTGCCAAAGGTTAGACCCTGCTATCGCTGCGATCGGGGTTTAATCAGACGGACATCTGCTGAGTAGCATCCGTGAAAATCTTATTCCTTAATTACAGTGGAAAGCTGGGAGGTGCAGAGTTAAGCCTACTCGACCTTGCAAAAGTTTATCCAGATGCTCTGCTAGGCTTATTTGAGGACGGGCAGTTTAGGCAATTAGCCGAGCAAAACCAGGTGCCTGTCAAAATCTTGAGTGATAGAACGATCGCGGTTCGCAAAGAAAGCAGTTGGCTGGTGGGGTTAAGCAGTTTGGGTTCGTTGATTCCATTAGTGGCTAACGTGACGCAACTTAGCCGCGACTATGACTTAATTTATGCCAACACTCTAAAGGCTCTGGTTGTGGGCGCATTCGCGAGCTTGATTGCTCGTCGTCCGCTCGTCTTTCATCTTCACGATATTCTCTCACTTGACCACTTTAGTCGCGCAAATCGTCGGCTGACCGTCGCGCTATGCAATCGGTTTGCCTCGCGGGTGATCGCGGTTTCTCAAGCCAGCCTAAACTCGTTTATTGAAGCGGGAGGTCGTCCAGAAATCGGAGTCAAAGTTTACAACGGCTTTCAGCTCCAAGACTATAGCGACGATGACCCTGACGAGAAACGGCAACACAACACGGCTCAACAACTTCGCGATCGGTTGGGACTTGACGATCGTTTCGTAATCGGGCACTTTAGCCGTCTCTGCGCTTGGAAAGGGCAACACATCTTAATCGATGCCCTGACTCATTGTCCTCCAGACGTAACTGCCGTTTTAGTCGGAGATGACTTATTTGGTGAGCAAGATTATGTGCAAGAACTGCATGACCAAGTAGCGCGATTGGGCTTAAGCGATCGAGTTCACTTTTTGGGGTTCCGCTCAGATGTCGTGCCATTGATGAAGATGTGTGACTTAATCACGCACACGTCAACCACAGCAGAACCGTTTGGACGAGTGATCGTAGAAGCCATGCTGTGTGGAAAGCCGATCATCGCGGCTGATGCGGGAGGCGTGTTAGAGATTGTTGAACCAGGGGTGACTGGCTGGTTGGTGCCTCCGGGCGACGCTCAACGGTTAGCAGAAACGATTAACCACTGTCGAAACTATTGGCAGGAAACCCAGACGATCGCGCAGCAAGGACGACAGCAAGCAAAGCAACGCTTCAATCTCACAGTGACTCGGAAGCAGATTCGGCACCTTTTAGAACAAGTGATCGCCGCTAGATCTCCTCAGCCCGGTAGGTCGCTCGAACTGCGGCAATAGTTAGATGGATAGATGCCGCGATCGGGAGATTTTTACAATGATTCTCACTTCGGGGGGAGGTAAATCTCCTGTCCTTACGCCATTCTCAGGAGGATTAGCCGTAAGTCTGGCAAGTATGACAGTGAATAATTCTTCTGTAAGCGTGTTTCTGCCTGCTCTAGCGGGAGGTGGTGCCGAGCGAGCAATGCTGCACCTGGCGCAGGGGTTTGCCGATCGCGGTTTAAGGACAAATCTAGTGCTTGCAGAAGCCGAAGGAGACTATCTTAAGCAAGTTCCGGCAAACGTCAGGCTGGTGGATTTAAAGTCTAAGTTTCCAGTGGTGTTGTCAAAGACAAGGGCATTGCAGCGTCATTTGCAGCAAGAACAACCCACGGTTTTATTTTCAGCGCTAGATATTGTTAGTTCTGCTCTCTGGGCTAAGTGGAGTGCGCGAGTTCCGACTCGTGTGGTGATGTGCATCCAAACCTATCTATCTGGACAATTTCAAGAGCATCAGCCTAACACGATGGGAAAACTTCGACCCAAGTTAGTGCGCTGGCTTTACCCAAAATCAGATGATCTGGTGGCAGCTTCTCAAGGGACTGCCGAAGATCTGGCACAAATCACCTCGCTTCCCCTAGAGCGGATTCGAGTGATCTACAATCCAGTCGTCACGCCTGAAGTTTTAGAGAAAAGCCAAGAGCCGATCGCTCATCCCTGGTTTTTGCCAGCAGAACCGCCCGTGATTTTGGGCGTTGGGCGGTTAGTGAGTCAGAAAGATTTCTTTACGTTGATTAATGCATTTGCGCTAGTGCGACGGCAGCGCCCGGCTCGATTGATGATTTTAGGCGAAGGTGAACAACGCCCACAGCTAGAGCGGCTGATCCGCGAATTGAATTTAGAAGCGGATGTGTCACTACCGGGGTTCGCAGACAATCCCTACGCTTATATGGCTCACGCCTCGGTGTTCGTGCTTTCGTCTAAATTTGAAGGATTTGGCAATGTCGTTGCAGAGGCGATGGCAACCGGAACCCCGATCGTCTCCACAGATTGCCCTAGCGGCCCGGCGGAGATTTTAGACTATGGCACTTATGGCGAGTTAGCGCCAGTTGCTGATCCGCCCACTCTCGCCAAAGCCATTTTAGACACCCTCGACCATCCCATTCATGCAACGGTTTTGAAACGGCGATCGCTAGAGTTTTCGACCGATCGCGTGATTGACCAATACATGGAAGTTTTAGAGAGATTGACGCACCTCACCTAATGCGAATCCTTCACGTTCTCAACGATATTCAAAAGATCGGCAACGGCATCATCAATGTGGCGATCGATTTGGCTTGCCTCCAAGCTCAAGCGGGTCATGATGTCGCTGTCGCATCGGGCGGCGGTGAGTTTGAGGCGCTGTTAGCTGACTATGGAGTGCGGCACTTTAGGTTTGATCAACGCCGCCGACCTGTGCCATTAATCAAAGCCGCCCAGCGCTTTTGGAAGATCGTGGAGGCGTTTGAGCCAAACGTTATCCATACTCACATGATGACTGGGGTCGTCTTGGCAAAACTGCTTAAAGGCAGTGCCAATTACGCGATCGTAGCTACGGTTCACAATGAGTTTCAGCGCAGTGCAATTTTGATGGGACTTGCCGATCGCGTCATCGCCATTAGTCAAGCCGTCGCGATTTCGATGCAGCAGCGAGGCATTCCGGCTAGCAAACTGCGAGTCGTTACCAATGGCACGTTGGGCAGTCCTCGCTGTCGCCCGTTGTCTGAGATCGAACCTCTCCCCTTACACCGTGCCGCTATCACAACGGTTGCAGGCATGTTTCACCGCAAGGGGATTAAAACACTGATTGATGCCTTTACTGAAATGTTTACTAGTCTGGCTGATTTTCCCGTTCACCTTTATTTGGTCGGAGACGGCGACGATCGGGCCGAGTTTGAGCGTCACGCCCAAAAAAGTCCAGTCGGCGATCGCATTCATTTTGAAGGCTTTCAGCCAGAACCACAGCGCTATTTGCTGGCAACTGATATCTTTGTGTTGGCATCCGATCGAGAACCCTTTGGGCTAGTGCTTTCAGAAGCGCGAGAAGCCGGGTGTGCGATTGTGGCCACTCAGGTAGATGGCATTCCTGAAGTCTTGGAGGGCGGAAAAGCCGGACTATTAGTACCACCCA
The DNA here is from genome assembly GCF_003003695.1 of Phormidesmis priestleyi ULC007. Lineage (NCBI taxonomy): Bacteria > Bacillati > Cyanobacteriota > Cyanophyceae > Leptolyngbyales > Leptolyngbyaceae > Phormidesmis > Phormidesmis priestleyi. The sequence goes on from NZ_PVWG01000006.1 coordinate 103,742, forward strand.
GAGACGCATCTGCCTTATCAAAAGCGTTGATCCAATTGCTATCTCACCCAACGCAGTTAGAGATGTGGAAACAACGGGCACCGCAAAACTTAGAGTGGCTATCGGTGAAACGGGTGCATCAAGAAACATTAGAGGTCTATGAGGATGCAATCCGAGGCTTTGATCTATGACGAGTCAATTTTCTAAACGAGTGAGTATGTTGAATCGATCGAGCTTTTTCCTAATTCTATTGAGTCTCAGCCTGGTCGATCCCAGCTTTGCTCAAACCCCTCAACCGCCTCGATCAAATTCTCCAGCGTCTAGTTCCGCACCGAGTCCGGCTCTGCCTGTTGACCAAGGCTATCTGTTAGGAGCGGGTGACAAAATCAAGCTCGACATTTTTAGCGTGCCAGAATATAGCGGCGACTATCAAGTGTTGGCTGACGGAACGTTGAATTTGCCTCTAGCAGGCAGCGTCACGGTAGAGGGGCTGACGATCAAGGACGCATCGACAGCAATTTCTAAGAAATTCAGTGAATGGCTAACTCGCCCGATCGTCACCGTCAGCTTAGTGGCATCGCGACCGATTAATGTAGCGGTGTCGGGGGAAGTGACTCGCCCCGGCTCTTACACTACGACGCTGACCGAAGGGGGCATTCCGACTTTAACCAAAATGCTTCAACTAGCAGGCGGCATGAGCCAGTCAGCCGATCTTCAGCGAGTGCAAGTGTTGCGGCGATCGAGCAAGGGCGGTGCCCCTCAAGTACGCACCGTTGATTTGCGACAACTGCTGCTCACGGGCGATATCAGTCAAGACCTGCCCCTGCGCGATGGGGATAGCATTGTTGTTCCGGCATCTACTGCTGTGAATATAGATGACGCAAACCTGATCGCCTCTTCTAGCTTTTCGGTCAGCACCGATCAGCCGTTGAAAATCGTGGTGGCGGGTGAGGTCAATCGTCCTGGCCCTCACAGTATTAAAAGCGAGGCGGTGCCGCAAACTCAAACGGGCGGGACGGCTCCGACGATCGGCAATAAGGTGCAGGTGCCGACGGTGACACGAGCGCTGCAAATTGCCGGAGGAATCACGCAATCTGCCAACATTCGCGAGATTGAAGTGCGAAGACGAACTAAAGCTGGATCTGATCAGGTGATGAAGGTCAACTTGTTTCAACTGCTGCAAGCGGGCGATTCGCGGCAAGATATTTCGTTGCAGGATGGCGATCGGGTGATCGTTCCCACCGCCGCGACGCTTTCTCCAGCCGATGCGACGATTTTGGCTCGTGCCAGTTTTTCGCCTGATGCGATCGTGGTCAATGTCGTCGGCGAAGTGGCTAAACCCGGAACGGTTCAGCTTCCGCCCAATACGACGCTTAATCAGGCACTTTTGGCAGCAGGCGGATTTAACACGCGCGCCAAAAAGCGAGAAGTTAGTTTTCTAAGACTCAACCCTAACGGAACGGTCGATCGCCGTGATATTGCCATTAACTTTAATCAAGGCATCAACGAGCAGAGCAATCCGCCGTTGCGAAATAACGATACGATCGTGGTCGGCAAGTCAGGGCTGGCTGGCATCGGCGATACTCTAGGGACGATCTTCGCACCTCTGTCGGGCTTTTTGGGCATCTTTAACATCTTTCGCTGATGTCCTGAGCAGAATTTGGACGTATTTAGCGCAGATCTCTCGCTGACTCAGTGATAAGTGGGAGGTCTGCGCTACGATCTTGTTACGGGATTTTGAAAAATAGACTCAATGATAAGTTTCTTTTATATTAACAATTTACCCATTCTATTAAATCAGTCTTTACTTTCTGACCGCTCTATCGAGTTCAGACTACACTTTGTAAGACTAGAAAAACCTCTACTTCACAAGGGAGAGTGGGCATAGTGTGTGGTTTCATGAGAAATCTGATTCGCAAACACATCTTTATATAGATGGTTGAATAGCAATCTTGGTGAAGTATGAGTGAGTTAGACCGTTGCTATCGAATTTTGGGACTCGAACCCGGTGCCTCACTAGAAGAAGTGAACCAGGCGTATAAAGACCTGGTGTTTGTTTGGCATCCCGATCGCGTGCCTAAAGACAATCCTCGGTTGCTCAAAAAAGCAGAAGACCAAATTAAAGCAATTAATCACGCACGAGATACGCTGCGAACCCAAGCGCGTGAGCGTCCAGCCCCAAAAGCGCAGCCTGCACCCACCCCGAAACAAGCTTCAACCTACTATCAATCTTATTATTACCGTCCGCCTCAGCCTAATTCGCAGACTTCTCAGGGGGCGAGTCATTCTCAGACCCATGGGCATTCTCAAAAGGATCGTGCTCAAAACGGGCAGTCTCAGAATGGGCATCAAGCCAATAGTGGACAGACTCACGCTCAGTCAAAAGATCAAAACTACTATACGCAGTCTCACTATCGACCGGAATATCATCGATCGCCTGACCCTCAAACGCATCAGGCAAATACGCAAACCCAGCGCCCACAGCCTAGCCCCCCACCTGCGAGTCCTTATCCTCACTCGCCTTATCATCCGCCCCAACAGCGTGCCCATACGCCCCCTAGACCGCAGACTCCTGACTTGAGCGGAACTGATTTGAGCGGGCAAAACCTTCAAGAAAGAGATTTGTCGGGTCGTAATCTTAGCCACGCAAACCTGAGCAATGCCAACTTGAGTGACGCTTTTATGCACAAGATCAATCTAGACGGAGCAAATTTGCACAAGGCAAACCTGTTTAGAGCCAACTTGCTTCAGGCGAGTCTCAACAAAGCAGACTTGCGAGAAGCGAATCTGATTGGGGCAGATTTGAGTGGGGCAGATTTGCGCGGGGCAGATTTGCGCGGGGCAAAGATTGGGTTTGACGATCGCATCATGGTCAAACTCACCGGGGCGTTTCTCACGGGAGCCATCATGCCCAATGGTCGAGTGCACGAATAAGGTGCCTTGCTAACGTTAGAGAATAGACCTCATGCATGAACCTGGACAGCCCTCCTCACAAAGCAGGGCTAGTTCATAGAACAAAAAATAATGTGATGAACTAGCCTTGCTAAGGAGGAGGGAGCTGGATCTTTGTTCCCTCGCCTTTGGGGTGAGGGAGAACTTAGCCATTCATACCGCAATTCAGCAACGCCAGATTATTGTCATTTTAGTCTTTAAGCTCCCAACGTCAATTTCCACCAGTTCAGCGTTCCTATATCATTGGCGATTGAATCTATAATGCGTAGCTGCCAGCGTCCTTGTGTTTGTTGACTAAAAAACTTTCTCAGCGTTGGCGTGGTTTGCAGCGAGTAAATCGTTTGCAGTTTTGTCCTGCGTCCTAACGTGCGACCTTGCAGCATCACGGCACTGCCAGATGGCGAAACCAAACTAATTTCTAAATCACCCAGATAAGTGTGATCAATATCCAGTGCAACTTGCACATCGCGCACGATCGCACTGTCTGCGACCTGAATCACGCTCACAATGCCTTGAGGATTGTTGTCAGGAATGGCGATACTCGTATTGTTTTGCAATTGAATCGATCGCTGTGATGCCGCGAGCATTGCCCGTTTTTGAACTGCCATCTGAACGGCTTTTGCCGCGTTGACTTTACCATAGCCAAACCAGTCACAGCGCCCATTCGATTCATACGTGCCTTTCCGCAAGCCCAACTGCGGATCAGCATCACTATCGACAATTTTGTCGGCAGATTGCTGCAAAACTTGTCGCACTTCTTGAGCCGTCAACTCAGGATTTGCCGACAGCACTAATGCTGCGATTCCTGCTACAAGCGGTGTTGCGCTCGACGTGCCGCCAAACTCTGAGGTGAAGCTACTCGCGTCATAACCCGCCGCGTTGACTCGATCGGTGGTGAACACCCCCAAGCCCTGAAGCTGAACTTTGACCTGTGGCGGCGTTGCCACATAGCCCAAATTAGGTAATCCAACTCCTGGAGGCGCATTGTTACTGGGCGCACACACCGAAACTTCTGCACCCCAATTACTGTAGGCAGCCTTCTTGTTTAAACTGGTGGAGGCAGACACCGTGATGATGTCTGGATGCACGCTAAAACCGCCTAACCATTTGGTGTCACCACTGATGGTGGTATTACTGACCGCATCGCGTGGCCAGCCGGATTCATTCACCGTTCCATTCGTGGGGCGGTTGGCATTGCCAGCAGCAAACACAATCACGCAGCCTTTACCGTTACGTCCTTCAGTGGCAGCGCGAGTCAGAGCCGCTCTCATCCGCAGGGATAGCGGAAAATAAACGGCACTCGGTCCCCAGCTACAGGAGATCACTGCCGCGCCTTTGGTCGTTGCCCAATCAAACAGCGACTCGATCGTATCGTCATCCAGAAAGCCCGTTGTCCGAATGGGCATTAGCGCACATTCGGGAGCCGCTCCCACGACCCCGAAGCCATTCTCTTCAGCGACGGCAACCCCCGCGCAAGAAGTGCCGTGATCTTCTCCAGCTTCGTCGGGGTCGGGGTCAAAATCATCGCCTTTAAAATCTCTGGGTGCAACGATTTTGCCGACTCCCTGAAAATCGGGATGGTTGAGATCCATGCCGTCATCCATCACAGCAACGACGATCGAGCGGCTACCTCGCGTCACATCCCAGGCTTGTTCGGCAAACACATGAGAACCGGACGTTAAGCCAAACCCGCCTGTGTGATTGAGGTGCCACTGTTTAGCATAAAGCGGATCTTTGGGGCGATAGTGCGATTGGGTTTTGACGATCACATTCGGCTCGGCAGTCATCACATCGGTGCGAGCAATCAACCGATTAGTCATCTTCATCGGGTTTTCTTTTGCGTCTGACGTGAGTTCAAACACAAAAGCATTGTTAACGCCCACGATCGGTTTGACCTGCCTCAACCCCAACTCTGATGTGATGGTAGCGATCGTTTCTGCACTGACGCTAGGCGCAAACTGAATCGTCACCTGATTGGTCAAATAAATTCGTGAGGCGGGATTGTCTTTAACCTGGTAAACGTGACTGGCATACTCTACCGTGTCGGCTTGACGAACCTCGTTCAGCACCTGATCTTTTTGTGCCGGGTTGACCACAAACTCTGTTAACTCAGGCGGAGCGGTGCCCGGAGCGACCGTTGCAGGAAACCGATTGGCTAAATCTCTAGCTTGTTGACCCGACCCCGCGTGGACTGTGAAGCGATCGTCTACCTTTTCTAACAGCAGTTCTTCGCCGCCGCGCTGTAGAATCTTGCCTCGACTCTCTTCAGCGACACTGGCATTGGCAGGTTGATTTTGAGCAGAATTTGGCACATTGGATGGGTTAGTCATAAACGCCTCACCGCAAACTATTCTCAGTTTAGTCTTCGAGTCAGGAATCTATGCTCAAAATTCTTGGTTCGGACAGCGATCGACCCCACAATTCAAGTCACTGGGAACTTATTAAAAAACTTCGCGTCGCTATTAAATACAGTCAGGATATGAAGCTCTCTGATTGTGGTTAGTTAGTCGCGATCTCGCTCTGAAAGGGTCGCGTAGTGATAAAATACCCGAAGTCTAAAATTGTCCTCTCTCTGTAAATACGAAAGGTCATTCATGGTACTTGCTGGAACTGTTCGCCGCCTTTATCTCCCAGGATTGATTTCACTATCAGTTTTGGCAAGTTTGACATTGACCAGAGCCGTGAGTGCCCAAACTCCTGCACCTTCGTCACCGCCTGGCACCATTCAACCCGACAACGATGCGCTCCGCGTTCAAAATGACAGCCTTCTCAGCGCTCAAGGCGGGCAGCGGCTGATGGATGAGTCCACCAAAGCCGTTAACAGTCAAAACTATCCGTTAGCCACCAAAAAGCTGCAAGAAGCGCGTCAGGTGTTTAACCAGCTTTCCAATTTCTATCAACAATTAGCAACTAGTTTTTCTGGCATTGATAATCGGGTGGCAGATAGCCAACGCAAGAAAGCCCTCGAAGCGGCTCAAATGCGGGATCAGGCAACCTATCAACTGGCGCTCGTGCATCGGGCCCAAAATCAGCCAGAATTAGCAGTGCCTCTGCTGGTGCAGATCATCGGCAGTCAACAGCCTACCCGCGATTTAGGACAAAAGTCTTATCAACAACTGCTAGAACTTGGCTTCGTGGATGCGCCGTTTCCAAATCGGGCTACTCAACCCACTAAGTAGGGTTAGTGCCCCCGTGCCTACCCCTGGCGGAGGGCAACCACGGGAGGATTGCCTCTACCCAATGCCGAAAATTAACCTACAAGGCTAACAAAATGTGAATTCGATGCAGCTTTTCGCTACGGTTGCAAATCCAGGCTGCCCCCTAAATCCCCCAAAATTGGGGGACTTTGAACCTCAATTCTGGGCTTAAAGTCCCCCAGAATTGGGGGATTTAGGGGGCTGAAGCGCTGAAGAACGAAGCGAAAGAACTCATCGAACTGACGTTAACAAAAATTCTTTAGCCAACTTCCTAGCAATCCTGTGATCACGCTCGGTTGTTCGAGGTGAGCCAGCACTCCTGACTGAGGCAAGACTGCAAATTCCTGTACCGCTTGAGGGTTTAGCCCCGCTAGTCGTCGCCCTAAAGCAACATTGGTGAACTGTGCCAACTCTCCCCACAAAATCGACGTGGGCACAGTTAACTGAGTCAGATACAGCGACAAATCAAAATAGAGATCGCCGCGCAAAAATGCCAGGGCAGAATATTCGGCGTTGGGCTGTTGGGCAGACTCTAAATAAGCCGCAACCATTTCATCGGTGATGCGGCTGCGATCGCCAAACAAAAACTGTTCCAAAAAGTTACGCACGGCAATCTCATTCGTCGCCCCGATCGCGTAGATCAGGCGATCGAGGATCGGCGTATTGATAATCTGAAGCGGAATTCTTCGCCCTGCACCTTGCCCAAAGTCGTCAAATCCAGATGGACAGACGAGATAAAGTGACTGAAAGAGCGCTGGTTTTTGCACCGCAAGCCGAACCGCGATCGCGCCCGTTAGCGAAGATGCCACCACCGCAACTGGCGAGGACGATACTTGCTGAATCAGTTCGGCGATCGTGATCAAATAATCCTCAATTCGATAGTCTCGCATCGGATGGGCAGAGTTGCCCCAGCCCAGCAAATCGGGCGCGATGACGTGATGCGTATTGGCAAACGCCGCATACACTTTTGACCATTCATAAGCCGAAGAACCGCCCCCAAAACTGTGGAGAAACACGATCGGCGGACGCGGCGACTCCTTGATCGTCCAAGGTGCCGCGACTGGGGTGTAATAAGCGATCTCACCCAGCGAAGTCTGAATATTTTTCTGACCAAATCCTGGAGGTTGAAACTGTACCATTCTGCTCTATCACACTCGTTTATTTGGAGATTAACGCAGTTTGCGATCGAAATGTCATCGCTCGATCGTCAGATTCGTTAAGCTGGAGATCTCTTAGTTTTGCGAGGACAACCCTAATGGCTCAATGGGATGCAGGTCGATTTGTGCAAACCCTGGCATACTTTGAGGTGATCCCTCTCGTAAGCTGGCTTCAGAAAATGTTTCAAGGTGACACGCCTTCTCAGCCGATTAACCCTCAGTCAGACGTTTTGTTTGACTTTAGCAATCCGTCAGGCACGATCAATCTCTGGGGAGCCTTGGATGATGTGGTGATGGGAGGGGTTAGCGCCAGTTCGTTTCAGCAGATCGATCGCGCGGCGCTGTTTACGGGCACTGTCTCGACTGAAAATTCGGGTGGCTTTGCCTCAGTTCGGACTCGCAATTTTGAGCCTGCTGTCAATCTTTCAGGCTACGAAGGCATTGAACTGCGTGTTAAGGGCGACGGCAACCGCTATAAGTTTATCGCTCGTGATGACGAGACGTGGGACAGCATCGCCTATACCTATTCATTTGACACCGTGGCTGATGAGTGGCTCACCGTCAACATTCCGTTTGCAGAGTTGGTTCCAGCATTTCGGGCAAAGACGCTGAAAGATGCTAACCCGATCGCTACTCAACATCTGCGATCGCTGCAACTGATGCTGAGTAAATTTGAGTATGATGGGGCACTCAATCCCAAATTTACTCCCGGCACGTTTCACTTATACGTCGCAACCATCAAGGCTTATCGCGGTTCTAGCGTTTAGCGCTTGCAACTACACCATTGCTCTCAGTAGAATGCCAGTGCTACTCTTGCCAAAGCTGCTGCTGTTCCCTTGCAATACATTCAACCGCTCATTCCCCATCTCAAGCTAGAATCCAACAATTCAGAACTCAATCACCTTCGCACTGAAGACAAAACCGCCCACCATTGGTATCGGTTTATTTTGTCGTTTCCGCCGCATTTAGTGCAGGATTATTTAGAAAAGTTTGGGGTCAATGAGTCGCATCAAGTTCTCGATCCGTTCTGTGGAACAGGCACCACAGTGGTTGAATGCAAAAAGCTAGGAATTCCCAGCGTCGGGGTTGAGGCGAATCCGATGGCGTGGTTTGCAGGAACGGTAAAACTCGATTGGAGTCTTGACCCCGATGAGCTGTTGCGCCACGCTGATCAGATTGCTAAAGCGACCGAAAAAAGGCTCGATCGCACCGAAGAACCCTGGCAAACGCTACCCGAAGATCGCTTAAAATTGCTGCTCAAAAACTCAATTAGTCCATTACCGCTTCACAAATCGCTGGTGCTGCTAGAGCAAATTAAACAACATACTGACTCGCCCTATCAGCGTCACGAATTGTTAGCTTTGGCTAAAGCGTTAGTTTTTTCGATTAGCAATCTTCACTTTGGACCAGAAGTGGGAGTCGGTAAGGCCAAGACCGATGCTCAAGTCGTCGATTCGTGGCTCGAAGGCATAGAAGCGATCGCTGCTGATCTCCGTTGTCTCAAAACTCTGCCTGACACGAGCGCGATCGTGCATCATGCCGATTCTCGCCAACTAGCTGACGTTTTAGAGCCTAACTCGATCGACGCTGTGATTACGTCACCGCCCTATCCCAACGAGAAAGACTACACGCGCACGACTCGCTTAGAATCTGTGATTTTAGAATTTATCAACGACAAGGCAGAACTGCGAACTCTCAAAAAAGGCTTGATGCGATCGAATTCTCGCAATGTCTATAAAGCCGACGACGACGATCGCTGGGTTGCCGATCATGTTGAAATTCAGCGCATTGCTAATGCGATCGAAGCCAAACGGATCGAACTCGGCAAAACGAGCGGCTTTGAGCGAATGTATGCGAGAGCTACCCGGCTTTATTTTGGCGGCATGGCGAGACATCTGGCAGATTTGCGTCATGTTTTGCGCCCAGGTGCCCAGCTTGCTTACGTGGTCGGTGATCAGGCATCCTATTTGCGTGTCATGATCCGCACGGGGACGCTCTTGGCAGATATTGCAAAATCCCTTGGCTATGAAGTCGTCAGCATTGATCTATTTCGGACTCGATTAGCGACCGTCACTCAAGAACAGTTGCGTGAAGAAGTCGTCGTTTTGCGCTGGTCGGGTCGTTAAAAATTGTGTAGTGAAACCGGAGAAACACCGATTCATTGTGTATTTGATCAATGCGAATCGTTATACGATCGCGCTAATCACAACGTCAGTTCGACAGAAGCGGTTTGCTCCGGTTGTGAAGAAAGCCCCCTAAATCCCCCATTTTGGGGGACTTTGAACCGGAAGTTTTGGCTTGAAGTCCCCCATTTTGGGGGATTTAGGGGGCAGAAGCCGCCCACAACAAAGCGAAAAACCTCGTCAAACTGACGCTAATCACAAATTTACTGGAGTTAGTGATGTCTCAATCACTTCAGCAACAACAGGGTCATTATCGCTACGATCCCACCCAAATCAGTCAGGCTGCCCCGGCTCGAATCTTTCCCCACGCTGGAGAAGATGGTGCATTACGATACATTCTGACTGAGCTACGCCACAATTTGCTAGAGCGGGGGCAACTTTCTGCGCCGTTGACTTGGGCACTAGAGCAGATCGAATCGGACGATCATACGCTCCATGAAACCTGGTTAAAACTGACAACGCTACTGGTCGATTTCGAGATTTTTCAGTCTGATTTGTTTAACTTTGATTTGCCGCCAACCGAGCAGTTTAATGTCGAATTTGTGCAGTTGCGGCGCAAGATGGGAGAAGCCCTAAATAACGCAGAAAAGGCAGCGAAAAAAGTTAATTCTAATCAGCCGAATTTTGCTCAAGCTCAACGCCTCCAGTTTTATCAGACTTTAAAAGAACACGGACGATCGCGCCCCAAAATTATTAAAATTCACGATCGAGACGGTGGATTGAGCGATCGTGAGTTTGCGCGTCAGCGCCTCGCCGGGCCGAACCCAACCTCATTACAGCGAGTCAGCGATCGAGTAGATTTAGCAGATTGGCAAGGCGATCAAGTCTGCTCTACCTCTAGCGGAACTGCTGTGATTCTTGAAGAGGCTGCGGATCAAAATCGTTTATTTCGATTAGACTATCCATTGTTAAAATTTGCGCCCGCAGAATTGCAGATCGGTCGCTATGTAGGTAGTCCAAAAACGCTTTTTTATCGAGGTGATCAGGGTTTAGAACCGCTCCTAATTCAGTTAGAGTCGGGTGAAAAAATCTACACACCAACCAGCGATGCCGATGACTGGATGCGGGCAAAACTTTTTGTTCAGGTGGCAGATATTACCCAACATGAGTTATTGACTCATTTGTGCTATACCCATTTGGCAATGGAAGCATTTGCGATCGCGACTCCGCGCCGATTGCCCTCTAATCACCCCGTTTATCGACTACTCAAACCACATGTTAGATTTTTGTTGGCAATCAACACGCGCGGCAATGCCATTTTGCTAGGCGAAGGAGCCGCGATCGACACGCTCATGGCTCCGACTCGTGAAGCATCGATCGCCGTGATGAATCGAGCTTATCGCGATCGTCCGTTTGAGTCTTATGCGTTGCCAACCGATCTCAAACATCGAGGCGTAGAGGCTGAATTTCTGTCAGACTATCCCTATCGAGACGATGCTCAACTGCTGTGGGGCGCGATCGCTCACTATGTGACGGCTTATCTACAGCGCTATTACAAAGATGATCTTGCAGTTCAGCAAGACCCCGATTTGCAAGCTTGGGCAGCAGAATTGGGCGCACCTCTCAACACACGATCGCGTGACGAATTTGCTCAAGCTCCTGACTGGATTTCTCCAGAGATTGCCGCGCAGGTGGGTTTGTCGATTGACGAGTTGCCTGATTATCCGCGAGTTCCCGGATTTCCGACGATGCAGAATCCGGGGACGATCGTCACCTTACAGCAACTCATTGATGCCGCAACGCAGATTATTTTTACGTGCAGCGCTCAACACGCGGCGGTGAATTTTAGCCAGTTTGATTATTTTGGCTACGTTCCCAATGCGCCACTTGCCGCCTACACACAGCCTGATGTTTCTGCATCGCTCAAAGAGATGCTGCCCAAACCCGCGCAAGACCTTGCCCAAATGAAGCTAACCTTTGCTCTGAGTGGCATTATTTGGAGTCGCTTAGGAAGTGATGAGATTATGCAATTTTTGGATCAGGGCGATCGGGCGATTCTGCACCAATTTCAAGCTGATCTGCAAGCGATCGAAACTGAGATTCAGACCCGAAATCGAGTGCGCGATCGTGCCACCGGAATCGACTACCCTTACCTGCTACCTTCTCGGATTCCTAACAGCATCAATATCTGATATCGATTTCAAAAATAATTGCGATCGTTCAGCGATCGCAAGAGGGCACGACGTGTCATGCCCCTACCCTTTTTGTACGGTCATGGCATTGCCGTGCCCCTGACCCTGGCATCTAACCGAACGTGAATTCGATGAAGCTTTTCGCTGCGGTTGCAAATTCGGGCTGCCCCCTAAATCCCCCAATTTGGGGGACTTCAAGCCCAGATTTTCAGTTCAAAGTCCCCCAATTTTGGGGGATTTAGGGGGCAGAAGCCGCTAACAACGAAGTAGGAGAACTCACCGAACTGACGTTAACCGATATCCCTTAATTCGCGATCCTAAAGATTGCTTTCAATCAATTCTCGATATTGGCTCTTTTGCTTCACGCCTTTGACTTCAGCAACCATGCCTTTGTCCTTAAAAAACTGAATGGTTGGAGTGCCCATTACACCCGCCGATTCAGCGATATCGGGGTCTTTGTCGATGTCGATTTCGACGAAGTGAATGCGATCGTTAAACTCGTCGATGACTTTGTTAAGAATCGGCTTGAGCGTGTGGCAAGGGCCACAGTTAGGAGAGACATATTTGACGACGATTAAGCGATCGCTCTCGTGATAGAGCTTTCTCAACGCTAGACCGCCTTCATGACGAGTCTCAGTCACATCAAACTCGCCAGAAACCTGGAAGACTTCAACCGCGTGTGCCGTATCTTCTTCAGCCAATTTTTGCGCCTCGGTTTTGCCAAACTCTTGCACCAAGCCGTTAAACGATAACCAACGTTCTGACAGCATTGCCGCCATACATCCCGTCCCGGCGGCGGTGATTGCCTGGCGAAATTCGTGGTCTTGCACGTCTCCAGCCGCAAACACGCCTTCGACGCTGGTTTCGACTGAGCCGTGTTGGGTGACGATGTAGCCCACGTCATCTAGATCTAGCTGACCTTTAAAGAGAGCGGTGTTGGGGGTGTGCCCGATCGCATAAAACAGCCCTTTGGCATCGATCGTGCTTTCTTCTCCGGTTTTAGTGTCTTTGACCTTTACGCCAGTCATGTGTTCGTCGTTGCCAATTACGTCGATCGGTTCTGTGTTCCAATGCACCGTAATTCTGGGATTAGCTAAGACTCGATCTTGCATGGCTTTGCTGGCGCGCATCTTGTCGGTTCTTACTAGCATGTGGACGTGATCACCATATTTAGTGAGGTAAATCGATTCTTCGGCTGCCGTGTCGCCGCCGCCGATGACTACCAAGGTGGCACCTCGAAATAGAGGTGTTGCTCCATCACAGATGGCACAGGCTGAGATGCCTCGGCTCCAAAATTGACCTTCACAGGGTAGACCTAATCGTTTTGCGGTGGCACCTGTGGCGATGACGATGCTGTGGGCGAGGACTTCGCGATCGTCGGACTTAATCACAAACGGACGCTGACTCAAATCAACGGAGGTGACATCTTCCATGTAGAGTTCTGTCCCCCAGCGCACCGCTTGCGCTTTCATCTGATCCATCAGTTGTGGGCCGGTGATGCCTTCAGGAAAGCCTGGGAAGTTTTCAACTTCGGTGGTGGTCATCAGTTGTCCACCTGGCAGCCCTCCCGTTTGAAAGCCCTCAAACATCAAAGGCTTAAGGTTTGCTCGACCTGCGTAAATCGCTGCCGTGTAGCCAGCCGGGCCAGAGCCAATAATGACTAAATTCTCTACGGTTGGGTTTGCCATAGGATTAATACAAACTCATAACGACTACGACTAGTATAATACAAAAGGGTGGATTCTAGTCAAGCAAGTCATGGGATGTGATGATTTTCGCTTGTTTTAGCGAAAGGCAAGCACTTCGATGCTCATCGACTTAATCGGCTCTGCTTCTCCGTGCAGCATACGACGAATTTTTTCAGTAGTTTCACGGCTAAAGGTTAACTCTTGGCATCGCGAACAAACCTGAGCAGGGATTCCTTCTACTAAGATGGGTTTGCCGTCGATCAAAAAGACTTCATCGACGTGTTCTGGATGGGCTTGGTTTGAGCTGCAAACATGACAGTGAAACATGGTCACTTCCTCTGTGAGTAGTTAGTCCATTGGGTTTCGTCAGGCTCGCATAGGGTAATAATCTGAACGACGATCGAGACTCTCAGCACTTCAAGACTTAATATTGCAGAATTCGGCGCACACTCGCGATCGGGCAATCTGATGTTAACTATTTTAAGTTTCGAGTTAATCTGCTGACGTTGCTGAATTTGCCCTCATCCTCTCCCAGGGGGCGCTACTGTATACGCACAAAGTGTTTGTCGCTTCGTTGGAGTCGGCTTTAGCCCCCTAAATCCCCCATTCGGGGGGACTTTGAACGGATGAAGCTATCTCTCGATCGCGTTGGTGATCTGCTGTAGAACACGCCTTAAATCTGATATCACTTCTCGGTTACGAAACCGGATGACTCGATATCCCAAATGATTCAGTTTCTCAGTTCGAGCGGCATCATACTCCACCTGCTGATCGTGAATTGTGCCATCAAGTTCAATGACCAATCGATGTTGAGGACAATAGAAATCGACGATAAAAGACTCGATCGGATGCTGAACGCGAAACTTCCAGCCGTTTAGTTGGCGGTTTTTTAGAGCTTGCCACAGCCTCTCTTCAGCCGGGGTGAGATTCTGTCGAAGTTGTCGAGCCGCAGAAATAATGTTGGGAGTGGTTCCTCGAATGCGCCGAGAATCCATAAACCTGATGAGTGATGAGCTTCTACAAGAGTGCCCATCTTCTCTAAAGGTTTCTTCTGTCTCAAAGCTTTCTTCTGTCTCAAAGTCCCCCAGAATGGGGGATTTAGGGGGCTACCCCCAGCGATCGGAACGCAAAACAATTTGTGTGTACACATAAGTCCAAAGGGCTACCGTGTATCCATCAGTCCTTTCGCTTGGTTAAGAGCGGCTTCAGCCCCCTAAATCCCCCCAAATTGGGGGACTTTGAAACTGAAAGTCTAGGGTCAAAGTCCCCCAGAATGGGGGATTTAGGGGGCGAACCCCCAGCGATCGGAACGCAAAACAATTTGTGTACACATAAGTCCAAAGGGCTACCGTGTATCCATCAGTCCTTTCGCTTCGTTAAGAGCGGCTTCAGCCCCCTAAATCCCCCCAAATTGGGGGACTTTGAAACTGAAAGTCTAGGGTCAAAGTCCCCCAGAATGGGGGATTTAGGGGGCGAACCCCCAGCGATCGGAACGCAAAACAATTTGTGTGTACACATAAGTCCAAAGGGCTACCGTGTATCCATCAGTCCTTTCGCTTCGTTAAGAGCGGCTTCAGCCCCCTAAATCCCCCAAAATTGGGGGACTTTGAAACGGCAAGTCTGGGGTCAAAGTCCCCCAGAATGGGGGATTTAGGGGGCTGAAGCCGACTGAAACGGAGCGACGAACGACTTGTACACAGTAGCTTCTCTTTTGGGAGAAGAACGGCTGGCGAGGGCTTTGCCCCACTTCGTGAGGAGGGCAGATCGTCGCCCCTAACCCTTACTAGAGAGCGCCTTTCAGAAATCAGGAAAGATTTTAAGCGCGAGTGATATGAAAGCGAACTGAACTGGGCAAGTTAGGTTCAGCGTTAGAAGCACATCAACCCGCATCTTTAGGAGACACTCTTTCCATGAAATCTGAACTCAAAGCAAAGTTTCTGCAACACCTCGCTAGCAAAAAGAAAGATCAAGGTTTCACCCTGATTGAGTTGTTGGTCGTGATCATCATCATCGGCATTCTGTCTGCAATTGCGTTGCCTTCCTTCTTGAACCAGGCAAACAAAGCCAAGCAGTCTGAAGCCAAGACCTATGTGGGCACCCTAAACCGCACTCAACAGGCTTATTTCCTGGAAAAGAGCAAGTTTGCAACTGAGTTGTCAAATATGGCTGACCCCGTTCCATCGGAAACTGTCAACTACGAATATAAGTCAGCTGAAGCTACTCCTGACATATCGGCACTCAGCACCGGTACCGCTAGGGTGGCTGCTCTTCGCTCCTATGGTGGAACCGTGTTTGTAGCAACAGATGACAAGACAAAGGAAACCAGCACCCTCGCTATTGCTTATGAAAGCAAAGCACCTTCCAAGGATGTTCCTCCCGTTGCGACAATCACTGGTACCACAATGAAAGAGCCTACCGGTTATGACCCACTGGCGAAGTAACTTTGCCTTAAACAAAGTTTTTTAAGACCGCGAGTGGGTAGAAGTTGTCTACCCACTTTTTTTGTGCTGTCTTTAATGAAGCGGTCGATACTAAAGCAGATCTCTGTGTTAAACCCTATGGCAATGGCTCCGTTACCTTTAGAAGCTTTGGCAGATTGGCAAAAGCAAGCTACCCACGCTCTTTTAAACGAGCAGTATGCCGAAGCCGCACAACTCTACGAACAAGCGATCGAGTCCAACCCCGAAGAACGATCTAATTATTGGCACTTAGGCTTATTGCTGCTCTTGCAGGGTGAAGAAGCTGAAGCTCAGACCACTTGGTTGTTTGCGATGTCAGAAGGCGAACCCGATCAGGTTGAACAATGGGTGGCTGAATTAGCGCAAGTGTTGCAAACCGAGGCAGAGCGCCGCGAAACATTGACCGACTACTCAACTGCGTGGGCAATCCGCCAACACTTACGAGAAATTTGTCCTGACATAGTTGATAATCTACTAAAAATCTTGCAGCACTCGATCGGGCTTGATCTCTTCACCGACGACACCTTTGAAGAGTTGGGATTGCCGCAATCTCTGCCAGGAGCGGAGGTCAACACTGAGCTTTTGCTGCACGTTTTAAAAAGTGTTCTATATCATGCAGATCCTACGCCATCGCTTCTCAACTTCGCTGAAGGCTGCATTGCTGCGGTTTCTGACACTAAAGCTTTAACGGAGGCTGTGTTACCCGCCGCGATTCGGTTTGCTCACAGCAAAATGAGCGCTGCCTTTGCCGCCGATCTCGTCGAAGCTTATCTTCGCCTTGACCCTGACAACATCGAGTTTTTGGGTCACTTAGCGTCTTTTTATCAAAACGCAAAACAGTACGATCGCGGCATTAAAGTTGCTGAACGTCGATATGAACTCACAGACGACTTACCCGAAAAGATTTTTTCTAACCATTTAATCTTGCGGGGCTTGCTCGGTGCAGGTGGCTATTGGCAAGAAGCGCTCGAAATTGCTCAACGGCATGAGTCTTTGTTGCATACTTTGGTCGAGCAACAGCCTACCGATGTGCATTCTGTTCTCATCTCTCGGCTGCTCAACTCTGCTTATTATCTGGTTTATTTCTACGATCAACCGCAGCGCTGGCGCAGGCTCGAAAATCAAATCCTCGAATTCTGTCAAAAAAATATTCAACTCCACGCCGCCAAACAGGGAAGAGACTATCACCACTCAACCCGCGATCGCACCCCTAAGCGCCTCAAGATTGGCTACCTGTCTCACTGCATGGCAACGCATTCGGTCGGCTGGTTGGCTCGGTGCCTATTGCAGCACCACGATCGCGATCGCTTTGAACTCTACGGCTATTTTCTCAGCTACCGAAAGTTCCACGACCCGCTACAAGAGTGGTATGTCAGTCAATTTGATCACGTCCACAAAATCGAAACGATCGGTCTAGGAACTAACTTTGCGATCGCGACCCAGATTCAGCAAGACGAAATTGATATTCTCATCGACCTTGACAGCATTACCCTCGATTTAAGCTGCCAGATTTTGGCACTCAAACCTGCCCCTATTCAAGCCACTTGGCTCGGTTGGGATGCATCAGGTTTGCCTGCGATCGATTATTTCATCGCTGACCCCTACGTTTTGCCAGACTCCGCCCAAGATTACTACAGTGAAAAAATTGTTCGGTTGCCTCAAACCTACATTGCCGTTGATGGCTTTGAAGTCGGCATTCCCACCCTACGACCAGAACATTTAGGCATTCCCGATAACGCGATCGTCTTCCTCAGTGCCCAGCGAGGCTACAAACGACATCGCGACACCGTAAAGCTGCAAATGCGAATTCTCAAGCAAGTTCCCAACAGCTACTTCTTGATTAAAGGACTCTCAGACCAGGAATCGATCAGCAAATTCTTTGCAGAAATCGCCGCAGAAGAAGGCGTATCGAGCGATCGTCTCCGATTTTTGCCTGATGACCCTTCGGTTGAAATTCATCGCGCTAATTTAGCGATCGCCGATGTTGTGCTAGACACCTTTCCCTACAACGGCGCAACCACCACCCTCGAAACCCTTTGGATGGAGATTCCGATCGTCACCAAAGTCGGAGAACAATTTGCCGCCCGCAACAGCTACACGATGCTAGTCAACGCTGGAATCACAGAAGGCATCGCCTGGACAGACGACGACTATGTAGAATGGGGTATTCGACTCGGAAAAGATGCAGCGCTTCGGCAGCAGATCGCCTGGAAGTTAAAGCAATCTAAAAAAACCGCTCCCCTTTGGAACGGCAAACAATTTACCCGCGAAATGGAAAAAGCTTACGAGCAAATGTGGGCAACCTACCTATCAGCGTCAGAATTATCAGATGAATTGAGCGAACGATCGTAAGTAGACGGATCTAAGTTAGATGTAAGATGCCGCAAACCGCCCTCACCCCAAATTCCTCTCCCCAAGGCTACTGTGTACACACAAGGTGTTCGTCGCTCCGTTTCAGTCGGCTTCAGCCCCCTAAATCCCCCATTCTGGGGGACTTTGAAACTGGAGTCTCGGCTCAAAGTCCCCCACTCGTGGGGGATTTAGGGGGCGAGGATCTCGGCGATGACGAGATCAGAAGACTTGGGTGTACACCGTAGCTCCCCAAGGAGAGGGACTTTGACTCTTGCTCCCTTCTCCTTGGGGAGAAGGGTTGGGGATGAGGGTTCCTATTCAAAAACTGGAGCCTACCAAAAATGATCACCTCTCTGAAGATCTTAGTGATCACCAATCTCTATCCGCCCCAGGTTCTTGGAGGATATGAACGCTCGATCGCAGACTTTGCTCGACTCCTGCAACATCGCGGTCACACCGTTTTAGTGTTGACGAGTGACACGCCCCAGTTTTCCGTATCTCACCCCAGTCTTTATCCTGATCCGCCTATAGAACGTTGTTTGTTGCTCATGGGTGAGTGGTCATCTCAAGGATTTCGTTGGTTTGACCATCAGCGTGTAGTTGACGTAAGGCAGCAAAATCAGGCGATTCTCAAACACCACTTAGAACACTTTCAGCCCGATGTTTGTTTAGCAGGTAATCTTGATTTTGTTCAGACACAAGCAGAGAGTCTAGCGCTATTGCTCTCTCATCAGGTGCCCGTCGCTCACTATGTGATGAATGCGCGATCCGGTTATGATCCTGAGCATACGCCCCGATCGTCCCTTTACCATTTCATCACCTGTAGCAATTTGGTCACAGCAAGTCTTGAGGCATCAGGCTACCCAGCAGCGGCGACCGCGCAAACCCTTCATCCCGGTGCAGATGTCGATGCTTTTTATCAAGTTGAGCTTCCACCTCGCGATCGGCTTCGCATTGCCTACACCAATTTAGTCACCGAAGATCAAGGAGCCGATGTTTTAGTCGAAGCGCTCTCGTTGCTTCATGCGGCAGGAATTGAATTTACAGCCACGATCGCCGGGGGCACTTTTCAACCAGAATTTGTTGACGCTTTAAAACAGTTCATAGAATCGGAAGGACTGCAAGAAGCCGTTCACTTTCCGGGTGCATTGTCTCGTCAAGAACTGATTCAACTCTATAAAACTCACAATGTTCTTGTCTTTCCGTCGCGATTTGAGGAACCGTTTGGAATCAGCCAAATTGAGGCAATGGCAGCCGGACTAACTCTCGTCACGAGTGGCACAGGCGGAGCCAGAGAAATTGTTGAAGAACACGGAAAAGATGGATTAATCTTTGAGTCTGAAAATCCTTTTGATCTAGCCGATATTTTGTCTTCTCTGCCAACAGATCTAGCGCGTTGGGACGCGATCGCCCGCACAGGTCAACAGCGAGCCATGTCTAAATTCAATCAAACTAAAGCAGTTAAGAAATTAGAGGCTATTTTTCTAGAGTTGATAGCTCTCAAAGACACGCAGCCAAAATCTGCCATCAAACTACATCTGGGTGGTAAAGAACCCCATTCTGACTGGAAGATTTTAGACATCGAACCTCGCCCAGAAGTAGATTTCATTGGAGATGCTGCCGACTTAAGCCAGTTTGCTGACGGTTCTATTGACACAATTTATGCCAGCCACATCTTAGAGCATTTTCATTACTCACTCAACAATGAACTGATCACAACTCTGGCAGAGTGGTATCGCGTTTTGCAACCGGGCGGACAACTGATGGTGAGCGTCCCCAACTTGCAGACGCTTTGCTGGTTATATCTCAACCCCAATTTGAGACCAATGGATCGGCACCAACTGATGCGAATTATCTTTGGTGGACACATGAATCAATATGACGTTCACCGGGTTGGGTTTGACCCCGATACACTCGCTCTGTACCTTCAAGAAGTGGGGTTTGTAGACTGCACCCCGGTCAGCGAGTTTGGTCTGTTTAACGATTGCAGTAGCATGAAAATTCTCGACAACTTGATCAGCGTCAATATGATCGCGACAAAGCCAGAATGAGCGATCGTCCCTCCTTAGTCAGTAGTCACGAGCCAACGCAAACCCGTATACTGATCTAGCCTCTCTGCTATGGATATAACTTTTGGGTATTGATCTTCGCAGCTACGTCTATCTCGACAATTTGCAGCCTCAACACGCCGCTTACTTAGGCACCGAGGCGCTGGGCTTCTTACCCCTGCCCGGAGACGCTTCACTTTGGATCGAGATTTCTCCCGGCATCGAAATTAATCGCATTATGGATGTGGCAATGAAATCAGCCGTCGTGCGTCCCGGTGTGCAAATGGTCGAGCGGCTGTATGGACTGCTCGAAATTCACGCTAGCAATCAAGGCGAAGTCAAAGCCGCAGGTCGGGCAATTCTCGATAGCATGGGCGTTCGGCAAAACGAAGGTCTAAAGCCGCGGGTGATTTCTAGTCAGATTATTCGCAATATTGATGCCCACCATACGCAACTGATCAACCGCACCCGTCGCGGCAACATGATTTTGGCAGGGCAAACCCTCTATGTTTTTGAAGTCGAACCCGCCGCATTTGCCGCCCTCGCCGCCAACGAAGCCGAAAAAGCCGCCTTCATCAACATTCTGCAAATCTCGGCGGTGGGCAGCTTTGGGCGATTATATTTAGGTGGCGCAGAGCGAGACATCATGGCGGCATCTCAGGCAGTCGTGGCAGCGATCGAGAATGTCGCTGGGCGAGAGCATCCGACCGAGATGCGAAAGGAATAGAGCATGGCAGACTCAAATCATCTCAGGCAGTTGCAGCAAGGTGCAGTGCCGTGGATTGAATGGCGATCGCAGCACCCGCAGATTCACCCCGACCTCAGCGAAGTTGACTTAAAGGGCGCAAATCTCCGAGGTGCAGATCTCAGTTACGTCAACTTAAAAAAAGCAGAACTCAGTTGGACAAAGCTAATTGCTGCCAATCTCAATGGGGCAATTCTCAATCAGGCATGTCTTTTCAAAGCCGAATTAATCGACGCAATGCTACAAAAGGCTGAACTAGTAGACGCTAGTTTGATCGCCGCCGATTTGCGAGGTGCAGATCTCCGCGATGCCAATCTGATTGGGGCAGATTTAAAAGGAGCCAACTTCGATCGAGCCGACTTAACCAGAGCCAATCTGATCGGCACCGAGCTTCGAGGCGCAAAATTTCGAGAAGCAGACTTCAGCGAAGCAGATCTGAGGCGAACCGATCTCAGCGAGGCAATGCTGCTCAACGCTAATTTTGCTCATGCAAATCTCAGCAACGCCAATCTCTATGAGGCAGAACTGATGGAGGCGCATTTTTACCATGCCGACTTGCAAAAGGCAAACTTGATGCGATCGCATCTCAGAAAAGCCTATCTATTCGCCGCAAATCTCAGCGCCGCAAATTTATCGAGTACAGATCTCGCTTGGGCAAACTTGAGTAAAGCAACCCTCACAGGCGCAGACTTAACCGGAGCCAATCTCAGAGGTGCAAACCTGACTGGGGCAGATTTGACTGGAGCGATATTGACGGCTGCTTGTTTAAGAGGCGCAAACTTAAGCAGAGCCAATCTCACCGATGCCAATCTCACCAATGCTGACCTTCGAGAGATCAAGCGCCACAAAACAATTCTCAGCAGAGCAATCATGCCTGACGGCGCAATTCAACCCTAGAAAATGCGAAGAGTTGCAAGGTTGCAGATAAAAACTTAGAAGGGCGAACGAGGGGACTCGAACCCCCGGATGGTGGTACCACAAACCACTGCCTTAACCACTTGGCTACGCTCGCCATCACGTTTATTAATATAGCAGTTTAGGTGACAAGTCAGCTAGATCTTTGGAGATGAGAACAAAACTTGTCCGATCGCGTCTAAAATTGTGGTTTCGCGTTAGTCAGCAGATTGTCTAACGCCTGTGGAGTGGGAATTGACCGCTTATGAAGATAGTCAACCTGACAGCAGGGATTGTCGGAGTGTTGCTCTTAGTCGGGGCTGTGACGCTGGCAATCACTAACCCGAAACAAGAAGCGTTTGAAAATTTTGCAGTCCAGCGCATTCGGGAAGATGCCTGCAAGAAGGCACCTTTAGGGCTGGCAAGCCAATGTCCAAAATTTGTGGATGACAATCAAGCCGAGATCAAAAAGGTGATTACTCGCAACACCGATCGCCAAGATTTTCTGCTATTTAGCTTTTATCAAACCGACTTATCAGTCCGGGCGATCGTGCCCGATTTAGCCTTTCTTCCCGGAATGCCGACCTACCACTTTGAGACAGTCGGCTTGTTTGGAAAATTCTATATATACGAAGCAAAAAAACGGTAATCAAATTCTTTTAACGTCAGTTCGATCAGGTCTTTCGCTTCATTGTAGAGGGCTTGTGTCTCCTAAATCCCCCATTCTGGAGGACTTCAGTCCCAATTTTCATTTCAAAGTCCCTCACTTGTGGGGGATTTAGGGGGCTTTCCAGAGGTACAACCGCAGCACAGGATCTCGTCGAATTCACGTTCTTTTATTTTCCAATTCTCGCCAGCATTGCACCGAGTTGGACAAAACCGACTCCTAAAACAGCGCTGCCCAACCAATAGAAACTTGCGGCTGAAAAGTTTTGAGTTCTGAGCAGATTAAGGGTGTCCAATCCGTAAGTCGAAAACGTGGTGTAGGCACCCAAAAATCCGGTGGTTAACATCAGTCTAATTTCGGGAGATGTGGGCTGATCAACAAACAAAGTTGCCAAAAATCCCATTAAAAAACAGCCGCTTAAGTTGATCAAGAAAACCCCATAGGGAAATGAGATTCCGAAGCGCTGAACTGACCAAACGGTTAGGTAGTAGCGGCACAGAGCACCCGCGATCGCGCCGAGGCTAATGGCGATCGGCACTCGAATCGTCGGATCTTGCAGCATTTACTATCGTCCTTTTGCCGAGAGAGTTCGACCTCTACAATAAGGGTAGTTTGTTGGAGAAGGCTGTCATGCTTCAAACCGATCCGCCCCGATCGCCCAAAGACTATTTGCCGACGATGTATGACCTACCCAGCGAGAACCCGGAGGAACCTGGCTTGCCCGACGAGTTTCATTTGCTCCAGCCTCGCCTGCTTGCAGAAACCTTTCTGCCGCCCGACTATCTCAGTGAAGATACATTTACGGGTAGTGATCTCAATCTTTACTATGATGTGCGCCACACAGGTTGGTATGAGCGCCCCGATTGGTTTGGGGTCGTGGGCATTTCTCGACTCTATGAACAGCGCGATTTGCGTCTGAGCTATGTCACTTGGCAAGAAGGGGTCGATCCGATGGTGGTGGTCGAGCTACTTTCACCGGGCACTGAACGAGAAGATTTAGGGCAAACCCTGCGAGATGTTGACCAACCGCCCACTAAATGGGAAGTTTACGAACGAATTCTCCGCATTCCCTACTACATTGTGTTCAACCGCTACAACGATGAGCTACAGGTATTTCGTCTCGAAGGAGGAAGCTATCACATTTTTGAAGCAACGCCACCCCGATTTTGGTTTGAAGAACTGCGATTAGGGCTGGGACTGTGGGAAGGCACTTATCAAGGCATTGAGCGGCACTGGTTGCGCTGGTTCGATGCATTGGGTAATTGGATTCCGACTCCTTTGGAACGGCAAGTCGATCTCGTTGAGCAAGAACGACAACGGACAGAAGAAGAACGACAACGATCGGAACGATTAATCGCCCAGTTACGATCGCTCGGCATCGAACCCGATCTTTAATCAAGCGAGAAATCCTTTAGCGTGGGCACTCCCTCTAAAAAAGATCCCATCAATAACAAGCTCGTTTGGGTGTCGAGGTTTCCTGTGCTTTTGACACCTGACGATCGCTGAAACTCCCGCAAGGCTGATTTGAAATCTTGAGAGTTGGAATTCAAATAGCCCAAGCGCTTGAGATAATCAAGGGCTTGAATGTTCGTCAACAGAAGAATTTCATTAGGTCGAAAAATCGGCACGTATTGCTCTCGCCAAATTTGAGCAAATTCAGTCCGATCGAGCAGGTAAATTCTGCCACTTGAGGGATCGCCGATCGCCGCTTTATTTTCATTCATCGCTAACAGCGCCACCGCATGAGAGAGTTTGCGATGGCCGTCGATCAGCCAAACCCCCAACACACCCGGACGGTTAATTTGGCGCATTTGCTCCCAGGTGGGCGAGAGTTCAACACCGTTTAGACCCAATTTACGGGCTGCCACAATCAGTTGCGGCATCGTTGTGCCCATGCGACTCGTGCCTGCCAGCTTTGCGACACTGGTTTCGGTGGCTTCTTTGAGTTCCCATCGCTGCAAAACCGTTGCTAAAGCCGACGGCGCACAGCTACTCATCGAGGTTTGCTTAAAGACTCCGTTGGGCTGCAAGTTGTTGAACAGATCACGGTAAATCGGAGTCAAGAAATAAGCTTCGGTTGTGGTGAATCCGCCGACTCCGATCGCGCCAAGCAGCAGCACCGTCAGAATTTGTTTACGAGCGGTTTTCGCCACGATCGTCAACGCCACCCCGCAAAACCCGATCAGCATCACCCGCATAATTGTCCAGGTGGTTTGCATCCCATAAACGCGCCAGGTCAGCGGAAAGATCTGCATCTGAGGAATGTTGAGCGCCAGAATCAGAAAGGTGACATAGATGCCGATAAACAGCAGCGCGATCGCATTTTGACCTTTAAATAAATCGTTTGCCGTTGCCCCGCGCCGCAGCAATAATCGCCCAACCCTATTTCCTCCTCGAAAGCATAAGATGCCTAACCCGACCGTCACGAGCGCTTCTACCAGCATCCATCGTTTTTGTAGCAACAACTGCCAGTCTAACCTTGGCGATCGTGAATTAAATAAACGTCAGTTCGACGAGTTTTTTCGCTTCGTCAAGCGCGGCTTCTGCTCCCTAAATTCCCCATTCGGGGGGACTTTGAACCGGAATCTTGGCTTGAAGTCCCCCAGTTTTGGGGATTTAGGGGGCAGCCCAGATTGGCAACCGTAGCGAAAAGCTTCATCGAATTCACGTTAAATAAAGCAGAAATCTGTGTAAGGGCATGGCACTGCCGAGTCCATTAGCGTCCACCGAACCCATCTGAATCGAAAACCGCTCAATTCCTGGCATAATGGGAAAGTTTTCACGATTTGTCAGAAAAACCTGTGATTCTAAAGCACTGAGTTGCTGACGATCGTTAAACTTAAACTCATAAAGATCCCTCATCCTTCATCCTTTGCCATGCGTAGCTACTATTGCGGTCAACTCCGAGCCAGCCACATTGGAGAAACAGTGACCCTTTATGGATGGGTCGATCGTCGTCGGGATCATGGGTATGTGATTTTCGTCGATTTGCGCGATCGCAGTGGCACTGTTCAGATCGTTAGCGACCCCGAACGAACTCCGGGTTCTTATCAACATGCAGGCGATCTGCGAAACGAATACGTCATCAAAATTGTGGGTCGCGTCACCAAGCGTCCTGATGAGTCGTTAAACTCTAAAATTGCGACAGGCGAAATCGAAATTTATGCAGACGAGATTGAAATTCTCAACGCTGTTCGTAAACAATTGCCGTTTCAAGTCTCGATGTCTGATAACGAAACGGTGCGAGAAGATTTACGCCTAAAATATCGCTATTTGGATTTGCGCCGAGAGCGGATGAGTCGCAACTTACAATTGCGTCATCAAGTGACTAAATCGATTCGTCGCTATCTCGAAGATGCTGAAGGGTTTATCGAAGTCGAAACGCCAATTTTGACGCGATCGACTCCCGAAGGTGCCAGAGATTATCTTGTTCCGTCGCGGGTGAATCCGGGTGAATGGTTTGCGCTGCCCCAGTCGCCGCAGTTGTTTAAGCAGATTCTCATGGTGTCGGGCTTTGATCGCTATTATCAAATCGCTCGCTGTTTTCGCGATGAAGATTTGAGAGCCGATCGTCAACCCGAATTTACTCAATTAGACATGGAAATGAGTTTCATGTCACAAGAAGAAATCATTCAACTGAACGAGGGTTTAGTCAGCCACATCTTCAAAACTATTAAAGGTGTTGAGATTCCGACCCCGTTTCCGCAGTTGACTTATGCAGAGGCGATGGATCGTTATGGCTCTGACAAACCCGACACACGCTACGGCTTAGAGTTGGTAGATGTATCGGATATTCTCAAAAATTCTGGCTTTAAAGTCTTTGCTGATTCGGTCGCGAAGGGTGGCATTGTCAAAATTCTGCCGATTCCGGGTGGAAATGATGCCGTTTCTAATGTGCGAATTAAGCCGGGTGGAGACTTGTTTAAAGAAGCCGCAGAAGCCGGAGCGCGAGGATTAGCTTATATTCGAGTCCGTGAAGATGGCGAGATCGACACGATCGGAGCCATCAAAGACAACCTGACCGACGAGCAAAAACAAGAGCTTCTCAGTCGCACCGGAGCCAAACCCGGACACCTGCTCTTGTTTGGAGCAGGAGACACGATCACGGTGAATAAAACGCTCGATCGTCTCCGTCAAGCCCTAGCACGCGAACTCGGACTGATCGACCCTGACAAAACTAACTTGCTCTGGGTGACAGACTTCCCGATGTTTGAGTGGAACGCTGACGAGAAGCGACTCGAAGCATTACACCATCCCTTCACCGCGCCCAAGCCCGAAGAGGCACACGACCTTAAAACGGCTCATGCTCAAGCGTATGACTTAGTGTTTAACGGCTTTGAAGTTGGCGGCGGCAGTGTGCGGATTTACCAGTCCGATTTGCAAGCAAAAGTGTTTGAAACGATCGGGCTATCAATCGAAGAAGCTCACAACAAATTCGGCTTTTTGTTAGAAGCGTTTGAGTATGGCACACCTCCGCATGGTGGCATCGCTTATGGACTCGATCGCTGGGTGATGTTGCTAGCAGGTGAAGAATCGATTCGCGATGCGATCGCGTTTCCCAAGACTCAGCAAGCTCGATGTCTGCTCACCAATGCGCCTTCTAGCGTCGATGACAAGCAACTCAAAGAGTTATATGTCACTTCAACTCATAAACCCAAACCTGGAGCGTCTTAGGAGCGCGGATTCAATAGAGACGCGCTGTGTTCCAGTCCTTTCAGCCCCCTAAATCCCCCATTTTGGGGACTTTGAACAGATCTAGTTCCCCCAGAATTGGGGGTCAGGGGGCGTATTTATACATTCAGCAACGCCAAGTAGGTTTCTCTAGATTTCACCCTGACATCTCCAGCAAGATTTAGCACAATAGTCTTATGCTTGAGATCATTTTGATTTGCGCGATCGGGCTAATTCCGCCACTTCTGTCTTTCGTGTTTTTTAGAAAGATGCAGATGAGGGCACAAGCTCGTTTACGCAATGCCATGCAAGCCGCAGAGCGCAGACAAATTCAGCGTTTGTTGTCATTGCCTGCTGATTATCACTACATCGAAGGCGTAGGTGCCCTAATTGGGGATTCTACCTGTCGATATAATGCCCGTTCTGCTCAAATTCGCTGTGCAGTTAATCCGTCTGGACCCTGTGAGGAGTGCCCTTATTATGAGTCTTCATCCCCTACAAACCCCTCATAGTGGCTATCACTGGAATGGGAGCAGTCGTCTATTTTTTGAAGGTTGGTATTACCGCGTCACACTGCCCGATTGTGGTCAGACCTTTGCGTTTATGTACTCGATCGAAGACCCCACAGGCAGTCAATCCTATAGTGGGGGTGCCGCTCAAATTCTGGGTGCTAATGATGAGTATCTCTGTCGCACCTTCCCCAATGTGCAGCAGTTTTGGGCATGGCAAGATGCGCTCGGTTTAGGACACTGGGGCAAAACAGACTTGAACCAAACTCCTGAATGTCTGGAGCCGGGGGAGTTCGATCGGCAAATTCAAGAAGGCTATCAGGCGACGGCAACCTGGCATCAAGGCAAACTCTATGAGCCAAACGGCAACTCTGCTGAGTGGCAATATGAGATCACACCTGTGTATGGCTGGGCGAGTGCTGATAATACACAACAGTCAACCGCAGGATGGATGTCTTCGCTACAAATCTTTGAACCCGGTTGGCAAATTTTAATGGCACATGGGTTAGCCACTGGCTGGATTGATTGGAACGGGAATCGCTATGAATTTAATAACTTCCCTGCCTACAGTGAAAAGAATTGGGGTGGAGCCTTTCCGCAAAAGTGGTTTTGGTTAAACTGCAACAGTTTCGACAACGAGCCAGATCTCGCACTAACAGCAGGGGGCGGCAAACGCGGCGTGTTGTGGTGGATGGAATCAGTCGCGATGATTGGCATCCACTATCGCAGAAAATTTTATGAATTTGTGCCCTGGAATTCTGAAGTCAGTTGGTCGATCAAACCTTGGGGCGATTGGCAGATGGAGGCGAAAAACTCTGAATACACTATTACCCTGACAGGTAAAACCGATTTGCCGGGAACGCCACTCCGCGCACCGACGGCAAAGGGCTTAATGTTTGTCTGTCGAGATACAATGTTAGGCGCTGCAACTCTAGAGTTGAAGTCACGCCAAAACAATGAATTGATTCTCAAGGCAACGAGTTCTCTTTGCGGTTTAGAAACAGGCGGCAACCCTTGGGATGAGGACTGGGAAGGCAAATGCGGCTGGAGTATCTGACCAAGATGGGATTGCTATAGAATCGTAAGGGACTCATCTACCAGAAAATTTAGTTAACGTCAGTTCGATGAGTTTTCTCGCTTCGTTATTCAGCGCTTCAGCCCCCTAAACCCCCCAAAATTGGGGGACTTTGAACCTCAATTCTGGGCTTGGAGTCCCCCAGAATTGGCGGATTTAGGGGGCAGCCCGGATTGGCAACCGCAGCGAAAAGCTTCATCGAATTCACGTTAATGAGCATTTCTAGACTCGAATCAGTTTCACTCAATAGTTAACCATGTCGTTTGATCCCTCACCGCGATCGTCCATTCCTGCCAACCCGATCACTTCGACTGAAAGCAGTGCTCTGCTTTATGCGTTAGAAGCTGCCGCTATGGTCGCCTACGAATGGAATGTAGTCACCGATGAAGTGAGACGATCGGCGAATGCAGACCGCGTGATCGGATTCGCACCTGGAACGACCGCACAAACGGGATCTGAGTTTTTTGATTTGATTCATCCCGATGATCGCGATCGCGTTTTTAATCAAATTCAGATCGCGTTAATTGCCGGAACAGAATATCGATCGGAGTTTCGATTAGTCTGCCCAGACGGACAGACTCGCTGGATGCAAGATCGCGGACAGCCGAGTTTTGATGCCAGCCAAGGGCAATGCTTGCGCGGAGTGATCATCGATATCACCGAACGCAAGCGGGCAGAAGAAGCACTGCAAAGCAGCGAAGAGCGATTTCGGTTAGCAACTAACGCAGTTGATGGCATTGTCTTTGAGTGGAATCTGCAAACGGGGCAAGTCTATCGATCGGAGGGACTATTTCAACTGATTGGCGTATCGGTTGAAGATGCAGAGTCCACTCAACAGTGGTGGGTAAAGCGCCTTCATCCCGATGATGTTGTCCGTCTGTCAGCCAGCCTTGAATCAACGCTAGCAACCGCCGATCGCTACGAAGGTGAATATCGAGTCCGTCATGCCGATGGGCGCTGGGTCGATGTTTGGGAACGGGGACAGATATTTAGAGATCAGCAGGGAACTGTAGTGCGGATTGTGGGTTTCACCACTGACATTAGCAGCCGCAAACAAACTGAAGCCGCCCTGAGCGAGAGCGAAGCCCGTTATCGAGTTTTGGCAGAAGCGATTCCGCAATTTGTATGGATTACGACCTCTGAGGGGCGGAACGAGTATGTAAATCGGCAGTTTTGCGACTATACCGGGTTGAGCCTTGAGCAACTGCTGAATCTAGATTGGCTGACGATCATTCACCCCGATGATCGCGATCGCACCCGCGATCGCTGGCTATCGTCTGTTAAAAGCGGTGATTTCTATGAAATCGAATACCGTTTTCGACGGGCTGATGGCGAATTTCGTTGGTTTTTGGGTCAGGGCATTCCGCTTAAGAATGAACAGGGGCAAGTGATTAAATGGTTTGGCACCTGTACAGATATTGATTCGCAAAAACAGATTGAATCGGAGCGAATGCAGTTGTTGCAACACGCGCAAGTTGCCCGCGAAGCAGCCGAACGCGCAAACTGCATCAAAGACGAGTTTCTCGCGGTTTTGTCTCACGAGTTGCGAACGCCACTTAACCCGATTTTGGGGTGGTCAAAGATTTTGCTCAACAAGTCACCCGATGCCGACACGCTCCATCGCGGGTTGCAAATCATTGAGCGAAATGCTCAACTTCAAACCCAATTGATCGAAGACTTGCTCGATGTCTCGCGAATTTTGCGCGGCAAGCTGGTGTTAGAAAAGGTTCCGGTTAACTTAAAGCGAGTCATTGAGGCGGCGATCGAGACCGTGCATCTAGCCGCGATCGCTAAAAATATCCAGATTCAGCCTCACTTCAAGGTCGCAGATCTCTACGTCAGAGGTGATGTCGGACGACTTCAGCAGATTGTGTGGAACTTGCTATCAAATGCAGTCAAATTTACACCTGAAGGGGGGCGAGTTGAGGTGCATTTAAGTCAGCGAGACTCTCAGGTCGAAATTCAAACGATCGACACGGGATCAGGCATCAGCGCTGAGTTTCTGCCCAACGTGTTTGAGCGCTTTCGTCAAGCCGACTCGACGACCACCCGCAGATTTGGCGGATTAGGCTTAGGGCTGGCGATCGTCCGTCAACTCGTCGAACTCCACGGCGGCACGATTCGAGCAGACAGCGCTGGAGAAGGGCAAGGCGCAACCTTTACCGTCCGATTGCCACGGCTAATGATTGACTCGACTCAGCTAAATGAGCGCGATCGTGAGTCGAGTCTCACCGCATCGCTGGCTGGGTTAAGAATTTTAGTCGTTGATGACGATGCCGATTCACGAGAGTTTGTCGCCTTCGTTTTAGAGCAAGAGCAGGCAGACGTGATCGCGCTATCGTCTGCGATCGACGCACTCAAAACCCTCGAACACACCCCAGCAGATCTACTGTTGAGCGATGTGGGAATGCCAGACATAGACGGTTATCAACTGATGCAGCAGATTCGAGCAAAGCCGCCTGCCCAAGGGGGACAGATTCCGGCGATCGCACTCACTGCTTACGCTGGAGACTATGACCAAAAACGGGCGCTCACGGCTGGGTTTCAGCAGCACATTTCGAAACCGATCGATCCAGAGATATTGGTGCAAGCGATCATGGATCTAATTCGACCCACTACTGATACCCATTTCGGAGGCAATTGCGACTGATCGTTCAATCTGACGGGGCACGGTATGCCCCTACGCGTCGGATTCTGTTAACGCTGTTGCCAATTCTATTTACCCAACATCTTCACAATGCCGATGCCCCCAAAATAAAGGGCGAGAACGGCTCCTCCTAATAGACTTTGGGTGAACGGATCGGTAGAAGGTGTAATCACAGCCCCCAAAACCGCCGCTCCTAGCAGCACATATTTCCACGCTGCCAGCATAGTCTGAGACGAGACGATCCCCAAAAATCCTAATAGTGCTTGCACCACCGGAATCTGAAATGCCAACCCGGTGCTAAACATTAGCAGCAAGACAAACTCAAAATAGCGATCGATCGACCATGCTTGTTCCACCACGTCTGCCCCGTAGGTGATGAAAAAATTCAGCGCCGCCGGGATCAGGGCGATATAAGAAAACCACAAGCCACCGACAAATAAAACGCTAGAACCGAGTACGATCGGAGCCAAAAAACGCTTCTCTCGCCGGGTTAACCCTGGAATCACAAAGGCAATGATTTGATAGAGCAAAAATGGAGCCGACAGCAGCAAGCCCATATAGCCCGCCACTTTGATCGAGACAAAGAAATATTCCCCCGGTGCAAGCTGAAGAAACTTTACCCCCTGCGCGGGCACTTCTAGCAACTGCACGATCGGCTTCACAAAGGCAAAGCATCCCGCCACCGATGCTGCGATCGCGATCAGAGAATAAAAAATTCGTCGCCGCAATTCTTCGAGGTGATCAAAGAGCGACATCTCTATATCGTCAATGATGTCGTCTTCAGCGATCATCTCCGGCTCTGACGAGGTTTGGCTCACCTCATCGGTGAGGGCAGCATCCTGGGTGATATCGATCTGGGCCGTCGTTTCAAGTTCCGAAGGAGCAGTCATGGGTCAGGCTTCTGTCCAAAGGGTTGTCACTATTGTATCGACCTCAGTCACTTAGGATCGTGAATTAAATAAAGTAGGAATCGGTGTAAGGACATGGCACTGCCGTGCCCATTGACGCTGCAAGTAATCGATATTATTGATCCACGATCTTTTAAGGAGAGATTCTCTCAGTGAGGATCGGCTAAATTTGCTGGGTGAAACCTCTGCTGGTCAAAAGGGGTTGACAAACCTGGGGCAATCTGCGAAATTAAGAAGTGGATTAAATGCGGGTGTGGCTCAGTGGTAGAGC
The DNA here is from genome assembly GCF_003003695.1 of Phormidesmis priestleyi ULC007. Lineage (NCBI taxonomy): Bacteria > Bacillati > Cyanobacteriota > Cyanophyceae > Leptolyngbyales > Leptolyngbyaceae > Phormidesmis > Phormidesmis priestleyi. Next base: position 136,276 of record NZ_PVWG01000006.1, read on the forward strand.
GTCACCTTGCCAAGGTGAATGTCGCGCGTTCGAATCGCGTCACCCGCTTTCTAAAAAAAGTGCTTGTCAGTCTTAGTTCCAAAGACTTTCTAGGCACTTTTTTAATATTTTCTGTCAAGAGCGTTAGGGCTGTAGCGCTTAGTCACGCTGCATCCAGAGATTGCCATCTTGGCGGAGAAGCCACCGTCAGAGTTAAGGTCGGTTCCCTGTGCGAAGTCTACCAACAGTGGAAGTAGTCCGAATCGAGAAATCGCGCAAATTCAAGCCCTTTGATCGCGAGGTCAGGCTCAACTTCGCCGAATGGAGCCAGCAACTCGCCTAAAAGCTCTTTTGTAAACTGATCGTGAGGCTGAGTTGTCATTCAGATTCGGCAACTTTTTTAACGAACTGACGATCGCGAAGCAAATTTCCTTTGTCGCCCTTCCCCGATTTCTTTAACACTTCATCTGCGATCGCATACCACTCGTCTCGCATCGCTTGATCTTTTTCGTCATTGCTTAAGAGCTTGCCTTTTTGATCGGGATATTTGGTGTAAAACTGGTCATTGACAGATCGCACAAAAGCCGCATAATCCAGTCCTAATTCTTGGCAGCGAGTTTCTAAGTCACCGCCTTGAGACTGCTTTGCGGTGGGCTTTGAACCTTGAGCCAGCTTTAACGCGGGCGCAATGCCTGGAACTAACGCTAAAATTTGCGGCACTGCCCACGCCAACAGCGCCATCACCAGACCAAAAATAATCAGTCGATAAATCAGTTGAAAAATTCCCCAAACGGTGAACTTGACGATTCCGAAGACTCCTCGAACGGTGGCTCCGATCAGGTAAGCCGTTCCTTTGACGATCCAGACGGGGATATAGAGGATTGCATCTAGCGGCGATCGTCGATTTTGCTGTAAATTTCCTGAGATGGCTTGTCCAGCAGGATTGCTTCTCACTACAGTAGTGACTCGTCTTCGCCCAACTAACGCTAACGTGTTCTGGTGAGTGAGAGAAGTCGGTGTGACAGCAGGTTGAGCAACCGGAACGGGTTGAATTTTGATCGGCGCAAGAACTGCCAGAACATCGCTTGCAGAGGAATAGCGATCGCTAGGTTTATAGCTCAACAACCGATTGAGAATAGCGGCGACTGCTGGACTGACTGTCACATAGCGCTGCCAGATCCACGTTAACGTGATCGGATCATAAAGTGATTTGGGGTCTCGTCCGGTCAGCAGCACAATGCAAGTGACTGCCAGCGCATACAAATCGCTGCTCGGATTTGCCGTTCCTGCCTGGAGTTGTTCAGGAGACGCATAGCCCGGTTTGCCCACGAGCGTTTGGCTACTAGCGGCGGGTTGCGCGAGCTTGTTTGCCAGCGCTTTGACCACCCCAAAATCAATCAAGACGGGTTGTTGATCGGTCGATCGTAAAATAATATTGTCTGGCGCAATGTCTCGATGCACGATTCCGGCACTGTGAATGTAGGTCAGCACTGGCAAAATTTGATGCAACAATTGCAGGATTTCTGCCTCGCTAAAGCCCTGCCCTGAGCGGGCATCCATCAAAGCTTCACAGGTGGTGCCTTCAATGTAGTCTTGGGCGAGAAATAGGAGTTCTCGATCGAGATAATGCACGCGAAACATTTCTCGAAAGCGCGGAATTTGAGGATGGCGAAGCTGATAAAGCACGCCTGCTTCTCGCGTAAACAAATCTTCTGCCTTTCGCAGATTGGCGGCGCTTTGATCCTGCGGGGCGAATTCTTTGAGCACACAGAACTCATTAAAGCGATTGGTGTCGATCGCCAGATAGGTTCTGCCAAATCCTCCTTGTCCCAACACGCGCTCGATGCGGTATCGGTTTTGAATCACGGTGCCATCAGGAAGCGGTGAGTGCATAGCAGTGGGGCGAACAGATAGTCCAGTATTTTAAGCGATCGACCGGAATTGCGCCCTACAAATTTAGCATCCTCCTCTCGCGAAAGTCAGCCGATTATGGGCAGTTTGGCGATCGGCTCTTTCCGCCTTTCAAACCAGTTGCGCGCCGAATGTTAGACAATCAGTAAAGATAGATTAAGCACAACGTCACCTTTTTAACCCGTGAATCGTCGAGAACTTCTCAAACACCTACTTCAAGCTTCTGGCGGGCTAATTGCAGCTAGCGTGTTAGGCGGCTGTCAGTCAAAGTCGATCGACCCGCTCTTTCTCCTGAGTCTGATCAACCCAGAAACCCCTCTGCCTGATCACCTGATCACGCCACTAGAGGAGTTTTATGTTCAGTCTTATGCGTTGCCTTCCACGGTTAAAGCGGATCAGTGGCAGCTCAAAATTAAAGGAGCCGTCGAAACGCCCTTAACTCTTATGCTTCAAGACGTTTTGCAAGCGCCTCAAGAAGACTTTCACCTGACAATGGAGTGCATCGGCAATCCAGCCGGAGGTAATCTGATCGGCAATGCACTTTGGACGGGAACGCCGCTTCTTCCCTTTTTGAGGCAAGCGGGCGTTCGCTCCGATGTTCAAGAATTTGCTCTAAAAGGGGCTGATTGGTATGAGACGACTCTGCCTGTAGACGATGTAATGCGCGCTGATGTTCGCTTAGTCCATCGCATGAACAAAGAGCCTCTGACGGCTGCTCACGGCTATCCGATGAGACTGATTGTGCCTGGGCACTATGGACAAAAACAGCCTAAATGGATTGTTGAAATTGAGGCAATCACGAAACCAAAAACGGGATTTTGGGAGAATCAGGGCTGGTCAAACACGGCGGAAATTCCGACTCATGCGCTGATGCGGCAGGTGCAAGAGACTCGCGTGTGGAATCGTCAGAATCAAGTCAATGTCAGTCGAGACGGAGATGCAGGTTGGCAAAAAGGAGTCTTGCTTGCAGGCGTTGCGCTCGATCGTTCTAGTTCTATCCAAGCGATCGAGGTCAGTACTGACAATGGCGCTTCTTGGAGTCAAGCCAACCAAAACCGCCCCAACTCGCCCCATGAATGGACATTATGGCGCTATCTTTGGAAACCTCAACAGCCTGGAAAATATACGTTATTGGCGCGGGCAAAGTCCGATCGGCAACAACAGCCGCTAGAAGATGCTAATGGTAAAGATGGCAGTTCGGGAATTCTCAAAATTCAGGTCACATTGCAGACTTGAGGATGCGGACTAAAAATTCTGAGCCTTTATCTGCAAGCGCCTCGTTCACAACTCTTGTAATAAATAAACGTCAGTTCGACGAGTTTTTTCGCTTCGTTGTCAGCGGCTTCTGCCCCCTAAATCCCCCATTCTGGGGGACTTTGAACCGGAAATTTTGGCTTGAAGTCCCCCAAAATTGGGGGATTTAGGGGGCTGCCCGAATTCACAAGCGGAGCGAACTACTTCTGTCGAACTGACGTTAAATAAGCAATTATACTTAATGTCAAAGTCAAGAACTTTATTTGCATGAATTTTGAGAGGCGCTGGAAGAGCAGCTTTTCCAGCAAAAGACTGTAGTTGCGGGATGGTCTGAAAACGGCAATGTAAATCGAGAGTTTCAGCCCTTACTAGAAAAGAACAGTATTTTCATTGATCAGGTACGCTCAATGAAAATACTGAAACCCCAACTTTGCCGGGTCAACGATAATTCTGACGCTACTCAATTGCTTTTCCATCAACAGCAAAGAAGTATAGCTTACTCGTATCCACTCCCAGGCTTAGTCTAGTGTCAGGATGAATGTTGCGAGACGAAGGCACACGGGCAATTAAAACAGAACTCATTTGTTCGTCAGGGTCGTCCCTATTATTAGTAATCGAAACCGCCTGGTTATCCTCGATCGTAAGGGTAGCAGGTGCCTTAGCATAGATGAGCAGTTCATGTCCAAGTGCTTCTAGTGATATGACTTCAACTTGAACGCACTGATCAACCGGAGTATTGGCATCTGGCAGGAAAAATGCTTCTGGACGCAAGCCTGCCAACAGCGGTTGATCATAATAGTGTTCTAAGTTCTGATATCGGTTGACAGTCGAAGAATTGACGATCAAGGGGCGATCGCCCATATTAATCATAAAGGTGCCACTTTCCAGCTTTTGCAACCGAGTGCGAAAGAGGTTCATGGCTGGACTGCCCATAAAACTAGCCACAAAGATATTGGCGGGATGGTCATAAAGGTCTTGCGGGGGCGCAACTTGTTGCAATTCACCTGCCCGCATCACCGCCACACGATCGCCCATTGTCATGGCTTCTACTTGATCATGGGTCACATATACAGTTGTGGTGCCCATTCGTCTTTGTAACATTGTAATATCTGTGCGGATTTGCGATCGCATCTTGGCATCCAGATTAGACAGGGGTTCATCCATCAAAAATACAGCGGGATCTCGAACGATCGCCCGTCCCATCGCGACTCGCTGCCGCTGTCCCCCTGAAAGCTGCTTGGGTTTGCGATCGAGCAGATCCACCAGTCCCAATCGTTCCGCCGCCTCCTGAATTCGAGCTTGCCTCTGGTGTTTGGGGAGTTGCATCATGCGGAGAGGAAATTCTAGATTTTGCCGAACGCTCATGTGGGGGTAGAGGGCGTAATTCTGAAAGACCATCGCCACGTTACGCTGTTGTGGGGTGTTGTCATTGACGATGCGATCGCCAATCATTAATTTGCCTGCTGAGATTTCTTCTAACCCAGCGAGTAACCGGAGTGCTGTGGACTTACCACAGCCAGAAGGGCCTACAAACACGAGAAACTCACCATCCTCGATCTCTAGGCTCAAATCTTTGAGAGCAGTGTAGCCGTTGGGATAAACCTTGAACACATGCTGAAATTTGATAGTTGCCATAATGTTTACTGAGCAGTGAGTAACGTAATTTGATCTAGCGCCGACCGATATCGCTCTTGATTTCCGAGTTGTGAATAAAGCTTTGCTGCCTGTTTGAAGTCAGCGATCGCAGCTTTTTTGTTGCCTTGCTGATCCTGAAGCCGACCTCGGCGATAAAACGCATCTCCGAAGGTGATAGTGCTGCCCCAGCCCTGATTGATTCTAATGGCTTCACTGTAGTCTTTGATTGCCTGTTGAGGCTGTTTCAGTTCCGATTCATAGAGTGCGGCTCGGTTGAAATAAGCCGTAGAAGTGGGTCTAAGCTGAATGGAGCGGGCGAAGTCTTCTAGGGCACCTTGATAGTCTCGCAGAAAGCGTCTTGTGATTCCTCGGTTTGTATACAACGTAGGATTGTTGGGATACCGTTGAATTCCGGCGCTAAATACCTGTGATGCTTTCTGAAAATTGTTTTGTCTGAGTTGAAGAAGCCCTACTGTCACATAGTAACTAATGTGTTGGGCTTGTACTCCGGCTGTGCTGCGCCGTCCTGGAAGGGCATTCATTGCACCGACTGGAACCGCAAAACTGAAATTTGTTCCCGGAGTACCTGACTTAACAATACCGACCACATAGCCATCCTCATTGAGCAAGGGCCCGCCAGAACTGCCAAAGGTAACGGATGCCGTAAATTGAATCAGACCATTTCCATCGATTCGGCTCACGATTCCATCACTAAAGCTTCTCTCTAGTGTTCCAGTTGTCTTAGGGCTTGGATTTCCGATCGCGTACACCTTCTGCCCAATTTGAGGTGGCACAGCTTGAATTTTCAAGCTTGGAAGCGGCTTCTTCGGCTGGATTTGAATCATTGCTAAATCAACATTAGGATTGCGAGACACGACAGTGCCCTGATAAACTGAGCCGTCTGCTAACTTAATCCAAACCTGTCGGTTATTTCCAACAACGTGTTGACTAGTCAGAATCAAACCTTTGGGGTTCAGAACAACCCCGCTTCCGAGATTGAATGACTTGCCGTTTGGTGCTGCTATTACAGCAACCGCAGGGCTAGATCGTTGATAGATTGTGACTGGATCAAGTGCGAAAGCGAGATGAGTGACCCCTAGCGCGATCGCAACAGAATTCAAAACAGTAACAGTTTTTGCAAGGAGTTTCATAGCAGTTCACCAAAATTTTGATTAGATTTTTAGCCTTTTGTTCCGGTTGAGGCAACGCCTTTAACAAACCATTTTTGGAACAGCAAGAACACCACGAGAATGGGAGCGACCATCATCACACCAAAGCTCATGATGTCGCCCCACTGAATCGGGGGCAACGTTTGAAAGGTTGCGATCGCGAGTGGCAACGGACGAACTTTCTCATCGATCGTAATCATCAGTGCCCATAAAAAAGACCTCCACTCTGATAAGAAGGTGAGAATTGCAACCGTCGCAAACACAGGTTTTGATACTGGCACGATGATCTCGACGAAAGTTTGGAACGGACTCGCACCATCCACACGAGCGGCTTCTTCTAACTCTTTGGGCAAATCAGCAAAAAAGGTATAAAACAGGTAAATCGAGAACGCATTCGCAATAAATGGCACAATTTGAGCCGTGTAGGTATTTCGCAAGCCAAGAAAAGTAAATTGGAAAAATAGGGGAACTGCGATCGCTTCAAACGGAAGAATCATTAATGCAATGACGATCAGCAATAATAGCGATCGTCCTCGCCAACGCAATCGCGCAAACGCATATCCTGCTAGCGAGTTGACGATCAAACCTAATAATACGATCGTGCTGTTAATGAACAGCGAGTTAAAGAAAAACCGCTCAAACTTGACTCGTTCAAACACATCCCGATAGTTCTGAAGCGAAGTCTGCTGCGGAATGAATGCCTTGAGTGTGCTTGCTTGGGATAAAACTAGCTCATCAGGTTTGAGACTTCCAACAATCATAAACAGGATGGGCGCAATGAAGAGAAATGCGATGAACGTCAGTAAAAGGTAGCTTGCTATCTTTCTAAACCATTGCTGATTCGATTGCTTTGACATCCACTGAGTTGAATTCAAATCATTCATAAAATTAATTCCTTAAATTGTGATGCCTGGCTTGCTGCCCTCCTCACGAAGTGGGGCGAAGTATTTATGCAGGAAGTCTAATTAATATTCACTCGATCGTTCTTTCTTCTTGAACTAACAGCCGTTGCAACAAAGTAATCACTAACACGATCAGAAAGAACGTCACTGTGATGGCTGATCCCTTTGCCATTTTTTGCTGATCAAACGCCGCCTTAATCGCTTCATTCATTACAGTTGTTGTTGCATCACCCGGCCCGCCGTTCGTCATAATTCGCACTGAGTCAAATAGGCGAAACGATAGAATTGTCGTGACCAACACCACAAAGATGAGTGTGTTCCGAAGTTGAGGGAGCGTAATGTAGCGGAATTGATTCCAGCGATCGCTCCCATCCACACGAGCCGCTTCATAGAGTGAGATTGGAATTGACTGCAATCCCGCCAGCACAATCACCATTTGAAAGCCAACGCCTTGCCAGATTGATAACAGCATCAGAGCGGGTAGAGCCAGGGCAGGATCATGCAGGAAGTCTCTAGGTTGCCAAAAACCAAGCGTCATAAACTTGAGGAACGCATTCATCATGCCATCAGCACCAGGGGCATAAATAATCGTCCAGATCACGGATACGAGTGCCATCGGAAAGACAACGGGCATGAAAAATAGGGTGCGAAAGACTGCCATGCCTTTAAGTGGACGGTTGAGCAGCAAAGCTAACCCCAAGGCTAATGTGGTTTGTATCGGCACAACCACTAACGCAAAGAGAGCATTGTTGAGTAGAGCCTGACGGAAGCTAGGATCGAGCCAAATCCGTCGATATTGCTCAAATCCCCAGAATTGAATGGGTAAAGGCGAACCCAGTCTTAGATTTGTAAACGAAAGCACCAACGCTAACGCAAATGGCAAGACGACAAATAGAAATAATCCGGTTAGTGCAGGAGCCGCCATACTAATTGCAACGCGAGTATCATCGTTGAGTTTTCGTGTTTTCTGCTCGATCATGGTTCTCAGATTTAGAGGAAGTTAATCCAAAAATGGGAAGATAAGACACTGAATGAACGTCTGGGTAGCCCTGATTGTCTTGAAGGTCGATCGCGATCGCAGTTGCCGCTTTATCTAAAGTGGTCTTCACATCTAACCCATTACGAATATCTGCAAAGGCTTGCTCGAAGGTCGATGTAATCACCGGATAAGCAGGCGTTTGAGGACGAGAAACCGTTTGTCCTGCTAGCAATTGAGACGAGAATAAGGAAAGAGGCCCGCCTTTAGCATAGAGTTTGGATTGTGCAGTTGCACGTTTCGTTCCTGGGACTGCACTGTTTGCGGTTGCGATCGCTAACACTTCGTCAGGCTGTAATAAAAATTCTAGGAATCGTGCCGCCACTTTGGGTTGCTTACTATTAGTGGTAATGCCCCAACTCCAAGAACCTTGAGCCGTTTTTGAGCCGTTTCCAAAGTTAGGCAGCGGCAACAACACTAAGTCATTTCCGGCGGCTTTGGCGTAAGTCTGATAGTCCCAGTGTCCGCCCCAGGCCAGCGCAACTCGACCACTCGCAAAAGACGCATCATCCACGTTGGGATCGACATAGCCTTTCTGAATCCAGCCCTGGATCTGCTGCATCGCAAACACAGCCGATGAACTGTTTAAGAAGCGATCGACAGATGGCTGATCAACCCGTCCCCCCGCAGAGTAGATTAGAGGTAAGAATGCGTAACTGTACCACTCACCACGAGAATTTAGTTTCAAGTCGAGAACTTGCCGATCGGGATCTTGTTTAGCAAGAGCAACCAGAACTTGGTTAAATTCCTGAGCCGTCCAAGCATCCTGATTGCCCTTGGGAATCCGAACACCAGCGGCTTCAAGGCGGCTCCGACGAGCATAAAGTCCTAACCCAGAATCGAAGGTGCCAACGGAGTATAAACGCCCCTTATATGTTCCTTGATTAAGGATTGAGGGTAACAAATCTTGCTGGATTTGCGGCGAGAGTAAGGGATCGATCGCAATGAGATTTCCTTGCCAAATGTAGTTATAGACTGAAGGCCCATCAAGTTCAACTACATCCGGTAAATCTTTTGAGACCGATGCAGACTGAAGTTGAGCATTGTATGAACCTTCAGGAATAAAAGTGAGCGCTACTTTGGCTTCGGTTTGCGATGCATTGAAGCGATCGACCTGTTGTTCGATCGTCTGTCGCTCTGCGGCTTGACCCGTGTGAACCCAAACTTGAATAGTGCCCTCTTGAGTCGCGTTACTCCTGCACCCACTAAGGCACAGGAGTAACGGTGTGAGTATACTCAGTCGGCGCAGGATTTGAATCATGATTCTGTGTCCTTATCCTGGGTGAATGCTGTTACCGGGGATGAACAAGAGCATTAGTGGGCTGGGGAGAAGTAAGGCCATCGACAATCGCAAACGTTAGTAGACTTCCTGCATGAATTTGGACAGCGATCGCCAACCCTTCTTGAGAATAAGGGAGCCAGAACTCTCTTGTTCCCTCTCCTTCGGGCTACCGTTGTATACATAAGTCATTTCGCTTCGTTTTGAGCGGCTTCTGCCCCCTAAATCCCTCAAAAATGGGAGACTTTGAGACTGGAAGTCTGGGGTCAAAGTCCCCCAGAATGGGGAATTTAGGGGGCGACCCCCAGCCATCCGAACTGAAAGCAATTTGTGTATACACAGCAGTTCCTTGGGGAGAAGGGTTGGCGAGGGCAGAGTATTCATGCAGGAAGTCTAGCATTTGTGATGCAAATATCATTCCATTAGAATATCTGAGCAGCAGAAATAGAACCAGAGCAAACAGGGGCAGATAAGAGCAGTTAAAGAACTTTAGGATGAAGCCGCCCAAACGAATGCTAGGCTAGATTCACTTCACTTTATTGCTGGGGCTAGTACCATGACTAGTCAGTGGTATGACAAACTACAGAGAATTTGGCCAAGACCTAGATTTGCTGCGATCGGCTTAGGGTTGCTGGCGGTTTGTCTAATATTTGTTACTTCAAACTGGATGCTGTCGAACTTGACGCGATCGCATCCTCATAAAGTCACGCTCAGTTTTGTCGTGCCAAACAATGAGGCACAACCGTGGCAGTCTTTGATTGACGAATTTGAAACAGCCCATCCCAAAATTGCGATCGATTTGGTAAACCTTCGTGACCAAGATGCAATCAAGCCGCAAGATCCTAGAGCCGTCAAAAAGCAGTATATTGATTCATTCAATCAGGAAAACCCTCTCTACGACTTGGTTTTCATGGATATTATTTGGGTTCCCGAATTTGCGAAGAAACAATGGATTCGAGATTTACCAATGCAACCCACCGATCCAGAGTTGAAGAAATTTCTCAGCGATGATGTCAAGGGTGGAATATATCAAAACAAACTGTATCGAATGCCCGTCCGCTCTGATATTGGCTGGCTCTATTACCGTACTGATCTACTCAAAGATGCAGGATTGAAGCCACCAGAGACGTTTGAGGAGTTGATCGACAGTTCTCAGAAACTTCAAGCCAAAGAACTGCGTTGGGGATATCTTTGGCAAGGACGACAATCGGAAGCCCTCTCAGCAATGTTTGTTGAAGTTCTCCACGGGTATGGCGGGTTCTGGATTAATGAAAAGCTGGACGTGGGGCTAGATCGAACTGAAGCGATCGCAGCCGTTCAATTTTTGCATGACACTATGTTCGATCAAAACCCCATTTCTCCTAAAACACTGACAACCTATCGGGAAGATGAAACGCTCAAGCTATTCCTAGAAGGTAAAGCCGCTTTCTTGCGAAACTGGTCAAATGTTCTGCCGCGAGCTAATCTAACAGATTCTAATATCCGCAACAAAATTGGTGTGAAACCGATGGTTCATACGTCAGGTTATACGAGTGGCGGCTGTCAGGGAGGATGGGGATTAGGAATTGCTCAAAGAACGCAGCATCCAGAAGAAGCTTGGCAAGCGGTTCAATTCTTTACCAGTGCAGCAGCGCAGCGCAAACTCTTTCTTGCTGCCAGCGATGGATTACCCACCAGGCGAGAACTATTCAAGGACTCACAACTCGTCAAACGGTACAGTCACTATCCAGCAATCCTAGACTTCTTTGAAAATCAAAAGCCGCACCCGATCGTTTTACGTCCTGCTATCTCCCAATACGCCCAAGCAACCTGCATCTTACAAAAATATCTCCATACCGCTCTGACTCAAGAGAATCCAGAGATTGAAAGAAAAATGCAAGATGCTGCTAGAGATACTAGGATTTTGCTCAAAACGATCGAGGGTACACCGAATGAAAAGGGTTGTATCTTTGACGATCGTGGGTAATCAGAGTTCAAAGTTCCCCAGAATTGGGGGATTTAGGGGGCTGAGGCCTTGAAGAACGAAGCGAAAAACCTCGTCGAACTGACGTTAATCAAGGGCAAATCTCTCGATCGTTCTCATGACCCATGTAGCGCTTCCACTCCTTCTGTGTGAGGTTGTCTGTAATGTGTTCACAAGCTTTACGATGTAAATCTTCTAATCGCCAGAACCATACTGCTGTTGCGTCTGAGCTGACCGTTGCAATCTTCTGATCGTCTGGGAGCTTAAAGGTGACAGCATTGACTGGCTTTGCATGATCCAAGCGTACAACTTCTTGACCACTAGATCTCTCCCATACTCTTGCTGTTTTATCATCACTCGCCGTTGCAACAAACTGATCATTAGAACTAAAAGCGATCGCATTGACTCTACCATCGTGGCTCAATGCAACAGGCACCGCATTCTGACAATGCTTGAGATCCCAAACCCGTCCTCGACTATCTAAGCTGCCCGTTGCTAGATATTGTTCATTGTGGCTGAATGCGATCGCAATCACACCCCCTTCATGTTGCAGCGTCGCACACTGTTGCCCGTCTTTCTGAAACACTTTTGCTTTATTGTCATCACTTGCCGTTGCAATCAAGTTACCCTGCAAACTAAAGGTGACTGCATTGATTTTACTTTCATGAGTCCAGTTAGCTAAACGTTGCTGGGTTGCCACATCCCACAACGTCGCTGTGTTATCAGCCCCCGCTATCACCAGCCGCAAACCATCATGGCTCAACGCGATCGCCTCCACAGAACTCTCTGATGAAAACTTCTGAACGGGATCACGAGTTCTCTTGATCAAGGTTTTGGGATTAGAGGTAAACTGATCATCATCAGGAACTCTCCAAACCCGTACTGTATTATCATCGCTAGCAGTGGCGAAGAACTTATTATTCTGGCTAAAAGTAATGAACTGATTCACACTCTTGTCCTGGCTGATCTCTACGACAGCAGAGTCACCCCTGTTTGTTTTCCACAACTGTATCGTTGTTTTCTCTTGGCGAGGATCAGAACTCGATATCGCGCTGAGTTGTCTATCTGGGCTGAAAACCGCTGCTTTCGCAGAATCATTGTGTGCTAGGCTCACCGTTGCATTATCCCTGATTTTCCACAAGTGGGCTTTATTGTCCAAACTTGCAGTTGCAATCAACTTCTCGTTTTCTAGACTCGGATTAAATGCGACAGCACTCACAAAGTCCTGATGAGGAATGTAAGCAATCGGCTTACCACTCGCAATGTCCCAAACTCTCACCATCTTGTCCATACTTGCAGTAACCATCAATTTGCTGTCATAGCTCATTGATACAGCCGTGACCGCTTGCTCATGCTGTAATGTTATCGGTGGACGATCGCTTCCCACCTCCCATATCGCGGCTGTCTTGTCTAAGCTAGCAGTTGCCACATACTTTCCATCCGGGCTGAATGCAACATCGAGAATTGCGCCTTTATGCTTCAGCAACTGCCCAACCCGTTCTCCACTAGCGGTCTTCCAAACCTGAGCAGTCCCGTCAGCACTTGCTGTAACGATTAACTTCCCATCGGGGCTGAAGGTTAGAGCATTGACGCTATTGCCCTTATGAGACGAGATTAGCTTGCCGCTCGTTACTTCCCAAACCTGAGATGTAATCCGCGTCTCACCAAGCTGGTTCAGATTAACAGTATCAACAGTCGCAGTCGCAATAAACTTGCTATCAGAACTGAATGCGATCGCATTGACATAAGCCGAAAGTTTTAAGCGTCTAATCAATTTCCAGCTTTTAGTCTCCCGGATTTGAACAGTATTATCACTTGCTATTGCAATAAATTTCGCTTCGTCATCAGAAGTAAAGGCAATAGCATTCACTTTACCAGTATTATTTAGACGCTCAACCTTGCCGCTGAATACATTCCATACATTGATCATCCCGTTTAAGCTAGTAGATATTAAGTGTTTTCCTGTGCGGCTAAAGGCAACTGTTTCCACGTCATCAAGATGTTCCACAGTTTTAAGCAAACGGGGTAGAGCATCTAATCGACGATACAAAACTTGCGCTGCGTCTGGAGAGAAGCGTCCCTGATCCTTGAATTGTTGCATTGCCTCTAGCGCCAGCAGTACACTGATTCGCGGATTGCTAGATACTTGAGCCTGCGTCACAAGCGTTTGTCGTTTTATCTCCTGTAATCTACTCCCGACAAACACCAGACTGAGTACCAGAATAATCAGCAGAGCGAAGTAAATAAACCGTCGAGTTAATTGCCGAGTTAACCGCTTGAGCTTTCGTCGATTTAGTTTGTTAGCGCTGGCGGTCAAAAATCGTTGATCCTCATTGCTGAGATGTTTGTCTTTTGCCCATTCCATGGCTTCTTGAAATGCTGGCTCATCTAAAAGCCAACCCCCATCCTGACAACCAGAAGCGAACCAATTGGCTAACGCATCGCCATAGAGACGACGCTTCTTGACTAGCTCCTCAGCCACCCAAGTTTGGTTAAAAACCTCACGATAAATCCGGTTATGAATTCTTAATTGATGATGTCGTTCCACCACTAATCCAGACAGGCACAGTTTCATTTGTTCGGGGCTGTGATCGGCAGTAACGTCTTGCTGACGTAAGATTTGCTGATACAGTCCTAGCAGAAAACAGGCTTGCTGATCATTGACTAGAATACGATCGCGGATATGACTAAGATGACCTTTTTCATCCTGGAATTCCCAGTTTTGAATGATGCGCGATCGCACGAGTTTCTCAACCCACTCCGCTTCATCGCCAACTGGAATCAAGGCTTTACTGGTCTGGATCAGCGCACAGAGCCGTTGAGTCAGAAAGGGTTGCCCATTAGTCCACGCTAAGACCTGTTTCAAGACAGCTTCAGAATCGCCAATGCCAATTAACCCCTTCGCTAATGGTTTGGCTTCTTCAAACTGAAACCCTGCCAGTTGAATGGCTTGACCAATATTAAAGGGAGTGAATTCTTTATCTTGAATCAAATCTGAGGGAGTCGCGACCCCGAACAAAGCGAAGGTGAGGCGATTGTAGTCTGGGTGATCGGCACGGCGGTTGTAGCAAGCTCGAATCAAGGCGAAAAAATCATCCACTCGAAACTGCAAACTCAGGACACTATCAATTTCATCAATAAATAAGACAATATTTCCCGGAACAGTTGCCAACAATACTTCTTCAATAAAATTGCTCAATCGTTTGACCGGAGAAAGCGCCTTTCGTTCAGTCCACCAGGTTAAACTGACTCCCAAATCAAACTGGGTTACGAGTTCATCGAAGGTATCGGCATACCACTGCTCTGGTTGACTTCGGGTATCGCGAACTGAAAAATCGAGTACACCACAAGACGTTCCGATCGCTTCTAATCGGCGTTCCATCTGCACCCGTAAGCTAGATTTTCCGGTTTGTCGAGAGTTCAACACATAGCAAAACTCTCTAGCCGTGAGTGCCTCATAGAGATCGTGGTCTGCTTGGCGCGTGACATAGCTGTTTGCGTCGGAAAATAGTGTTCCACCAACAATATAGTGATAGGTAGAGTGATAGGTCATCCCTTTGTTAAAGCGAGTGGTTGTATTGGGTCAATTTTGTAGACGATCGCGAAAATAGCGGCGGTATAACTCACAGGATGGTATCACACCCCTTTCCTCCACTTCGACTAATCCCATACTGTATAGCTGAAACACATAAGCAGGTTCAATACTGATTGGAGTCGTCGAATTCACAATACTCTCGAATGCAGCCGCTAAATTTGAATTCTGGTGAAGTGTGTTCAAAAGCTCACCTAAATAGTTATGGTAAGGATCAATTGCTGTGGCTGCATTGTGCAAAAATTGCTCTAGTGTCATCTCTGGATGCATCGTCAGGTGATCAAGCGCCTCATGGATCAGATAAGGATTTCCGCCAATCAAAGCCATCATTTGCTCAACCTGATCCGCTTGCCAATGCAGCTTATACTGCTGAACTAATTCTGTCACCTCATTTAGATAAAACTTCCGCAAGGAAAAGACATTGCCAACATTCGCCAGCGGAGAGTAATTAATATTAAGCGCGCCGTAAATATCTGTGGAGTGGATAATCACGAGTCGCAGATTGCGCCAAGCGCTGCCGCGAACTCTCCTAGCTCTGTCATACCAACTTCTGAGCAAGGTACAAAAGTCATCGGCAATATCGTGCTGTTCAAAAACCAGATCAACATCATCCAAAACAAGCACTAAAGGGGTGTTGATACTTGCCCACAGACAGGTTTCAAAATAATTTGTGCAGTTGCTATTGTTCCCTAGCCCGTGTTGCCATTTCTCCTCCACTTGGTTGGGCAACTCTAAACTATTGCCCACACTAATACAGAACCACTTTAAGAATGTTTGTAAGTCCGTGAAAACAGCCCGATCGGCATCCCGAAAGCTCAACGTTGCCGATCGATATTGATTCTCTTGTACCTGATTCAACAGGTGTTCGACAAACCAAGTTTTGCCCATCCGGTGGGGTGCTTTGACCCGAATCAGAGCGCCTGATTGCGAAAAAATTGTGTCATAACATTGAGATTCAAGGGGCGGGCGTTCTACATAAAAGTCTGAAGGTCGCGGATCGCAGCTAGGTTCAATAATATCAGCGAGTTCCAACCCCAGAAATTGAGCGATCGCATCGGCAGAATACTTTCTCACCTTGACACCCCTTAGTAATCGCTTCAAGGTGTCAATGCCTACACCTGCCTGAACTGCCAAATCCTCCCGCGTGTAGGGCGTTTCATCATGTCTATCTCTCCGTTGCTGCCGCTCCCGTAAAATTCTGTTGTCCACGCGATCTCTGACAAGCCGCTTGCCCTGTGTAGTCACCTTAACACTATCGGTTTCGCGTTGCTTACACATCACCTAGTCACCGCTTGTAGCTACTCTCATAGTTTAAGAGTCAGGAGCATTTCGACAAGAGCAGATGACGAAACTTAACTGCACCTTGACTGCACGGATCTGCCTCTACTTGCCCAAATCTGCCTCTGCCTAAACTTCTCGCTCTCACCTATGATGTCGATCGTCTATCAAGGAGCTATCAACGGGAGTGATGACATGTTTGAATCGGGACAGGTTCTGCAAACGCGGTATCAACTCCAGCATCGGCTAGGACGATCTCCCCAAGGGCGACAAACTTGGTTAGCCACAGATTCAGCCACAAACCCCCCAGAAGCTGTCATCCTCAAGCTTTTGGTATTCACTGAAATGCAATGGCATGATTTGAGGTTGTTTGAACGAGAGGCTCAAGTTCTAAAGAATCTAGATCATCCTCGAATTCCGCGATATCGAGGCTACTTTTTAGTGGAGCAACAGCCCCATTCACAACTGTGTTGGTGGGGATTAGTCCAAGACTATATTCCAGGTCGATCGCTACAGGACTTGCTAGAACAAGGAACCCGATGGAGTGAACAAGAGGTTCGCCGGATTGCTGAAGACGGGTTGCAAATTCTCAACTATTTACATAGCTTAAGTCCTCCGGTTCTCCACCGGGACATTAAACCGAGTAATTTGATTTTGGATGATGCTCAACAGGTCTGGCTGGTTGATTTTGGGGCTGTACAAGATCAAGTTGCCGTTACAGGTGTATCGTTCACTGTTGTCGGAACAGTTGGCTACGCGCCGCTAGAACAGTTTTGGGGAAGACCTGTTGCTTCTTCCGATCTTTATGCGTTGGGAGCAACGTTAATTCACTTACTGACTGGAGTCGCTCCTGCTGATTTGCCATACCGTGATTTAAGAATTCATTTTAGCGATCGCACCAGTACAAATTCTAGCTTTGTCAGTTGGATTGAGAAACTAACTGAACCTGCCTTAGAAAAGCGATTTAGCAGTGTCAATGAAGCCCGCGAAGCACTGGAACACGGGATAGATTCTGAAATCACACCTGTCAGCGATAGAGTTCAGACAGTTTGTTCTACCCAATCGAAAAAGATTCAATGCATCAGACCGCACATTGTGGTGAAGCAGACTTCTCCACAAATGCTGAAAATAAAAGTTCGTGAACCTTCGCCTAGCATCAATAATCGTGATCCTTTGTTTGTGTTCTATTCCGTTTGGGGTTTCACGACTTGTCTGTTGCTGCCATTTATTGGAGGAGCCTTCGCATTCATCTTTGCGTTCATCCTGGCTTATCTTGTCTCGATCCGCATGATTCTATCGGAAGCCAGAAAAATAGATCCCGAAAATGCAAGTTCGATTCGGTTTGATGCGGCAAGCGATCGTTTTGAGGTGACAACGCGATCGCGTTTCTCTGCAAGGCGAGAATCAGGGATAATCTCAGCGATTCGTTATCTTTCGATTACTTCGTCTCAAGTGTGTATCAACCAATATGCCTCATACACAGTTTGGGCAGTCACGATTCGAGCCAACCGAAACTACACAGTGAATTGGGGACTAACTGAAGAAGAGTGTATTTGGCTAGTGAACGAAATTCAGACTTGGCTTGACGCTAAAAAATAGTAGACCTCCGGCGTGAATCAAAATTTGTCCTCCTCACGAAGTGGGGCGAAGCCCTCGCCCAAGTTTAGGAGAGGGATTTAAGGTGAGGGAAGATTCGTGCAAGAGGTTTAGTGTTAATCAGAGCAGTTAAGGGCAGATACCTCAACCTCAACTGCTCTGTACTGCTCCTGTTCAAAGCCTCAATACCTATATATTCTTTCAATAGAGCGCAAGATGGCACTAGGTTTAGAACACATCACCCTTGCTGACGGCTCTACAGGTGAGCCAGCCTACGATCGTATTCCCAACCTTTCACTGTTTAGATAAATTGTAAACTTTTGCAGTAATCTGCACTTTGAGATCTGAGGAGATAACAGAGGTTAATCAAATTACTTTCTAGAAAAATAAGAAACGGTTTGGAGGCGCTGCATAACTGAATCGCGATCGACGTGTAGTAAGTTGGGGCTGATAAAAGAACAGCTTCTCCAGGCAATCGTCCAGTTTTCATAGGTTACGAACGACCATTCCTCGTCTTTTCATTCTGTTAGGAGTCGGGTTCACACTATGTCAGACATCAATGCCTTAATTGACGAAAATTTAGAGCGGATGCAAGTGCTTTCTCAAGAAGCAGATACCGCTTTAACCGAAGTGAATCAACTAGAACAGCTTGCAACTGACTTAGTTGCAAACCTCGCTGAGAAAGAACAAGCGGTGTTCTCAGGGTTTGAAACGATCGGCAGTCAACTAGCAGAGTTGGATCAGAAGTTGGAAACGGAACTACAAACTACGAAAGAAGATCTTGGTGAGCTACGACAAAAGGCAGAAGGAATTGAGGATCAACTTGAACAATTTGCCAATCAGATTCAAACTCAGTTGGGCGACTTGAAAACCCGTGCTGAAGAAATGCTGACAGAGGTCGAGTCGAAAGCGGGGGAAATTCAACAAGATTTGGATCAGTTAACTCAGCAGGCGCAGGGATTTGAAGCGGATGTGGATGGCTTGGAAGATGAGGCAGTTCAAGGTGTTGAGGAATTGGGGAACACCGTTGAAACCGCTAAAGGCGAATTTGAGAGTCGCAGAACTAACTTAATGGAAGGATTCAACTCGCTCTCGCAAGAAGTGGGCGAAAAGCTGCAAACCTTACAGCAGGATTTTGACCATTTAGTGCAGGAGAGTAGCACTCAACTAAGTCAGATAGATACAGCGCTAACCACGTCTGCCAATGAAGCGATGACTGCAATTCAAGAGAAGTTTAACGAGATTGGCGGTGAAATTACGACTTCTGCCCAGAAGTTAGCGACGGCTCTTGCCAACACGGGTGAGGCGGGAACTGATGACTGTGAGCGCATGAATGACAAGTTTGGTGAGGCGATCGATCGCTCTGGTGATGCAGTTTCTGTGATTCAGGAAATCGTGCCAGTGCTGGAAGACGTTGAAGAAGAACTCGGTTAACTATTCAGCTTAAACGGAGATGAACTATGTCAGAAGTTGTAGAGCTTAATCAAAATGTTGAGGAGACTACTGAGAGTTTGGAGCGATTGTCGGGTGTGCTTGAGCAAGTCAGCACACAGTTAAAGGATGCATGTTCGGAGGTGGAATCGGAAAGCGATGCTCTGAGTCAGGGGAATGAAATCGAAGCTCATCTAGATGCGCTAGAGCAGAGTTTGCAGCAGGCAGAAGACACGCTAGAAGGGGCGGAGTCGGAAGTCATTCAGGAGTTGGGTGAGTGGCAACAGGCGGTGACGGAAGCTACAAATGGATTGGAGGAAGGTGGGGGGGCGATCGCCGAACTTCAGGACGGGTTTCAAGAAGTGGCAAATGCCATCCCAGAATTTGAGGCAGAAGCCGCCGAAGTTGAGCAAGCACTGGCTCAGACAGCAGATGCGATTAGTCAACTAGAGGAGTCGCTGACCCAATCGATCGAGGAGACACGGCAGGCGTTTCAAACCCTAGATCAAGGGCTTTCAGAGTTTCAGCAGCAAGTTGAGCCACTATCCGAACTGGACAGCGATTTGGACGAATTGATCACTGACATTACTGAGACTCATCGGGAGGAAATTGAAACAGGTTTCAGTGAACTCAGTGAAGATCTGCGTCAAGAGCAAACCAGCGAAATTCAAACGACGGCTGATAGTTGCGAAACCAGCCTGAGAGAACAGTTTGAAACGTTTAGTAAGGAAGCCGAAGATTTAGCCGATCAGTACGAACAGGATGTTTCAGAGGTGATTTCTGACTTGGCGGATGAGTGCGAGAACGAGTATAAAACCAGGATTGAAGAAGCTGTGAATGATGTTGTAGACAGTGCAACTGATGAACTGATCAGCGAAGTGAACGAAGCTAATACTTCATTTGAGGATGGCTTGTCTGTCGCAAATGAGATCAAACCGATCGTTCATGACATCGTTACGGCTGGAAATGTTTTGGTGGCTGCTGATGAAATGGTTAAAGAGATGGTTGGTTAAGCGATCGTTGTGGATTGAGTAGCGATCGTGCCAGTTCAATGTTGTCTATTTCAGTAAACCATCATGAGTGCAGCAGATTTAATAGCTCGTATTGATGCAGCGAGGGGCGATCGACAGAGGGCAAGTGACCTGTTGGCAGAAGCCCGTGGGATGTCTGAACCCCAACCAGAACCTCCACAAGAAGGATTGCCTGACACACTCATTGATATTGTTCAAGGTGACTTTGATTGGGGTGATGGTCGCGATGTCGGAGGACTTTTTGGGGAAGTTCTCGGTGGTGCATTAGGTGGATCACTGGGTACTAGAGGAGGTGTCGCTCTCGGCGGACTCATTGGACCAGTTGCAGCGGTTGCTGGAGGAATTATTTTAGGAGGTGTTGGACACATAGTTGGAAGTGAAGGTGGAAGAGCACTTGGAGGTGAGCTTGGAGAAGAGATTGAAGATTTACTTGAAGGCAGAGGGTTTGGGACTGGAGATGAAAATTCTGAGGGCGCAATACCAGCACCACGAACTGGAGATCCAGTACCAGTACCAGTAATAGGTGATCGAGTGCCGGGGCTACCGACATCACATTATGGAGAATCTCGCGATCAAACGCCTACGAACCCCAGCAACACCAAAGCTAGAGAATACGATGCAAAAGTTAATGGCAATGACACAGGTTTGGTTGTTTACCTAGACAATCCTAACTCCGGAAGATCTGACAAAGACAATCCTAACTTTGGAATGGGGGATACAGAGTTTGATTGGGTAGAGTATGGACCAAATGGTAAAATAACGCTTCTAGACGCTAAGTATGCAGGTGACAGTGGCTACTACGCAAACTACCCGCAAGGAAGTGTAGCGCAAGCACAAAAGCAAATTTTAGCAATGGCGAACAGTGGTATTGACCATGAAAAGATACGAATAGAGTGGCGTGTGTCTACTAAAGAAGCACAGCAGGCACTACAGGCTAAGTTTAAGGAAAAAAGTATAGATGATAAGCTCATTACCGTTGAGTATTACCCTGAGGAAGAGTAGGTGGAAAAAATGGTTGATTACGTTGTCAGAATCCTTTCCTTTTGCCCTCAGAAGGTGGATATAGTCCATTCAGTACTAGCTTGCCCTGAGGTAGACAGATTGATTTTTCCAGCAGTACTTTACACCGGAAATGATAGTACTATCCCGATAAACTCTGCCGATCAATTTAATATTGCATCTGTATCTAAAGAACTTGTCAGGATGCCGGATGCACAAAAAGTAGAGCAGCTTGATGATGATCAAACCCTTGTTATTGCTGAATTGCGTGGAGAAAATAATATTGAGTTTTCTAGCACTATTAACTTAGTACAATCCCCTACACCCAATGTTATTAACTTAAGGTTTTCAAGCGAACATTTACAGTCTGAGGCTCTTACGCTTTCAAATCTCAAGAAATTGTTTTCTGAGCTTATCTCAGTTTTTCAAGCTGATCATGCCTCTATCTACGATCGTAAATCCATTCATCGATCAAAACATCCTAAGTATCTCAGGACAGCTAACTTTAGATCTTACCCAATTGAGATGGAGTGGCTCACTTACTTTGGACCACAAATGATTGAGCTTCTAGGGCACGAACGATTTACAAACTTACACACCTGCGTAGAAAAATATGATTTGCACGGAGGAACTATGGTGATTCTTCAGGAAGATCCATTTGATGAGGATAATCCTCAGCATCAGGAACGTCGAATCCAGGCAGAACGCGAGCTTCACTTGAGCTAGTAGGGTGGCAGTGCCCACTTTATTGAAAATCTTCCGTGTCAGAAGGCGAGCTATCAAGTTTAGAACACGACGGTTTCATTTCAGAACAAGAATCTTTCCGTCCAGAAGTCAAAGTAAGGTAGTCAAATATGAGTGATACAACCAGTTCGTTAGAACAACTAGCCACAGATGTGCCAGAGAAAATGAATCTCTTGGTTCAGGAACTATCGGCAGTTCAGGAAGAAGTAGATGGACTAGAAACCCATCTGGATGATATGAACGACAAAGTAGCAGATTTGCTGAGTCAGGTTGAAACGGCGTTAGATGGTTTGCATACAGAACTGTCGAATCAGCGATCGCAACTCACCGAAGAAGTGTCATCGTTAGACGGTGAATTTGAATCTTTGAAGAGTGAAGTTTCAACCGCACAGGATGAGTTAGCGACAGAGCTTCAAGAAGCGCAAGGAAAGCTGACAGAACTCAAAGGTAATCTAGAAGAGGGGCAAAATTCGATTGGAACAGCGGGGCAAAATGCTGTAACGATGCTGAGTCAGGCACACGGCAAAGTGCAATCTAGCCAAGAACAGTTAGATGGTGTAGTGGATGCGATCGCCCAAGAAATCCAGGAAGTTCAACAGGGTATCGAAACCGCAAAGACTACGCTCACCAGTCAAGTTAATCAGCTTACCGATGAACTCGATCAGGCACAGAAAGAAGTAGACAGTAAAGTTCAGGAAGTAGTAGATGCTTTCACCGACATTGAAGAACTGAATACTCAACTGACTGATATTCAGGACAAAGCGGTGAGGACACAACTCGACGGATTGTTAGACACCGCTAAACAGGACGTTGAAACCTTGCAATCAACTGTTGAAAGCGCGATCGACCCCGTTGTAGAAGCCATTCGCGGCTTAAGTGATGATCTATCGGATGTTGAGGGAGAAATCTCCTCAAAGCGCGAGGAGTTAGATGCTCAGTTTGACGAACTCAAAGAACTCATTGAACCGCTGAAAAAGGGTGTCGATGATGCTCGTGAATTGGCAGACAAACTTGCGCTTCCGTGGGCATAGAGTTTGAGTTAGAGGCGAAAACCCTATTAGTGATTAGGAGATAAGTCGATGGCAGATTTTCAAAGTGCGGCAGCGGAAACAACCGGGAAGTTGTCTGTTTTACTCGATGAAGTAGATCAAACTCACACTCAGTTGCAAACCACAAAAACAGAACTAACAAACTTCAAACAGCAGCTTGAAGAAGCTTGGACTAAATTTAGCGATCAGGCACAGTCACTTCTAGAACAAGTCACCACCAGCAAGAGTGAACTAACGGCTGAGGCAGATTCTGTCGAACAAACGATCGCCCAACTCAAGCAAAAGATTGATACCGTGCAGCAGGAGTTAGTGCAGGAGTTGGAAGATACGAAAGGAGCGATCGCTGCCGTTGATGACAAATTAAATGAACTAACTCCTGAGTTAGAAGGAGACTTGCAAGAAGCTGAGAGCGCACTCAACCATTTAGACGAGAAAGACATTGGCACCGAGCTAGAACAGGCAGTGACACAAACCCTGCAAGAGCTTCAAACAGTTAATGGCGACCTGCAAGGATTTCAAGCTGAACTCAATCAACAGACCGAATCTTTTGAAGGGTTCATTTCAGATCAAGCTGTTCCGGCAATTACCAGCAGTGCTACTGGTTTAACCGATCATTTAGATAGCATCGTTGATCAGTTTAACGATCAAATTCAAGCAGTAGGAGATGGCGTTGAACAGTCAATTCAAGGATTGATGGAGCAGGTAGGACAGGGACAGGAAACTCTGTTCGATCAGCTTGAAGACAATGCCCAACAGCTAGAAGAACTCATGGGTAAGCTAAACACTGCCGTTGAGACTGCCAGTTCCAGCGTGGTTGATGCAGGTCGCACAGTAGTAGACGGTACAGAATTAACCAATGACGGTTGTAAAACAGCGATTCAGTTGCTATCAGACGCTAAGGAATCGCTGGAAAAACTTTAGCGTTTGTCGATCGCAAAAATGACTTCACCTCGATCGCTAAAGGGTTGCCATCATGAACAACACAATTTTTCGCCACCTTCACTCGCCTATTGTAGACGCTCAAGCGCTACTTCGGATTTTGCCCTTCTCCTGCCTTCTGTGGGGACTGAGTGCAACAAGTTTCACTCTATCCGCAGTTAGTCAAGAACAGTCAGAAAACAAACCCATTGAGATCACGGCTCCTGACTACCTTCGGACTTCAGACCTACTCAGGAAACTAAGGCAGGAGTTTGGCGATCGCACCGACTCAAACCCTTCAGAGCAGGCAGAATTTAGTACTTATCGTTTAGGCCCCGGAGACGCTATTTCTGCTAACGTTTCACCCCGTGGGAAAGACTACAACTTTAATGCAACATTAGATTGGGCTGGTAATATTTCAGTGCCCTTAATCGGAGTCCTGTCTCTAAAAGATCTGACCCTGGAACAAGCTCAGGAAAAGATTCGGACTAGTTTAGCTGAGTATTTGGTGAATCCTCAAGTTGGATTAGTTTTAGCAAGTACTAGACCCGTCAAAGTCATGGTCACGGGTGAAGTTGTGAAGCCTGGATTTTATCCTTTACAAGATCCTCGACTTCCGGCTGCCTTAATTGAAGCAGGTGGCACGACTCGCCTTGCTGATTTGAGGACAGTGCAGGTGCGACGACGATCGGGGAACAAGTCATCACAAGAGCAGCAAATTGACCTCTACACGCCACTGCTCAAAGGCAGCGAATTACCCGATTTGCGGTTAGTCGATGGCGATGTAGTTGCAATCTCCGCCTTAGCTCCTGAGAAAGCAAACGAGTACGATCGCAACTTAATTGCGGGTGTCAATGTGGCACAAAAAGAAATTACCATTCGGGTTTTAGATTATTCCAGCGGTGTGAATCGAGTCCGTTTGCCCAACGGCAGCGATTTTGTGGATGCACTAACCTCGATTAAGCCAAACCTCAAAGATACCAACTTGAAAAAGGTAAGTTTGGTTCGATTTGATCAAGCGCAAGGGAGAGCGATCGAAATCAAAATCAACGCTAGAGATGCTTTGAAGGGCGATTCCTCCCAGAATCCAATATTGGAAAATAATGACGTGATTGTGATCAATCGCAACCTGATTTCCAAAATCAATTATTTTCTCAATCAAGTAACGCAACCCTTCAAAGATACTTTAGGATTTCTGCTGTTCTTTGACACCGCAAGCAATGGTGTTAACAAAGTGTTTGGCTCTGAAAAAGAAGACCGTTGAAATCAGGGATAAATCTATGAAAGTTCATCTGTTTCTGAAGCGCTACCTCGCCGCATTGAATCAGTATAAGTGGGCAGGACTTACTTCCTTTGCTTGCATTTCAGCGATTGCTGGAGTTGCGACGACGCGGCTGCCTGAAACCACTCATCTCGCTCAGGGAAAATTACTCTATAAGCCTATTGTTGAAGCAGCTCCAGCAACCGGAACTCAAGCAGTCGCGCAGAATTCTGTGCCTGGTATTGAGTCATTAATCTCCGATCAGCTACTGCAACAAACTTCTGACACGTTGGAGGCAAAACATCAGTCGATCGTGCCCAACGAGCTTCGGAATCGCATCAAGTTAGAGAAAGATCCCAAGCAAGAAAATCGGATTTTGATTCAGTCTCAAGATAGCAACGCAGAGCAGGCAAAACTCGTTGTTGAATCGTTTGTCAACACAGTGAGCAATCAAAGCCTTGCACACAAACGCAAGGAGGTTGAAGCCTCTCTTAAACTACTAGAAAAACGCAAGGCATTGTTGAGAAATAATCTTCGAGTTGCTGAAGAGAAGTTGAGAGAGTTTGGCAGACGGGAGAAGCCCGCGATTCAAGCAGCCGTAGACGGTAGTTTGGTCTCTGCAATCACGACGATTCAACAGCAACAGCGCCAATTTCGTCAACAGCTTGAAGGAACAAATGCCGAAATTGCCAGTCTCCAAAATCAACTCGGAATGACTCCACAGCAAGCCTATGTTGCATCGGCGCTGAGTGCTGATCCGACGATCGCCAACCTCACCACAAAAATTGCTGACATCAAATCACAAGTTGAAGTACAGCGTCGCGAACTACAGCCCAAACACCCAGACATCATCGCCTTACAGTATCAACAGCAAGTCAATGAAACTCAACTTCAGCGGAGAGTTGCAGAGATTGCAGGTGCCAACAGGGGGAGTTCTCCAGTTCAAATGGTTGCTCTTCGCAGAGTTAGTAACCTGGACAAGGCACGACAAGATTTGGCCAATAAGCTGGTGAATTTGCAAACTCAGCGCGATCGTTTAGCTCAAGAGTTAGGCATTCTCAGTCGATCTGAACCTGAGCTACGGCAAAATTATCAGGACGGGACAGAACTGAAACTAGAGCAGGAAAAACTGACAAAAGAAGTCGCTCGCTATCGAGAAACCTTTGATCAGACAGAAAAGCAATTGGCGGCGGCTGAACTAAAGAAGGCAGAAACCAGAAGCGATTGGGCGAGTGAGGGCACACCGCAGGTTAAAGAGATATCCAATGGGTTGTTGAATCGTCCTGTCATTCTGCTGGCAGGAGGCGTGTTAGGAGTCCTGATTGCTGGCACTACAGTACTACTACTAGATATACTGGGAGGCAGACTTTTGATTCCTGAAGAAGTTCAAGCAATTCTGCAACAACGGGTGCCATTTTTAGGAGTTTTACCGCATCTTTCCAAGCAAGCCGAGCAAAAATTTCCAGTTTTAATCAAGACAGACTCGCCTGATCTAGACGCTTACGAGTTGCTTCGGAGTAGTCTACATCGTCATAGCCAAAATCAGCCACTCAAAATGGTTGTGCTGTCTAGCACTCGCAAAGGTGAAGGCAAAACGATCGCTGCCTACAACCTGGCGATCGCGTCAGCCAGAGCGGGAAAGAAAACTCTGTTGATTGAAGCAGATTTGCGAACATCTTCGCAGGTGCAGATGTTAGGAGTTCCTACCTATCAGAGTGAGGAATTAGGTTCTCTACCCGAAGGTATGCAGATTGAAAGCGTTCAGCCAGTGCCCCACATTAAGAACTTATTTGTTTTACCCAGTTCAGGCTGTGTAGAACAGGTGACAGAGGTCTTAGACTCTAGCCAGATGCAGGAGTTGTTAAAGCTGGCGCGAGATGAATTTGAGTTTGTAGTGATCGACGCAACCGCTCTCCGTTTTAGTGATGCGCTGTTGATTGAACCCCTCACCGATGGGCTAGTTTTGATGACTCGACCCAGTTACACCGATCGCCGTAGCTTCAAGGTTGTGATTGAAAAATTAACAGAATTTAGCGACATCAAACTGCTTGGCGTGGTCATGAACAATGTCGCAAACTCAAATAAACATGCCCACTTGCTATCGCTGTAGATTGCGAAAAACTTGATTCTGAGGTGACTGTGGAAATGCAGAACAAAATCATTCATCACTACAGAATTATCAAACCGCTGGGAGCCGGAGCCTTTGGACAAACCTACCTGGCTCAAAACTTGAAACTGCCAGGTGAGCCTGTGTGTGTGGTTAAACAACTAAAGCCGCAAAGCACTGATCCCGAATCGGTTAAGGCAGCAAAGATGCTGTTCGATCGCGAGGCGAAAACCCTACATAAAATTGGAAGTCATGAGCGAATTCCTCAAATCTTGGACTACTTTAAGGAAGATCAAGAATTCTACTTGGTTCAAGAGTATATTGAAGGAAAAACGTTAAGAGAAGAGTTAGACAGTCAGCAGTCTTGGGATGAAAGCCAAGCAATTCTATTTCTGCAAGAAATTCTGCGGATTATAGCGTTTATTCATTCTCAAAAAATCATTCATCGCGATATTAAACCCGAAAATATTGTCCGTAGAGCTTCAGATCAAACGCTGTTTTTAATTGATTTTGGAGCCGTTAAACAATCTTGCTGTGATCGTCAACAGCCATCATCCACAATCATTCACAGCCGTGGATACAGTCCCCCAGAACAACTCGCTGGAATTCCAGAGCCAAGCAGCGACATCTATGCATTAGGAATGACTTGCATTGAGGCATTAACTAAAGCCACGTCCAAATCTTTCATACAGCTTAGAAAGACTAAAACTCAAAAAATTAACTGGTCTGAAAGCTTAAGAATTTGTCCTGAGTTCAAATCTATTCTGGATAAGATGGTCTGTATTAACTCTCAAGATCGGTATCCGACTGCTAATTGTGTGTTGCGAGATCTAGAACACATTGCCACTAGCTCCCCCAACAACTACACGCCAACAGAGATTACTACGTCTCACAATTTACACACTTACACGCCTACAGAGTTGAGAGCGGACAGTTTTACAGATTCCTCTTTAGGTTCAGGAGATTTTGAACAACCGTCGGAAGCGAGTCCCATTCTCAAAACTTCAGCGCCTCCACTGAAGAAGAAACTGAACTCCAGAGAGTTATCACTAGAATTGATTGAGTGCCTTAAAGATAAACAGAGAGCGCCACAGCCTAAAAAAGTAGTGGATACGACTCGCCAGTGGCTAAGAAAGAAATTTCTGATTATATCTGGCTCTTTAATTTTTACGGTTGTCGGGCTGCCGCTTGTTCTGATTCTTAATCACATTCATAAATCTGCCCATCTCTCCAACACAACCAGCAGTGAAACTGTCAATAGTCAAGAAACGTCAGCTATTTTCGAGGAAAAGAGTAACTTTAAAGAACACTCATCAGCAATAAAATTCTTAGCATTCGCACCCGATCGCAAGACCCTAATTTCTGGCAGTGAAGCAGGTTTAGTCAAACTGCGAGACATACAGAATTCGTCAACCACGACTCTCACTCAAACTCAAAGTCAGATTTTGGCAATGTCTAGTAGTGCTAATGGAAACACTTTAGCGATTGCCACCGAAGGTAAGTTGATTGAACTTTGGGACTTGAAACATCATAAAAAGATGAACCAAATTCCAACTCAACAGCTTGTTTGGTCACTTGCACTGAGCCAATATAGTGATTTAGCGGCTGGGGTAGTGGGCAAGATTAAGCTGTGGAAGATTCAGCCAAAGCTATCGGAAACGAAGCAACTTCCAGATGAGCGTTCTCAGTCAATCACATTTAATCCTGCTGCTGACGTTCTTGCTAGAGGAAGCGCTGATGGCACTGTCAAAATTTCTCATCTCGCATCTAACAAATCACAAAGCTTCCATAAACACTCAAACGCCGTCAATGCTGTTGCAATTGATGTCAACGGTGCACTTCTATTCACGGGTAGCGAAGACGATACAATTCGCATCTGGAATCTATATGCGCTGAGTGAACATATATTGCCTACCATACAGGCAGATTTGGGTGGGGTGAAGGCGATCGCAAGTAGTCCCGCTGCAAAAATAGTGGCTGGAGGCGGCGCTTACGGCACAGTTAAAATTTGGAACTGGCAGACAGGTAAAGCGATCGCCAGATCCTCAAATCATTTAACAGAAGTTACTGCACTGGCGTTTAGTCCAGAGGGTCAAGTGCTGGCCGTTGGTGACAGAGAAGGCAACATTGTGATTTATACCTTAAAGTAAATGCTGATTTTTTGAATTAAGGATTTGACGTATGGTAACCAAGAACAGCCAGCTATTAACTCATATCCACGAACTAAAACAGCTAATTGCCGACGATCTTGATAAAGATCAGTTCTTTCAACAGATTAGTCAAGATTTAGATCAAATTGTCCATGATTTAGGTTCAGAAAAGCTAGTTGTCCATCTTTTGAGTGGCGATCGAGACTTAGCAAACTCGTTTTATCATCTCCTAAACCCTAACCAAGATCTAGAGCAGAAGTATCAGTTTCGGTTTCAGGAATTGCCAAATCGATCGTTACAAGAACAGAAGTCTGTGCATCCAGCCTTTTTGGTGCTGCAACCACTAGAAGACGAGGTTAGACAGACTCGTTACACGCTTTCATTAAAAGAAGCGGTGATTGGACGTAAACCTGAGTGTGATATCTACATTCCCGATCACTACACTTGTGTGAGTGGGCGGCATCTGGAGGTGCATGGTTACTCAACAAACGATCAAGTTTCTCCCGATCAGTGGCAAGTCCAAAATTGTGCTGAGTGTAAGAACGGCACCTATATTAATGGTGAACCGCTTGTTGGTAGTCGCATTCTAAAATCTGGCGATCGTCTAGTCTTAGGGGACAAACTTCTAAGCTCCAAGAGTCCCCAACTTATATTTGCGTGTCCGTCTATCTCAAATAAAGTTTCGACAGAGGCTGACCATAACCCCTATAGAAGATTAGTAAACTGCGATGTTCTATTTCTCGTTGCAGATTCTAAACGTGAAAGTTTAGAAGCAGAAAAATTGTTAGATTTAGCCAGTGCTAATACTAGACTTGAGGTGTTTTCGATCACTTTGGTGCATGGCTCGATCGAGGTTTTTCAGATTACTCAACAAGAGGATTCTCCTATAAGTTTGGCGGATCTAAATCAGCAGTTGACTTTCATCAGTGAAAAGCAAGGCAGTTTTAAGCTTCAACGCATCTTATTTCAAATCAACTTAATCATTACTGAAGTTAATCAGATTCTTCTCAAAAAAAAAGAAAAACTCAAACAAGAGATTGAGGAAATTGAAGCTCAACAATCACCCGGAAATAGAAAAAGTATTGAAGCCGTATCCTTACTGTTAAAAGCAATTAATGAGCAAAAGATGGACTTGTTAAAAGCGATCAATTCTTCAGTCAGCCAAGCAAAACAAGATTTACTAGATGATTCATTATCAGACAGTATTCTACAGAAAATTCAGGAACTTGTGGATGACCTAGAAGCGCAAGTATTTAAGCAAGAAGGTAAGAAATATTTAGAACTAAAAGCTAAAGGGTTTGAGTCAAACGTGAATGACTTCATTGTCCAATTTTGTGAAAATGAACTGTTCAAATGGGCTGATGAAGAATGGAGAAAGATTCGTAAGGAATATGGTAACGGCGGTTTGGAAAGCTTAGTCAGAAGCTCAAATAGACTGCTGAAAACAGCCTGTGCAAACAGCAACAAAAACTGCACTGCGAAAATTAGGCCCAGACTTGAGGTTGAAGGAGTTTTTCAAGCTTCTCTAAGAAGAATACCTGTCAGAATTGAATATCAGGCAGAGCCAGCTTGGATTTATTTTATCAAGAAAATTAGAGGTTCTGTTTTTCAAGTCATGGGTATTCTATTTCTCTTCAGCTTTCTCGGTTTCAGCAGAACCATTATTATCAGAATCATCAACAAACAGATCTCTAGCTCTTTCTTTTTGTCTATTTTTGTCTTTGGTTTTATTGCTTGGTTGACATATAAATTATACAAAGATTATCAAAAAAATAGAGACTTTGACATCCATAAGTCAGCAGAGAAAATTAGACAAGACTTAAAGAATTACTATTACAAGGTAGTCAAAAATCGCTTTGTTGAGAGGATAACTCAAAGATTAGAATCCCAGTTAAAAGAAGAAATTGACGTGTTTGATCAGAGCCTTAAATCTTCCTTGGATATCACGAACAAAAACTCTTCCGAAACAAAAGACAGTCAGGTAGATACTAAAAGCTATCTAAGAGACTGCCAGGATCAAACTAGGAGATTAGAGAGAAAACTGAGAGATTTTCAAAAAATCAAAGACAAATTCCAAAGGCTTCAGTCGAGCAGCTAATTTTCAACTAAGCTCTGGCATAATCCCTATTGCTATTGCTGTCGATCGTCCCCGGTGTCAAAGCGTTAATTCTCAAAGCAACCGTGCAAAATCAGGATGTTGGCTTTATGCGATCGGGATAGTCGAAGGAATCATCAGTTGAATAAGCCCTAATGCAATCAATTAGCCAAACGTTGCACTCCTGAAGCTGCAAGCCCTGAAAGCTCGTGAAACCGTTCAAAAACTATCCAGACTACTGATTTGACGAGGAATGGAATTATCAGACGGCTGATAGGAACGTCGCTACGCTACTCTAGAAATGGGTCTTGGTGGGCTGTTTGAATATGTTAAATCGCTGGAAAATTAGTACTAAAATTGCTACGGGCTTTGCACTGGGGTTAGCGATCTTTACCACGATCGGCATCATTTCTTATCGAGGGACAGAGCAAGTCATTTCAACCGCTCGTCAAGAAAAGCAAACCTATCAGGTGTTAAGTCAGGTAGAAGACATTCTTTCGTTGGTTAAAGATGCAGAAACGGGGCAACGAGGCTATTTGCTGACTAGCGACAATCGCTATCTCAGGCCCTACAATCAAGCGCGAACTGCGCTTAGAGCAAGACTTGATGAATTCAAGCGTTTAGTCCAAGATAATCCAGGTCAACAGAGTTATGTTCAGACCCTAGATTCTCTCGTCGGCCAAAAGCTAGCCGAGCTTGACAACACCATTCGTCTTAAACAAGCCAACAAATCTGATGCCGCACTAAAAGTGGTTCAAGATGGTGAGGGCAAGCGGTTGATGGATCAGATTCGCGACACTGTATCGCGGATGAAAGCTGGAGAGCGCGATTTATTGCGGACCCGATCGCAGATCGCCGAAAACTCTGCCCGCCGCACCCTCAATAGCGTTCTCTATGGAATGCCATTAGGGATTTTGCTCCTGGCTTTAATTGGCGTGATTCTAAATCGTCAGATTACCCGTCCGCTTAACCGAGTTTCAGCAGTGGCGCAAAAGGTCGCCGATGGAGATCTGACCCAATCACTCGAATGCACCAGAAATAACACCGAAATCGAAAAACTGATGACGGCGTTTCAAAATATGACCAAAAGTTTGAGTGCTTTAATCACCCAAGCCCAAAAATCTGGCATTCAGATCAGCACGTCTACCACTCAGATCGCGGCGGCAGGGAGACAGCTTGAAGCCACAGTCAATGAGCAAGTTGCCTCAATGCACGAAGTGAATGCTACGTCTCGACAAATTGCATCAACGGCAGGCGAGTTGGCAAAATCAATGGATGGCGTAGCGGCAACGGCTCACACCACGAC
Source organism: Phormidesmis priestleyi ULC007 (assembly GCF_003003695.1). Classification (NCBI taxonomy): domain Bacteria; kingdom Bacillati; phylum Cyanobacteriota; class Cyanophyceae; order Leptolyngbyales; family Leptolyngbyaceae; genus Phormidesmis; species Phormidesmis priestleyi. Next base: position 168,961 of record NZ_PVWG01000006.1, read on the forward strand.
CGAAGCGGCCTCTAATAGCCAAACCAATCTGAATAAAATGCAATCAGCAATGCAAAACTTAGTGCTGGCGACAAACGCGATTTCAGCAAAGCTAACTGTGGTGGATGAGAAAGCGAATAATATTAATACAGTCGTGACCACGATTACAAAAGTTGCCGATCAAGCGAATTTGTTGTCTTTGAATGCGGCGATCGAAGCCGAAAAAGCCGGAGAATATGGAGCCGGGTTTGCAGTCGTGGCCCGAGAAATTCGTCGCCTTGCCGATCAGTCAGCCGTTGCCACCCTCGAAATTGAACAAATGGTCAAAGAAATGCAATCATCGGTGTCTACGGGCGTGATGGAGGTCGATAAATTTAGCAAAGAAGTCGGACAATATGTGAATGATGTCGGCGATATTAGTCAGCAAATTGCTGGATTTATTCAAAACGTGCAAGGATTAACGCCTCAGTTTGGAGCTGTCAGCCAACGCATGGATGAACAATATCGAGGGGCAGAGCAGATTAGTTTGGCGATCGGACAACTCAGCGATGCCTCTTATCAAACGGTGCAATCAATCCAGGAAACCAACAACGCCCTGACTCAATTAGATGACGCTGCCCAGGGCTTGCAGCGAGAAATCTCTCAATTCAAGGTGTGACAGATCATGCTCATGAACGACTGCTGGAATCAAATCGGCGTTTGGGGCGATCGCTCATGCAGTCAGCTAGAAACGGTGACTCACTGCCGCAACTGTCCCGTTTATTCGACGGCAGGGCGCAGTTTGTTAGAGCGAGATATTCCGCTTGATTATCTCAACGAGTGGATGGCCGCGATCGCCACACCCGCAAACGAAGTGATCAATCCTTCGGACGATCGCCCTGTCTTAAAAGGGTCAGCAGATCCGCTGTCTGTGATTCTGTTTCGTCTCGGAGACGAACAGTTTGCCCTACCCGTGAGCGTACTCCACGAAGTCACCCATCCTGGTGCAATTCACCGATTGCCTCATCGCAGCAACGACGTGTTTTTGGGGCTGATTAACATTCGGGGCGAGATTTTGATGACAATATCGTTGAGTCAGTTTCTCGGCTTAAAATCGGTGACAGATTCTTCGTCTCTCAATCGACTGTTAGTAGTGGGGCACGACGATCGCAAGTGGGTGTTTCCAGTCGATGAAGTGCATCGCATTCATCGCGTCCAGGCAAGTGAGTTAAAAGAAGTGCCTGTTGTTGTGTCTCAAGCAAGTCAGGCATACACCCAAGGGATTATTGACTGGCAGACCAAAAAGGTGAATTATCTGGATGCTGACCTGTTGTTTTACACACTTGAGCGCAGCCTATTGTGATGAGCCGTGGAGACCCTATGAGCGATTACTCCATGCTGGATCTATTTCGTCAAGAAGTAGAGACTCAGGTCAAATCTCTCAAGCAAAGCCTGTCGATTTTAAAGCAGCAGCCCTCGTTAGGTGGCGAATTGGATACGGCAATTCGATCGCTCCATGCAATTACTGGCTCGGCCCAACTGGTTGAAATCGCAGCCGTCGCCACGCTATCTGAAACGATGCGAGTCAGATTAATGGCGATGCAAGCTAACTCGATTGCTTTGTCCGATGTGCTGATTGAGCAACTCCTCCACGCAGGAGATCTGCTAGTAGAAATGAGTGATGCGACTGAAGAAATCGATCGTTGGCTATCAGATCACGCCGAAGATTTGGCCCAGACGCAAACGGCGATCGTGGGAGGTAACGGAGAGTCTATGCCTCCTCCCATCCAGCAAAGGACGGGGCACACAGAAGTCATCGAATCTAGCTCTGATCATCAGGTTCGCCCTCCTAGCCCCCCCAGGGAAACCAAAGTTCAAAGTCCCCCAATTTTGGGGGATTTAGGGGGCGAAGATCTCGGCAATGACGGATCGAAAGACTCCCGCGTACACGACACTATCCCAAAAGAGATCAGGGCAAACCCTCCCGAAACGCCCGACTTAAAACCACCCAATGACCCCCAACCCAATCCGCCATCTCTGCTGTTAGATAGCTCGATGATGGATTTGTTTCGGCTAGAAGTTGAGGCACAGGCGACCCTCTTAAATAATGGTCTTTTAGCGTTAGAGACTCAGCCCCGATCGGCTCAAGAATTAGAAGCCTTGATGCGAGCCGCTCACTCGATCAAAGGGGCCGCTCGCATTGTGGGTTTAGATGCCGCAGTTCACCTTGCTCACGCGATGGAAGACTGCTTTGTTGCGGCTCAAAGTCAGACGATTAGACTCGATGGCGATCGCGTTGATGTGCTGCTGCGAGGCGTTGATTTGCTGCAAAATCTCGGTCAGGTGAGTGATGCCGATTTACCCGCTTGGCTCACAAAACATGACTTGGACTTTGCATCGGTGCGATCGACGATCGAGGCGATTCGCAACCCAGAGACATCGGCTGTCATTCAACCTTTAGAGGCGAATGTGATTCCACAAGCACCGATCGCGCCCACGCCTGCCGCCCCGACTTCAGACGCTACTGATGTACCGAAAACGACAACTCCCGAAGTCAGTGTCTCTCCGATAGAATCAAGCCCTACTGAATCATCAACGATTCAGGATCGCGTCGTGCGAGTCAGCGCCGACAATCTCAACCGCATGATGGGACTCGCGGGCGAATCGCTGATCGAGGCAAATTGGCTGCCGCCGTTTGCAGATGCACTTGGGGCGCTTAAATCTCAGCAGCTAAAGCTTTCTAAATACCTAGAGCAGTTGCAGCAAAACGCTCTGGCGAATCCTATCGATCAAACGGCTAAAACGCTACTCGACGCGACCCGCAAACAGGATCAAGAATGCCGAAAACTACTCAACGATCGCTTGATCGAACTCGAAGAATTTATTCGGCGATCGACAAATCTCTCCGATCGGCTCTATCGAGAAGTGATCACCTCAAATATGCGGCCGTTTATGGATGGGATGCCAGGGTTTCCGCGCATGGTGCGAGATCTTGCCCGCACCACTAACAAGCAAGTCAAGTTAGAGATTGTTGGAAAATCCACCTCGGTCGATCGCGACATTCTCAAAAAGCTAGAGGCCCCGCTCACGCACATTTTGCGAAACGCAGTGGATCACGGCATAGAACTGCCAGAAGATCGCGTCGCAGCAGGCAAACTCGCCGAAGGAACAATTCGATTAGAGGCGATGCACCGAGGCGGAATGTTAGCGATTACGATCGCCGATGATGGCAAAGGCATTGCGCCGATGCTGCTGCGTCAACAAATTGTTGATAAAAAATTAGTCACACCCGACGTTGCCACCCAGCTTACCGACGCTGAACTGATGGAGTTTTTGTTTCTACCCGGCTTCTCAATGTCAAAGCAAGTCACCGAACTCTCTGGTCGAGGCGTGGGTTTAGACATTGCCAAGAACATGGCGCAAGAAGTAGGCGGCACGGTGCGGGCAACTTCACAGCCTGGAAAAGGCATCAGTTTTTACTTTCAGCTTCCCTTAACGCTCTCCGTCGTGCGGACTTTGCTCGTCGAAGTGTCTGGCGAAACCTATGCGTTTCCTCTGGCTCGAATCGATCAAATTGTAGCGGTTAAGCCTGCCGAGATTTCAGTGGTCGAAACGCGTCAATATTTCACACTTGATCAAAAAAACATTGGTCTGATTCCAGTCCATCAAGTGCTCGATTTGCCACCGCCTCCGTCATTGTCTGATCCGCTTTGGGTCGTGGTAATTAGCGATCAGGCAAACACCTATGGGCTAGTGGTCGATCGCTGCCTTGGAGAACGAGAACTGGTCGTGCGTCCGCTCGATGCTCGGTTAGGTAAAGTGCAAGATATCAGTGCAGCCGCCCTGATGGGAGACGGATCGCTGGTGCTGATTGTCGATGTGTCTGATCTCGTCCGATCCACTAATACCCTACTCAACGAGAGTACGATCGCCAAAATCAGTCACATCGAAGAGAATTCTGACCTGACCTTAAATGGATCTGCCCATCACAAAGAGCCAAGGCGAGTGCTGGTAGTAGACGACTCGATCACAGTTCGAGAAATGGAGCGGAAGCTGCTGCAAAATCGCGGCTATCTCGTTGATGTGGCAGTCGATGGAATGGAAGGCTGGAATGCGGTACGATCGTCTCCTTATGATTTGGTAATCAGCGATATTGATATGCCACGAATGAACGGAATTGAACTGATTAAAGCGATTAAAGGACATCCCCGACTGGGTGCGATTCCGGTAATTGTGGTGTCTTATCGCGATCGAGAAGACGATCGTATGCAAGGATTAGAAGCAGGCGCAGACTATTATCTAACCAAAAGCAGTTTTCATGACGATACGCTGATTCGGGCAGTCATGGATTTGATCGGTGAGTGACTATGAGAATCGCAATCGTCAACGATATGTTTATCGCGATCGAAGCGCTTCGACGAGTCGTGTTGACGATCGCCGAACACCAAATTGTCTGGATCGCCAAAGATGGGGCAGAAGCGGTTGCCAAATGCGCTAAAGACACGCCCGACCTGATCTTAATGGATCTGATCATGCCTGTGATGGATGGGGTTGAGGCAACTCGGCAGATTATGAAACGCTCTCCCTGTGCCATTTTGATTGTGACAGTGAGTATCGAGCAAAATTCTGCAAAAGTGTTTGAAGCGATGGGCTATGGCGCACTCGATGCCGTCAACACGCCTGTTTTAGGCAACCAAGGCACGCCCGGAGCCGCCCTAGCCCTGCTCGGAAAGATTGCGATGATTTCTAAGCTCACTGGCAAGCCCAATCCGCCTCTATCCACTCCCCTGCGACCTCCCCTTCCTCTGCAATCGTGTCCATTATTTCCCCTGATCGCGATCGGTTCCTCAACAGGCGGGCCCAAGGCCCTTTCGACTATTCTTTCTCGGCTGCCTGCTGATTTTGAAGCCGCGATCGTCATTGTTCAGCACGTCGATGCTCAGTTTGCTGGAGGTATGGTTGACTGGCTCAATCAGCTAACTCCCCTCACCGTCAAAAAAGCTGCGGTAGGCGATCGTCCCCAAAAAGGCGTTGTTTTAATTGCCTGCACCAACGATCATCTCTGTCTGCAATCCAATCAGACGCTCAACTATGTCAGAGAGCCGATCGACTATCCTTACCGTCCGTCGATCGATGTATTTTTTAAAAGTGTGGCTCACTATTGGGCGGCTCAAGGCACGGCGGTTTTGCTAACTGGAATGGGGCGAGATGGGGCTGAAGGGCTGCGATTGCTGAGAGATGCGGGCTGGCACACGATCGCGCAAGATCAAGAAAGCTGCGCGGTGTATGGGATGCCCAAAGCGGCGGCTGAATTAAACGCGGCGGTTGAAGTGTTGAACCCGGAAGCGATCGCGGCAACACTGACGCACCGGACTACGGTTAGGCGTTAGGATCATGGATTAAAGGGTCTGTAAAACTTGTGAGCGGCTTCTGCCCCCTAAATCCCCCAAAATTGGGGAACTTTGAAACTGAAAGTTTTGGGTCAAAGTCCCCCAGAATGGGGGATTTAGGGGGCAAATCCCCAGCAATCTGAACTTAAAGCAATTTGTGTCTACGTTCCTTAATGTTCTCTGGTGTTTTTTGGCATGGACGATTCGATCACGGTGTTGCTGATTGACGATCAATCGATGATCGCAGAAGCCGTGCGGCGAATGCTGGAGACTGAACCGGATATCACCTTTCACTATTGCAGTGACCCGACGCAAGCGCTCAAGATTGCTAGAGAGTGCCAGCCCACGGTGATTTTGCAAGATCTGGTAATGCCACAAATGGATGGGCTGCTGTTGGTGCGCTTTTTACGATCGCACGATGCCCCCACCTATCAGATTCCGCTAATCGTGCTGTCGAGCAAAGAAGAGCCTGTGATCAAAGCCCAGGCGTTTGAACTGGGCGCAAACGACTATCTCGTCAAGCTGCCCGATCGCGTTGAGCTGCTCGCCCGCATTCGCTATCACTCTAGAGCCTACACCAATCTGCTCAAGCGCCAAGAAGCCGAAGCGATGCTGCGCGACGAAAACCAGCGACAGGCACTCTACATTCAACAGGTTGATAAATTGACCCATGCTGCCGTGACGGTCGAGCAAGACACCTTTGAGTCTGAGAGTTTGAGTGATGTTGTCGATCGCAGTGACGAATTGGGACAACTGGCACGGGTCTTTACTCAAATGGTGAAGACGGTGAAAAATCGCGAACAGGAATTGCAGCGATTAAATGATTCCTTTGCGCGATTTTTTCCAGGTGAATATCTCAAGTTTCTTCGCAAAGACAGCGTGACCGAGGTGCAGTTGGGCGATTATGTCAGCAAAGTGATGGCAGTGATGTTTAGCGACATCCGATCGTTTACCACGATGTCAGAAACGATGACCCCGCGCGAAAACTTTGATTTTGTGAACGCCTATCTCAAGCGCGTCAGTCCAGAGATTCGCAATCACTATGGCATCATCGTCAAATTTTTGGGAGACGGCATGATGGCGGTGTTTCCCGATGGGGCAGATGATGCGGTGGCGGCGGGGGTTGCCAAACAAAAGCGGGTGCAAGAATATAATCAGCAGCGCCAAGCGAGGGGCAATTTGCCCGTGCAGGTGGGCATTGGCATTCACGTCGGGCAGATGATGTTAGGCATGGTCGGCGAAGCAAACCGTATTCAGGGCGATGCGTTTTCAGATAATGTCAATTTGACCTCGCGGTTAGAAGGATTGACCAAGTTTTATGGCGTTGCCATGATCATTTCGGGTCAAACCCTAGAGCATCTCAGCAACCCTGATCGCTATCAGATACGCTTTTTAGATCGCGCGATCGTCAAAGGACGAAATGAAGCGATCTCAGTCTACGAAGTCTTAGACGCTGAAGTTGAAGAAGTGCGATCGCTCAAACTGCAAACTCAACCTGATTTTGATCGAGGCGTTAATTGTTATCGCGATCGAGCGATCGGCGATGCCAAGCTTTGTTTTGAGCAAGTGTTAGCCGTTCACCCTGCCGACAAGACCGCAAAACTCTATCTAGAGCGAGTGGAATCTTTACTAGAGCAAGGCATCCCCGACGATTGGAATGAGGCGTGGGTGTTTATCGACAAATAATTGAATGTCGTACCAGTTTGATTGACCCGTAGGGATATGGCACTGCCGTGTCCTCTCGCGATCGTTCGATCTATAAAAACCTGAATTCGATGAAGCTTTTCGCTGTGGTTGCAAATCCGGGCTGCTCCCTAAATCCTCCATCAATGGGGAACTTTGAGCCAAGATTCCCGGTTTCAAAGTCCCCCAGAATGGGGGATTTAGGGGGCAGAAGCCGCTGAGAACGAAGTGAAAAAGCTCGTCGAACTGACGTTATAAAAGATTCTGTTAAACCCCATTGATAACCGCCTTACGATCGTCTAATGATGGGTTACATAAATGCGATCGATAATCTTTAAATCCAGTTGGTTTGTTTAGGCGGTGGTGGCAGGGGCTTTCCTCGCAGCAAATTCCAAGTAATGGTGCCGACTTTGCCATCTGCTCTCAGCTTGTGCTTTTGTTGAAACGCAATCACGCCCTTTCGCGTCTCCTCGTCAAAAACGCTGTTGCGCTGAACGCGGTAGCCATTGACATTGAGTAACCCTTGCAGTTCATAAACATCTGCACCGTTTAAACCTGATCTCAGCAAACGCGTACCCGGTTGAACAGTACTCTTTAACATTGCCCAGGTTTTGGCATCGACAGTGCAATCCAACCTCAGCCGATGTTCAATTTGATATGCTCTAACCGCTTCTTCTGTGCGGCTGTTAAAGGCCCCGTCTACCCTGAGCCTAAATCCGTGAGCGTTGAGCAACTCTTGCAGCACTGCAACCGCCTCGCCTACATCCCACGGGCGAAGTTCTGGTTCTAAGATGGTTTCTTGAGAAGTTGGCGGAGGGGTGCCTGGGTCAATTTCAGAATCAGAATTGACAGATTCAGGATTAGTCATCACACCAAAAGCAACTTTTATCTAGGTTGGAAGGAGTTTCCAGAATAGTACGACAAATCTCAAGAAGCTACAAGCAATCCTTGCTGTGATCAAAAGTGTCATGATTCGCTTCTCAGAGTTATAAAAAATTGCTACAGCGCACAGATCGCCTTGACAGCTTCAGCCGATTTATTTTTGGATGTGCCATTACTGAGTGTTGTTTCATAACGCTCCCAACCCGCAACCCGCATATCGTCTTTCTGTTCGCGCACAAACCGATAGAGAGTTTTGGTCTTGCAATCCACCTGCATGATCTGAAATGCCAGCACTCCTCGACAGGCAGTCCCTTCTCGACCCCGAGAAATCTTGGCTAGAAAGAAGCGATCGGTGCCGTCTTTTTTGACACCCGTTGGATCAATTTCATAAGAACAAGCCCCGCGATCGTCTCCTAGCCACAGGTTATATTGCTGCAAATAGCCGTAAAATTTGTTCAGCACCGCTTCTGGAGGCACATTACTAGGCTTGGCGGCTGGTGTAGCGGTTGTGGGTGCAGCTTGAGCCAAAGAGCCGCTGATTGTTCCACAATTCAATGAGCCGAGAAAAATGAGGCTTAGACTGATTTTAGAGAACATAGGTGTTTCAAATCGGATTGCCACATTATTGCAGATTCAGTTAGAACTTTACGCGGTTGTAAAACACTCGCTTCACATTTTCGGCTGGGATGACATAGAGGGCAACGATCGCCCCTAACACCAGCACAAAGCTCAACGGCAATGGTTGAAATCCAAAGATCTTGCTACAGCGCGAACTCATAGTTAATCTCTGTAGTTCTTCCTTTAAAGTAGAGCCGAGTGCCTTCTGGATACTCCCATCCCACCTCGCCTTCTAGGGGAATAAGCATCCCATCACGAACTGAATATTCCCAGAATCGACCGCTCCAAGGCATAGCAGTCAGCTTGTCACGATAACGAGCCTCAGCCCGCATGGTAGCGATCGCCCCTTCAGCATTAAACTGAAACACGAGGGAGACAGTTGTTGCACCATCCGTCAAAGTAGCGCGAGCCGAGATGTCATCGATCGCTTCCCAGCGCACACCCTGACTGGGTAATAGGGCAGTGGGATACCAAGTAGCTTCAGCAAAGAACCGCAATAATTCACCTTGGTTCGCTTCAGGCGTACTGGGTATTTTTGCAACGGTGAAAAGACCGAGTAATGATGCGTGTAAGCTGCCTTCTCCTAACAGATAGGTATCATGGACAAAGGCGTTCAGTCCTGGAGCCATCTGAATACGTGCATCCCAGTCAAAACCTAGCCGTTGAGTCGTTACAAGTTGAGTGGCAGTAAACGGACTCCACTGGTTCTCAGTTTCGCTCAGATTGAACTGTCCCTGCTGAGAGAGATTGACCATAGCCACGATCGCTTGTCCATCCTTGAGTACTGTCCGAAAGAATCGCTGTACGGGATCTGGTAAGCCTTCGATCTCTTTTTGGTCATAGATTTTGGGTTCAATGGTTCGCTGTCCATTTGTTAATTTGGCTCGTAAGCGATCGGTATCTGACTGCCAGCGGTAGCTACCATAAATGGCAGCAATTCCAAAGCTGACTATGATTAAAACACCAATAATTGCAATCCACTTAATCCACATGATACTGACCTATTTTTGTTGATTTAGAACTTGATAGATTGTGATGATGAAAACGATCGCGAAAATAGTGGTGTAGATTAGCTTCGTATACTTAGCTAGCCAACTTGGAAGATAAATATCAAAATTGTCCTTTGTGGAGTTTGAGTATTTTCGGGCAAGTAGATTTAATGGACAGTGGGAGTTAAAAGTTAGAAGAATTAGTCCTTCCAGAAATACAAATCCGTAACCAATCCAGAGCCAGTGATCGAGTTTATTGGCGATCGCGGCATATAGCATATAGAAAATCACGAAATTAAAGAATACCCATATTAAAGTGTGAATGACTTTAATCAGCATCAATTTGGTTTTATTTTCCACATTACCTTCCTATTTTCAAGGTGTCATTGCCCGAAAAGTCTGCTTGTCTTCCCGACAGATTTGCTGAATAATATTGCGTCCCGACATTGCCACCACTGGCAGGCTACCACCGGGTTCGACCCACTGGCTGATCGAATAGAAATTTCGCAGTTTAGGTAATGTTTTCGGTAACCCTTTTATCGACAGTGGGAGGGGTTGCTTGATCATTGGTTGTAGAGTTCTTCATGTAACACCTTCACTACTTTTTTTAGCACCGACACGTCCGCGATCCGATTCTAAAATTGGTAAGCTGTTCATCCGTGCCATAGCACTATAAAGTCAGTCCGCGTCCCCAGCAAATGACTTGCTCTGCTTTAAATGGAACCTAGCTGTTCAATTCTGTTTGGGACGATTCAGAGTTTTGAGATACTCAAACCAAAGTAAGCTAATCGCTGCACCTGCTAGACAGATCGTGAGATCGATCGGATGTAGAAAAGAGAAACTGAACAACTGACGTAAGAACGGAACGTAAAGTACAAGTGCCAAAAAAACAAGTCCTCCCCCAACTACCCACCAAAGCGCCGCGTTAGGAGATCGCAAGACCTTGAGGCTGAGGCGCGATGAGGAACGTTCGCTCAAAATTAATCCTAAATTTGCCAAAATCAATGTGGTAAACGTCAAGGCACGAGCATCGAGTTCGCCTTGTTTGCGATAGACTGCAATCCCAAAAATCACAAGCACGATCGCCAAACTCCCCAGTCCTTGCAGAAGTGCGAGACGGATCGTTTTTCGACCAAACAATGGCTCCTTGGGGTTGCGGGGCGGACGCTTCATCACATTGGGTTCTGCGGGTTCGGCTTCTAACACGATCGAACAGGCAGGATCAATGATCAAATGGAGAAATGCAATGTGAATCGGAAGCAATACTAACGGCAACTTAAATAAGACTGGAATCAAAGACATCCCAGCGATCGGAATGTGAACCGCTACAAGATATGCCATTGCTTTGCGGAGATTATCAAAAATTCGCCGTCCCAGTTTGACTGCCTGTACGATCGACGAAAAGTCATCATCCAACAACACCAACGCCGCAGACTCACGAGCAACATCTGTGCCGTGTTGCCCCATCGCAATCCCGATTTGGGCAGATTTGAGCGCCGGGGCATCGTTCACGCCATCTCCCGTCATCGCAACGACTTCACCTTTGGCTTTCAAAGCATTGACTAATCGCAATTTCTGTTCGGGGACGGCTCGTGCAAAGATGTTCGTACTTTGAATGCGCTGCTGGAGGTCAGCGTCACTCATCTGATCTAATTCTGCTCCAGTTAGAATGGCTCCCATTTGCAGCAATCCAATCTGTCGAGCGATCGTTTGAGCCGTCTCTGGATAATCACCTGTAATCATCACGACTCGAACACCAGCGGCATAACATTCTTGAATCGCTGCTGCAACAGTTGGACGCACGGGATCAGACAGTCCGACTAATCCTATAAATTGAAAGGAAAAGTCATGTTGTTGATCGGGTAAATGATCAGGTTTGAGTGACGGATGAGGCGGCAAAAATGGCGGCGGCGCACCCAGAAGAGACGCTTTAGCAACGCCCAACACCCGCAATCCTTGAGATGCCATTTTGCTGACTTGCGCCGTTACAGCTTGCTGTTGTTGAAGCGTGAAATGGCAGAGATCTGCGATCGCTTCTGGTGCGCCTTTTGCAGCAACTTCATACTGCTTGCCATCGGCAGATTGCCAAACGTGAGACATTGCCAGGAGATGCGGTGAGAGCGGATATTCTCGTAACAGCTTCCAATCTTTGTGCAAATGTTCGGTATTCGCAAGATAGCGATCGCCCAATTGCTTAAACGCCTTCTCCATTGGATCAAACGGATCTCTCTGACTCGCCAGAATACAATACTCTACGAGTTCATGTACAGCTTCAGGGAGCGGATCTTGTAAATGCAGACTCAAATCATAAGGCTGAGTATTTTCTGAGCTATGAGGGAATAGCTGCTGTACCGCCATCTGATTCAGGGTCAGCGTCCCAGTTTTATCGACACAGAGAACAGTTGCAGAACCCAAAGTTTCAACGGCTGAGGCGCGACGAGCCAAGACATGGTTTCGAGAAATGCGCCAAGCTCCCAACGCCAGGAAGAGCGTCACGACGACCGGAAATTCATTTGGCAAAATTGCCATCGCCAAGGTGATGCCCGCGAGAATTCCTTTGAGCCAATCGCCTGTGGTGAATCCATAAATGATCACGATCGCGACACACAACGCTAACGCGATCCCAAACAAACGGCTCACCAACCGAGTCATTTCTTGCTGTAAGGGGGTTGATTCGGGCTTCATTTTTTGTAAGGCATTGCCAATCTTGCCCATCTCTGTTTGAGCGCCGATCGCTTGCACTTGAGCAATTCCTTGCCCCTGAACGACCAATGTCCCAGAGTAGACAAATGGCAGCTCATCACCACCCGGACGCGCCATCTTTACCCTGCCCTCAGCGGCAATTTTGCGAACGGGTAGCGATTCCCCGGTCAATAACGATTCATCGGTTGAAAGGTTGGTACAAGACAGCATGATCGCATCCGCAGGCACGCGATCGCCTTCTGCCAGCACTAAGATATCTTCCCGAACGACTTCTCGCCCAGCAATTCGTTTTCGCTCTCCGTCCCGAATCACCAAAGCACGAGGACTGGAAAGATCGCGCAAGGCTTCTAGGGCATGTTCGGTCTTGCCTTCCTGGTAGAGGCTAATCCCCATCAGGAATATGACGAAACCTAGCAAGATCAGGGCTTCCTGTAGGTCGCCTAAAATCCAATAGACGATGCTGCCCCCGACCAACAAGAGGAAGATCGGATCTTGAACCATGCCCCAAGCGATCGACCAAAGACTCCGAGATTGAGCCGAGGGCAGTTCGTTATAGCCTTCTTCTTTGAGCCGCGCGATCGCGGTTTCAGACGGCAAACCATTATCGGGTAAACCAGCCACGGTCTTGAGATCGGACGAAGAAACCATAATCTCTTTTCCTATAAAATATAAAAAATAGGCAGCCCCATCCGTTATGTCTCTCTAGACGAGCCTCACGCCTGCTCAGAATCGATCGCTCTCTTTTTCGGCGTTTCTACCAGCACAGAGATCACGAGTAAACTTAGCCCCATAATTTTGATAAAAGCATTTACCGCATGTGCATACTCCCATTGATGGCGATACCGCGTCCAATCTACTGGAATGGGGTTAGTCAACCATTTGGAAAATTCAGCGTTCATTGGCGCGACAAACATGACCCAACTCACAAGTGCCAGCACCAAGAAAATTGCTCCGCCCATTGTCCAGTAAAAAGTTGAACCCCGATCGCGAACTATAAATGCCAATATAATTGCTGTCAGAACCGAGGTGATTTCAAAAGCTGCGCCAACTGTGCCAAATAACTTATAAACATTTTCAACAACCGTCACTCTCACCCAGAGTTGCTGGTCAAACTGCATTCTTTGCGGCAACTCTAGCAAATGTGCCATAGACAGACTGAGGCTAAACGAAGCCAGCATCAGTGTTATGAATCGCCACGATCGGATGAATGTCATTTGATTACCTTTGCGTAGAGAGATTAATGTGAACAACTTTAACTTCTGGCATTACTGTGATAGGTGGTTGTTCTATTTTCTGGATGAGTTGATTGAATAGGGTGCCGAACGTAGTCAAAAATACACGAGTCCATCATTACCGCATAAAATCTGCCTATTTTCCTTTACCATCTGCCTAAGCCTTCGGATTACCAACCAAAACCTTGTTCCATGAACGCATCTACGAGTCTGGCTTACTTCTCCCCAAAGACTATCTTTGCGATCTGTGTATGCATTTCAGACAGATCCATATCTTGCCGATTGCCCAAGATGATGATGACGGTCTTGTCGTTGGGGTAGCGAGCAATGACACTATGAAAGCCACTAACCCCTCCTTCGTGACTGACTATTGAACGATCGCCTTCCTTGCCGATGACCCAACCATAGCCATAGCCGAATCCGCCGCCGTTAGGCATCAGGGCAAAAGGAGTGAACAGGATGTCTTGCAAGTTTTTAGGAATCAGTTTGTCGGTGTACAACGCCTGATCCCAACGGTAGAAGTCTTCCACAGTGGAATACAATCCGCCAGCAGCGTAGGGGATAGACATATCGATGTAATTAGCCGGAACGATCGTCTGGTCACGATAGCCGACAGCAAGATTGTTGTGGTGGTGGTCGTAGCCCGAATTGACCATCTGCAACGGGACAAAAATATTGTCTCTGAGGAACGCTTCATAGGTCGCGCCGGATGCCCACTCGATGATGGCACCTAGCACAACATAACCGGAGTTGCTGTAGCTAAACTTTTCACCTGGCTGGAAATCCAACGGTTTGTCTTTGAACCGTGCGATCGTTTGAGTAGGAGACGACGGCGATCCTTGGGTGGTCTGGAAGTCTGGGAACCGGGTAAAATCTGGGATACCAGAGGTATGGGTCAAGAGATGATGAAGGGTGATCTTTTGCCATGTGGCAGGGCATTCTGAAAGGTAAGTGCAGATGCGATCGTGAACATTGAGTTTGCCCTGTGTCTGTAAGATCAGGATTGCCATCGCCGTGAACTGCTTCGTCAGTGAGCCAATCCGAAATTTTGTTTGCGCCGTGTTCACCAGATGCTTTTCGCGGTCTGCCTCGCCATACCCCTTTCTGACCAGAACTTTGCCGTTTCGCGCAATCAGCACTGACCCGCTAAAGAGCCTCTCTTTAGTCAGTTTGTCCAGGTATAGGTCAGCTTTGGAGATGATGTCCTGATCTGCTGGAAAAGCTGAGGCGGCAGTTGCAGAAGGTGGGGCTGGACTCGTCGCAGATGTAGCTACGGTAGTGGTTTCAAGCTGAGGTGTTGGCGTTGGTATTGTCGCTGTCGCCGACGAGGTTGGCAGCCATATTCCCCAAGAAAGGAGATAGATAAGACCAACAAACGAGGGGATGGAGTGATGATTTGCCCACTGGTGAAGATGAATTTGAAGCATAGAATTCTTCCAAGATAGTATGTGAGGCTGAACGGTTCGATTTGATAGATGAGAGCAATCCGATTCTCAAACTGTTTCAGAAGGGTGGCAGTGTTGCCATGTTTTTAGGACTTCCCCAAAAAATGTTGGCGTAGCCTCTCTGAAAGAGCATCGCACTCACAATTGACAACTTGGGTAGCCGATTTTGTTTGCGGCGATGAATGATGGGAGTTATGATAATTTCACTATTTGAATTGCCTCAGCTTCAGAGTGAGACTTGCTTTGACAGAAGCTACCGTTTCTTGACAGTTCCCAAGCCCCGCCCAGATTTCCGGACTTGGGGAGAGCCGACGTACTCTATTGACCCCACACCGGACAGATGAGTGTCCAACTGCTGACTCACATTGACCACAGCGCTTCCCACGCCGCTATTTCGGACTGTCGCCTGCTTAGTCTTGAACGCCTCGCCCTGGAAGCTTCCGACCCCAGAAAGGCTAAGATCCAGCGTATCGGCGCTTCCCACGATCGTGACTTCCCCCACGCCATCCATCTCAACTGCCAATCGTTTGCCTTGGATACCCTGTGCTTCAATACTGCCAACCCCGTCTGTGCTCAAGCTCTCTAAGCTTTTTACCTGCACAACAAACTCAATAGGCTTAGTCGGATTCATCTTGCCATCTTTCGCGAGGGTGAGATACAAAGTGTTGTCTGCTACACGACTCTCTAGAAGAGGCAAAATGTTGTCGTCGGCAGTGATCGTGAGGGACTCTTTTCCCGTCTGCTGCACCGTGACTTTGCCTACGGACTTAAAGGAAATCGATGAGAATTCGCCTACTCTTCGAGATTGAGTTTTAACGATTCCAGAGCCTCTAACCCCGTTATTACCAATGTTGAAACAGCCTGATAATAGGCTAAGAGCCACCAAACAGGCAAGTAACCAGTATCGCTTTGACCTCATTATTTTGCCCTCTTTGGTTCAAGTCGTCTTAAATGTCCATCGCCCATTTATCCAGTGGGAATCCGATGAGCGAGTAACCTGTTGCGAAGAAGATCGCTGCGATTAATACATTGTTGGGAAAATATGATGACAAAGCGGCGGCAGCCATTCCGCCTAGTGGCGTTGCTCCAATTATGATTGGATAAACCCAAAACGAATTAGCCTTGGCATAAGAACTTTTCTTGCATTCAGGACAGCGATAATTTCCCCACGGTGCAGACCAATATCGCCGCCACGTAATGGGAAAAGCCGTTTGGCAATGGGGGCAAACTAACTGTCCCGCAAAGGTGGTTTTTGGGTGGTGAGGATTTTGATGATCTTGACGTAGACTCATAATTGTTCGCCTACAGCTTGTTGAGATTGCGGCTCGATCGGGAATGCCAACCAACACCAGAAGTACAGAAAAATGAATCCAGGGATGACGATCGCCAAAATAACGGTCACAATTCGGACACCCAGGATTGGTAAATTCCATAGCCGAGCAAGGGCATAACACACGCCTGCGAAAACTTTGTGGCGACTGCGATAAAATATAGCCCTTGGCACGACGGGAGTATTGGCATTCGATCGCTTGATCTTGAGAATCAAAGAAATCAGGAGTCCGATCGCACCCAAAATGGCTGATGGAATTGCGAAAATCGCCAGCCAGTGAGCCATGAACATCCCCGAAATGACATCTCCAAGCCAGGATGAGGATGGACAACGAAAGCGAATTGCTTCCGCTGAACAACCAAGGTGTTTAGCCAAACCCATTCCCCCCCAAGTGACCAGGAATGGAAAAATTCCGTAGAGGATACAAGTGCCCAACAAAACCAAATGCCCACGGGTGGTCAGCGATCGCGTCACTGAGATCGCTGCAAGTGCTGGTCCAAAAAGCAACAGGATTGAAATCAAAGGCAAGTAAATCATGGATTTTCTTAAACTTAAATAAAGTCAAATTAAGGTTTCTGATTTAGATTTAATGGTTTGTCTTTTTAGGGTCAACCAACGAGCCGAAATCGTTTGCCACTCTTGGAGTGTTGTTGAGGGGATCTGCAACTCGATCTCCAGATTCGTAGCCGCGGGTAAAGTCAGGAGAATGCGCGCTGCTCCGCAGATACCTCTAGGGTCGCACTCACAATTTGCGTAACTATTTCGACCCTTGCATCCGTCTCAAGTATCGGTTGCAGATCAGAATGATGAACATTCATGCCGCCCTGCTCAGTCAGTAGCTGTTTGAGGTTTCTCTCTACCAAATTTCCACAGCAAGATGATACCCAGTCCGAACAGATTGACTAGAAAAACGACTAGCCCTCCAAAAAATGGAATGAGTGCCAAAACTGTGAGGATTGCCAAACCCACCAAGAACTGCTGCTGTAACGATCGATCGCCACTACTGACTAGGCGTTGACCGACAAAAAGCGCCACACCTAATGACCCTACTAGAGAAGTGACAATCGCAGTCAGAATTAGTAGTGGAATCAGGGGAATACCAATCAGCGTAATCGCCAGGAACACACTGACAAAGATAATGGCGACAATCGCCCCGATCCCCCATAGAGCAGTCAAACTGGGGTGTTGACGCAGTTTTGTAGCCAAATTTGGCAGGAACTGTGGGCTAGTATGCAAAATAATCAGTCCGAGAATAGTTGCTGCTATGGCGGCACTAATTCTAAAAATGGCACTGAAGAAATAGTGAGCGAAGAAGCTACTTCTGCCTTGATCGACCCCATACATCATGCCATGTCGATCGCTGAATGTAGCGCGTTCACCGCTCACGATCGCACTAGGTTCCTGTACGATTTTGCCGCCAAAGGAGTAAGCGTCCCCTTCTACCCGCGCTTCTTTTTGCAGGATGACATCGCCGCCAAACGCGATCGCAGTGTCCACAACTTTGGCATTAGGGGATACCGTAACATTCCCGCCAAAAGCAAGGGCATTTTCGACAACTTGGTTCTCTGGTACGGTCACGCTGCCACCAAAGCGAATGAGGTTGGTGTTGTTGATATTGATATCAGTCTGCGCTAGGGCACTGCCTGTAAATATCATGCAAATAGTAGCGATAAAAGCCAGAATTACTTGGTGCCATTTCATAGATTTCATCCTTGTAAACGATAAGAACATCGACTATCTCTCATGACATTGAAAAAATATGAAGAACCTGTGAGGAAGGTCTGAATGAGATGACTTGTAATCGACCAAATCATCCAAGCGATTAAGTATGCAAGTCCGAAATAGGTTAGTAATTGTTTCAATTGAAAGTATTGTTCAACACAGAAGGGTTTTCTTACGACTATATGCTATTCCTAAAATGACGGATACTATTAGCTCAATGGAAAAAGCTACAATTACTTTCCGATTCAAATTTAGCTGCAAGGCTCCGTTATTACCCATATATAAAGCTAACCCAATACATCCATTAAACCAGGCATGACTTAATACACAGAGAAATAAGTTCTTTGTGTATTTATACATAGTGGTACAATACTCCGGACAAAATTTGAGCAGGTTTTAAGGCTCAAACCCGCATCCTGCCGTAAGCGGGATCTTTTTTTCCAAGTCAGGGGCAGAGCTAACTTTGAAAAAATAGCTCGATCTTGGAACCGTAAGCCCTGAAAACCTTATAGAACCGTTCAAAAAACTGTCCGGGGTATTGATGTTATGGAAAAAGTGTAAAGTAGAAAAAGTTCGATTTGCTTTAGCGATCGCTTCTTTTGTTTCATATTTTTATCGCTCCTTAACTTTTTACAAAATTCTTTTATAGGTGCTGATCGCCAAGTTTTTTGGTTGTTGTTATGTTCATCAAATAACCGCCTAAGCCTGTTATCCATAGCACAATAGGATAAACAAGCCATCTTTCTGTTCCACCCAAGCCAATAAAAGGAACAACAATATTAGGGGCAAATACAACAGCACACCATGTTATTAAGGAAATAGCTCCAAAGACAATTCCGATAAACTTAAATGGAGCAGAAACAATTTTAAAGGACGCAATAGCTGATACTCCACCCGATATAAAAGTGAGTAAAGAGAATATTCCGTGGTAGGGGACTTTATCACCAGAAAAAATTCCAATGCCCACAAGACCTAAGCTAAATAGACCAAGTGGAATACTGAAAAGTAGTTTTTTGAAATATTTATGCTGATAGAAGGTTGCCATCAAAGTCATTAAGCCAGATAACAGCATAGTGACATTAAAAATGCTGGCGGATGGTTGATAGATTAAGCTGTTTGGCGGTTTTGTTGCGCCGAGGTCGCTTATTTCGCTGTGAAAAGTTGTGTAGCCGGAGCCGGATGGATATAACGCTTCGGCAGTGATGATGCCCATTAAAGCAATTGAACCAGCAAGAAAGAGTAGTAGACCAGAAAGTTTTAGTTTATTCATGACAGATTGTTTTGATTGATTTGTGGACAGCCTTACAGCAAGAGAAAACTTAATTGTAGGCAGTTTTTTATGAACGAATAAACCAATCAACGGGTCGGCGTAGTGAAACTGGCGGCGGGTAATTCTTTAACTAACGTGGAGAGTTGAAGACTCATCGGTCTGATTTTTTTGGGTTAGTTAAGGAGCAGAAATTGTTTGCCACTCTTGGAGTGTTGTCGAGGGGATTTGCAACTCGATTGCTGAACCAGTTATCATCGGTAAAGTTAGCTGAAGGGGAATTTCAGCGTGCAACTGCGGTAGGACAGGCTGAATGTCATATTCTCCTACATTCGCTAGGGCTGGTGTGTCTTGAGAAATTTCGCTAGAAACATCCTTGGCAGTCAAAGTTTGCCCCATAGATGTTGTCAGGGTTAGCGGTTGAGTATGATCTAATTCCACCGCACCAGGAAAGCCCACTAACCGTAGGGAGAGAATAGCACTACCATCGGGATGGATGCGCTTGAAGGCGACCACCTGCCATGACTTTCCGGTCTGATCCCGCAGGTTTTGTCGGGATTGGTAGAGCATCTGTCCTGGAGACTCTTCGATTTGCGTCACAGCAGCAAAAGCGGATAAGGGACTCCAAACAACTAGTAAAACACAGATCCAAGCAGCCAGCAGCCAACACATTGGGCGAAGTCTAGACCAGTTAAAGTAGATAGAGTTCATCACAAAAGTCCTCATAAAGTTAAAATCTCCAATCCCAGAGTAAAATTTTTGGATTTTAATCCTAATTGTTGTGGAGCATCACTTGGAGGCGATCGCCTCTCCAGCGGCTTGCCAACCCGCAAAGCTAGGTGGAAAACCCTGCACATTCTCGTAGCCCAAGAGGTGTAGCGTCATTACCCCCATTGCTGATCGATAACCGGAGGAACAGTACAGCACCACAGGGCGATCGCCCACGATTTTGTCCAGATTATGAGTCAAGGTTCGGAGCGGAATGTTAATCGCGTTGGGGATATGTCCTGACCGATATTCAGAGGGTTCTCGCACATCCACCAACACGGTTTGAGGGTCTTCTAACAGTTTTTTTAACCCTTCGACATTGGCGATCGTGTAATACCCCGATGGCATCGACGTGAGAAAGCGATCGACTTCCAATTCCCCCTTCGGTGAAACTTTAGCAACTGCCGCAAGCTTGACCCCGACCATAAATGCAGAGGAAGGGGCAGCAGCGATCGAGGGTTGCCCAACGCCAAAAAAGAGTCCGATCGATAATGCGAGTCCGAGCAGAATTGTTGAGAAGAAGTTTTTGAACATCATAGATTTTCCGAGATAAGTTTTCCTGATTTAGATTGAATAACTCGTTGGATTAACTTAGTAACCTTAAACCTTCAAAAATCACTTCTGTGTCTTGCGGCCTCCCGTTTCCATCATTTCTGCCGACTGCAATTGTGGTTCCGCTAGCGATACCGATAAATTTTCTTCTGTCCATGAGATGGTTTGGTTATGAGGGTGAGTCATTGTCAAGACCGGATGTGTTCATAGAACACTCGTTTCACGTTTTCGGCACAGAAGAGATAGAGTCCGACAATGGCTGCCAGCACTAAAAGGAATTCAGTTGGCAAAGCCTGGAATCCCAGTAGACCTGCAAGCGGGGTATAGGGTAGGAAAAGCGTGACAACCACGATCGTGATCGTCGTCCAAAACAAATAAGGGCTAGGTTTACTGCCAACAATAGATTTGTGTGTGCGAATGGACAGCACAATCATGGAGGCAGAAATTACCGATTCCATAAACCAACCCGTTCTAAACTGCGCTGGATCGGCGTGTAGCAATAGCAGCAAAGCTCCAAAGGTGAGGTAATCAAACACAGAACTGAGCAACCCAAACACCAACATGAAGCTGCGGATGAAGCGCATATCCCAACAGTGGGGTCGGCTGACTTGCTCTTTGTCTACCCGATCGGTGGCGATCGTCAACTCTGGGAAATCGGTGAGGAGGTTCGTCAACAAAATCTGACTGGGCAACAGCGGCAAAAAGGGCAGAACCAGAGAAATTCCTGCCATGCTAAACATATTGCCAAAATTGGCGCTTGTTGCCATAAACACATACTTCAAAGTGTTGGCAAATGTCACCCGTCCTTCCTTTACACCCTCAACGAGGACATTCAAATCCTTTTCCATCAACACAATGTCAGCAGCTTCTTTGGCGACATCGACTGCGCTCTCAACTGAGATGCCAACATCGGCAGCATGAAGCGCAGAAGCATCGTTAATGCCGTCTCCGAGATATCCCACAACATTCCCGGCTTTTTTGAGGGCGATGATGATCCGCTCTTTTTGGTTTGGCTCGACCTCGGCAAAGACAGTGGTCTGTTGGACTCGATGCATCAAGGCTTCATCACTGAGCTTTTCTAGTTCGGAGCCTGTTAACGTCTTGGGTTCAGGTAGTCCGACCTGCTGAATGATGCTGATCGCAACTGCCTTACTGTCTCCGGTAATCATTTTTGGAGTGACTCCTAGCTGCTGCAACTCTTTGAGGGTGTCAGCGATGCCAGCTTTGGGCGGATCGAACAGCGCCAGGTAGCCCAGAAACGTCATGTTCGTTTCATCATCTTTGCTGAAGGAATCTTGATTGAAATCGCGATAAGCCACACCCAAGGCTCTAAATCCTTTACTGCCTAGGTCGTCAGCCTGTTGGTGGAGTTCCTGTCGCTGGTCTGCAATGTCGATCGTTTTCCCCTCCGCCGTGTCAACTGTTGAGCAAACCTCCAGAATATTTTTCAGTGCGCCTTTCGTAATAATCAGATGCTTACTCTCTTGTTTAAACAGAATGCTGAGACGTTTGCGGTTGAAATCATAGGGCACTTCATCGAGCTTTTGATAGCCAGAAATGTCGAATGTTTTGTATTCGCGAATCGCGCTGTCGATCGGATTCACATACCCCGACTCAGAGGCGGCATTCAAATAAGCGTAGAGGATAACCCGATCGCTGTCCTGCCCTTCCACATCCACCGCAGCGTGAATTTTCACCGCTCCTTCTGTCAGCGTGCCTGTCTTATCGGTGCAAAACACATTCATGCTGCCAAAGTTTTCGATCGCGGGTAAACGTTTTACAATCACCTGCTTTGCTGCCATTTTCTTAGCACCCCGCGCCAGATTAACGCTGACGATCGCAGGCAGCAGTTGCGGAGTCAAACCAACCGCCAGCGCCAGCGAAAACAGAAAAGATTCCAGCACGGGGCGTTTCAGGTAGACGTTGGCAACAAAAATGAGAACCACTAAAATTAGCGTGACTTCCATCAGAAAGTAGCCAAACTTGCTGAGTCCCCGTTCAAATTCTGTTTCGTCAGGTCTAAGTTTCAAGCGTTCCGAGACTTTGCCGAATTCAGTTTCCTTTCCGGTATGAACCACGATCGCTTTCGCCGTTCCACTAATCACATTGGTTCCCATATAAAGGGAATTGGTGCGTTGGCTGAGTCCAGTTTCAGCAGGCAATACGCCACTGAGCTTATCAACCGGATAGGTTTCTCCGGTCAGTGCAGCTTCACCCACTGAGAGATCTTTCGACTCTAAAACGAGACAGTCGCCCGGAATATTTTTACCTGCACTCAGCAGCACAATATCGCCCGGAACGACTTCCTCATTGGGGATCTCTTGAGCTTGACCGTCCCTCAAAACAGTGGCTTTAACTTGCACTAATGCCAATAATTTCTCGACCGCGTTTGAGGCTCCACGCTCTTGCCAAAATCCTAATAGCCCACTGATCAAGACGATCGTCAAAATGATAATCGCATCTGCCGCATCTTGCAGAAAAATCGATAGCACTGCTGCAACAATCAGAATCAAGATAATCGGACTCTTGAACTGATTAAGCAACAGCACCCATGTACTCGATTTGTGGGTTTGTTTGAGGCTATTTGCGCCATACTTGCTCAGGCGTTGTTGCGCCTCTTGACGGCTTAATCCAGAGATCGTCGAGTGCGTCTGCTGGAATACCTGATTCCCAGACAAGCTCCAAAATGTGGACTGTGGATTCATTGTTTTCTACCTGATGGTGAAGTCTCTTCGTAGGAGAATCGTGTTTCCGTCAACAGTCTCAACGGTTGAGGTATGTCGGTGCTTACTGACTGCTGACTTCTTCAGTCGTGCGTCCGCTCATCTCACTGATGTGGATGCGGTAGATCGCGATCGCTTCTAAACGCCCCTGAGCATCAGTCCAAGTGCGGTTGATTGCAGGTGACAGCATGGGACTGCGCTCTTTGATAAAGGGCATTGCGCGATCGATGTCTTGCTGCTCGGTGAGTTGCTCGGCTCGACCCGTCACAATTACGCTGCGCCAATGAAGCGGGTCGTGAATCTCTTCAACCTGTAGGCAGATTTCTGGATTTGCGTCTATGTCATGCGTCTTCATGCCCTCGGTTGTAAACAGGTAGATATCCGAGTCCTCAAGATAATAATGCATGGGCATCACGTAGGGTTTTCCTTCATGTATGAAGCCAAGATGACCGTACCCTACCTGTTGTAGGAAGCTTTGTATTTCTTTTTGTCCCATTTCATCGATATCTAACATTGTTAGTCTCCTATAAATAATAGTTCGGACAATTTTTAGAAGCGAGAATAGGCAAGAAAACTAACGATCCATTAAGGTGCTGATTAATGAAGTCAAGCACCGAACCGCAAGCACCGAACCGCTAGCAGTATGGAAATTGTACAGAACTTATTGACGAAAGTGGGAATTGTGAGCAAACCTCAGATGAAAGCATTGACCACGCTGTTCGCCACGATCCTGATTGCCTGTAGCAAGGTGAACTTCACCGTCGTCTTGTTCTCCACTGACCTCACCCAAAGCGCAGCGCAAATCTACCACTTCTACAAACTGCGCTTCCAGATTGAAGTGTTGTTGCATCACCCCAAAACCCTGTAGAGACGTGAAATGTCATGTCTCTACCAACAGATCTGAAACTACCGTTTTGAATGCCCGATCGAGTGATTTATCGCTGATTATATAAGCAATGACATTGTGGCGATCGCTATAAATGATTAGATTAAAACGTGGGCAGATTGTTCGATCGCTCTTAGCAATTCTCTTGATTAGTCTGTCGTGGTCGGGTGTTTTTATGGCTCGTACGGGGCTGGTGGTGCGATCGTTTGAACACGATCACGTTCCGTTGCTCTATCTGGCTCCGCAGCAGGGGCACAATGCGCCGGGGGTGCTGGTGGCTCATGGGTTTGCAGGGTCTAAACAGTTGATGTTGGGCTATGGGCATGTTTTAGCGAGGGCGGGCTATGCCGTCATGCTCTGGGATTTTGATGGTCATGGAGCCAATCCCACAGCGTTAAAAGGGTTTGAACTTCGGCAGAATCTTGAGGTTGCCCTTCAGGGCTTGCTCGAACAGCCAGAGGTCGATCGCGGTCGGCTGGCTCTGTTAGGTCACTCAATGGGCAGTGGCGTTGTGATGTTGGCTGGAGTTGAGAATGTAGAGCGGTTTGCAGCGACGATCGCTATCTCTCCCACAGGCCAGAATGTCACGCCGCAAGCGCCTCGCAATCTACAGCTACAAATTGGGGCTTGGGAAGGTGGGTTGTTGCCTTATGCTCAACGGTTATTGGCTGATGCGGGCGGTGCGAATTCGCAGTTTGCTCAAGGACGGGCGCGAGAATTGGTGACGGTGCCGACGGTTGAACACATCACGATTTTGTTTAGCCAGGTGAGTCATCAAGCGGCATTGCGATGGCTCGATTCGACTTTTGGACGGCAATCTCAAAGCGAGTATCTCGATCGCCGCATGATCTGGTATTTTTTGCACTTAGTGGGCTGGCTATTGCTGTTGAGTGTGATGGCTCGTTACCTGGCGCTACCTGCAACCCCGGACTTTAAGATTTCTCGCTGGCGCAGTTGGGGCGGATTAGTCGCGTCTCCGATCGCGGCTCTCGGCGGATTGCTGCTGCTCAATCCTCTCATCGATTTGCAGGTGTTGGGCGGCGTTCAGGTTGGCGGGGCGGTCGGAGTTTGGTTTTTGATCGCTGGATTGTCTTGGTTGGGAATCCTGGGTCGGTGGCCGCGTTTGAGGTGGCAAATGGTTGGGTTAGGAGTGACATTATTTGGGCTATTGTGGATTGCAGTTGGGGCAATGGCGCAAATAGTGTGGCTTCAGTGGTGGCTGATTCCGGCGCGGTTGGCGATTTGGTTGCCGATCGCGATCGCGTGTTTTCCGTGGTTTTTAGGCTCTGGAATGGTGCAGCAAGATACGCGCTGGCTGACCAGACTGGCGTGGTGGCTTGGGCAAAGTGTGATGCTGATCGCCGGATTCTTACTCGTAATCATCTACTTGCCAAAATTGGGGTTTATATTTTTATTGTTGCCGTTGTTTCCGTTGGTGATGGCGTTGTTTGCAGTTGTGTCAGCCTTGTTTAATCAAGCGTGGATTTATGCAATTGGAAATGCGTTGTTTTTTGGATGGCTACTAGCGGCTGGATTTCCTCTATCAGCGTGTTGTTTAGCGTTTGGATAGTAACATGAGTCAATATATTCTTGCGTTTGACCAGGGCACGACCAGTTCACGCGCGATCGTATTCAATCACAGCGGCGAAATGGTTTCTGTGGCTCAAAAAGAATTTCCGCAACGGTTTCCGCAGCCTGGTTGGGTTGAGCACGACGCACAGGATATCTGGTCGTCACAGATCGGAGTTGCCAGCGAAGCGCTTGCCCGTCTTGGCATTGGCGCGAGTGACATTGCCGCGATCGGCATTACCAATCAGCGAGAAACAACCCTGGTTTGGGATCGGGCAACCAGTCAACCAATTTATCCCGCGATCGTCTGGCAAGATCGGCGCACGGCTCAATACTGTGACGAGCTAACCGCCGCTGGACACGATCTCACAGTTCGGCAGAAAACCGGACTGCTGCTCGATGCCTACTTTAGTGGCACTAAGCTGAAGTGGTTGCTTGATCAGGTGCCGGGTGCGAGAGAAAAAGCCGATCGTGGCGAACTAGCGTTTGGCACGATCGATTCGTGGCTGGTGTGGAAGCTGACTAACGGACGACTGCACATCACAGATGTCACCAACGCCAGCCGCACTCTTTTATTCAATATTCACACGCAAGACTGGGATGATGAAATGCTCTCACTGCTGGCTATTCCCCGATCGCTGTTGCCAGAGGTGCGCGGCTCGTCAGAAGTGTATGGCTATACGAGTGATGGCGTAGGGGCAGGAATTGCGATCGCAGGCATCGCCGGAGATCAGCAAGCCGCCACATTTGGGCAAGCGTGTCTTGAGCGAGGCATGGCAAAAAACACTTACGGGACGGGCTGTTTTACGCTGCTCAACACCGGGAGTCAGCCGATCGTGTCGCAAAATAGGTTATTGACGACGATCGCATGGCGCATTCAAGACCGCACTGACTATGCGCTTGAGGGCAGTGTGTTTGTCGGGGGTGCCGTGGTGCAGTGGCTGCGAGATGGGTTAGGCATCCTCAAAACCAGTGCAGAAGTTGAGCCACTCGCACGAAGTGTTCCTGATAATGGCGGTGTGTATCTCGTCCCTGCTTTTGTAGGGTTGGGGGCACCGCATTGGGATAGCTATGCGCGAGGCACGATCGTGGGCTTGACACGAGGCTCGACCAGTGCCCATATTGCCCGTGCCGCGCTAGAAAGCATCGCCTATCAATGTGCAGACGTGCTGGATGCAATGCGCGAAGATTCTGATTTGCCGCTCTCTGAATTGCGAGTAGACGGAGGTGCCGCGTGTAATGATCTGCTGATGCAATTTCAAGCGGATATTTTGGGAGTTTCAGTGATTCGTCCCCAGGTGGCAGAGACGACGGCTCTAGGAGCAGCTTATCTAGCGGGGCTGGCAGTGGGTTATTGGCAAAACGCAGCCGAACTCGTGCAAAACTGGCAACTTGATCGTCGATTTGAGCCGACGATGAGCACCGAGCGACGCAATCATTTACGAGAAACTTGGCGGCGTGCGGTCGATCGCGCCAAACGCTGGGAAGAACCTTTTTAATACAAAGATGAACGCTCACAGCGCTAAATCTGCACGATCGCTTCCGATTTATCTATTTGGAGGGATGAACAAAATTGCGAAAAAAGTCATGGTGTTCGTACCATTTTCGCAAGACCCATGACCCAGCACGATCTTCCTCCAGAAATACAACAGTCGATGCGGCAAACAGCTTCTCACCCTGCATTTGAGAAACTAGCGCGGTTTGGATACGCGGCTAAAGGAATCGTGTATTTTGTGGTGGGATTGCTAGCCGCTCAAGCCGCAGTCGGAGTAGGGGGACAAACAACCGATACGAGGGGGGCATTGGAAGAAATTGTTGTTCAGCCCTTTGGCAAGCTGTTGCTGAGTTTAGTCGCGATCGGCATGGTCGGTTATGTGCTTTGGCGGCTCGTTCAGGCAATTCTCGATCCAGAACACACGGGTCAGGCAAATGGGGCAAAGCGAATTGTAAGACGAATTGGATCTCTGATCAGCGCAATCGCATACTCTGGGTTAGCGATCACCGCTGCCAAGCTGGTTTTAGGCACTGGTGGAACTGGCGGAGAAGCGCCTAAAGACTGGACAGAATTCGTCCTGGCACAGCCGTTTGGACAATGGCTTGTGGCTTTGGCAGGTCTAATTGTGCTGGGTGTTGGGCTGTCTTATTTCTACGAGTCCTATACTGCAAAGTTTCAACGACACTTTAAGCTAAACCAAATGACTTTGAGTGAGCGCACTTGGGCAAAACGCCTTGGGCAATTCGGCATTGCATCGCGTGGCGTTGTATTTAGTATTATTGGTCTATTTTTAGTTTTGGCCGCGTTATATTCAGACGCAAGTGAGGTGAAAGGGCTAGGAGAAGCTTTAGCTGTTTTAGCACGGCAACCCTTTGGGCCTTGGATTCTGGGAATCGTAGCGCTGGGCTTAATTGCCTATAGTATTCATTCCTTGGCTGAAGCTCGGTATCGACAAATCATGGACTCCTGAATGATGTAGTTCAGCAGTTTGTAAGTGGGTGCAGCATCAAGCACAAAACCTACGCATTAAAGCTCTGTTTTTGTTGCAACTAATACTTCTTAAGGATGAAGCCGATCGCTTCCTAAATTAGCAACTATAGTGTTTACCCCCGTAGTTCCCTTTATGAATTCTTTGCTTCATCACTCTAACCCAGCAGACGATCACATCTTGATTGTCGATGATGTAGCTGATAATTCTTTTTTGCTGCAAACTCTTTTAGAAAATGAGGGATATCAGGTAGATGTGGCTGATAGTGGTCAGGCAGCCTTAGAAAAAATTGTTGCAGATCCTCCCGCGCTGGTATTGCTCGATGTGATGATGCCGGGAATGAATGGCTTTGAAGTAACTCGGCAGATTCGACAAAACAGTCGGTTGCCGTTTATTCCGATCGTGTTGGTGTCGGGCTACGATCAGCCAGATCTCAATCGGGCGTTAGACATTGGTGCTAACGGATATATTCGTAAACCCATTGATTTTGAAGAAGTGATCAGCCAGGTTAGAACGCTGCTGTTAGCCAAGCATTAAAATCGCAAACTTCTACCTTTCGATAGAGCCGCGATCGCCCTTAATCTATCGGATTATAGAAAGAGCTGTGTTCAAACTGAACCAGTAAATCTAAACGGCGTTTCAAAACGGGGCAGAGACGGTGACGGTTGAGAATCGATCGGCGATCAAGCTGGCTTTGTGGGAGCAAGAACAGGAGTTTGAAACCACGTTTGAATTAGCAGGAGTCGGCATTGCTCACGTCAGCCCCACTGGGCAATGGCTAAGAGTCAATCAAAAACTCTGCGAGATTGTCGGTTATTCTCACGAGGAGTTGGTGCAGAAAACCTTTCAAGAGATCACTTACCTTGAAGATCTCGACTCCGACCTGGAATGTATGCACCAATTATTGGCAGGTGAGATTCCCAATTACTCGTTAGAGAAACGATACATTCGCAAAGACGGTAGCCTGGTTTGGATCAATCTCACGGCTTCCCTGGTGCACAAACCAAACGGCGACCCGAAATATTTTATTGCAGTTGTTAAAGATATTAGTGCTCATAAGCAAGCCGAAACCGAACTCAAACAAGCTAAAGACGATCGCGATCGCTTCTTTACGCTCTCGCTAGACTTGCTCTGTGTCGCAGGCATGGACGGCTACTTTAAACGCATTAATCCGGCGTTTGAAAGAATTCTTGGCTACAGCGCTGACGAATTGCTGGGTAAACCCTTTTTAGAATTTGTGCATCCTGACGATCGGGCAACCACGCTGGCAGAAGTTGAAAAACTTGTCGCCGGAGCCACGACGCTGCATTTTGAAAACCGCTATCGCTGTCAGGATGGATCTTATCGGTGGCTCGATTGGGTAAGTGTGCCGATCGTTGAAGAAGGTCTGGTTTATGCGGTCGCTCATGATGTCACTCAGCACAAACAAGCCGAACGCGAAATCAAGCAGCTAAACGAAGATCTGGAGTCACGGGTAAAACAGCGCACTGCCCAACTCGAAGCGGCTAACCGAGAGCTAGAGTCATTTTCTTATTCGGTGTCTCATGATCTGCGGGCACCGCTGCGGCACATTGCAGGGTTTGTGGGGTTGCTCAAAGCGCGACTCGCATCAGTCAATTTGGATGAGACTAGCGATCGCTACATCACCACGATCGCCGAAACGACTAAACAAGCTGGGGTTTTGATCGATGATTTGCTGACCTTTTCGCGCATGGGGCGATCGGAGATGCACACCATCACCTTTAGTCTGACAGAATTGCTAAAAGAAGTTAAACGAGAGATTGATCTCGATGTCGGCGATCGGACAATTCACTGGAAAATCCACCCGCTTCCGCCAATTCAGGGCGATCCCTCAATGCTACGGCTAGTGCTTCGCAATTTACTCGAAAATGCAGCTAAATATACTCGCTTACGTCAAGAAACTGAGATCGAAGTTGGCAGTTTTGACCACTCAGATGAAATGATATTCTTTGTACGAGACAATGGCATTGGCTTCGATATGCGGTATGTTGACAAGTTGTTTGGCATCTTTCAACGACTCCATGTCGGCACTCAGTTTGAGGGCACAGGCATCGGGTTGGCAAATGTGCAGCGCATTATTCACCGTCACGGGGGGCGGGTGTGGGCTGAGGGAGAGGTCGATCGCGGGGCAACGTTTTACTTTTCGCTGCCCAAACATCACGCAGAGCATCCAAAAGAGTTACTAATCTCAGATTGCTAACCCTCACGATAACGACGCACTACCGACTAACGCACTCCTTTAAAAGACTGCGGAGACTCGGACTACGGAGTAAGAAAGGAGTATCAACTGATCAATGCCAGAGCCAGATATGAGACGTGTTTTGCTAGTCGAAGACAGTTCAAATGATGTGGAATTGATCTTGAACTCGCTGTCTGAAAATCACTTAGCCAATGAAGTGGTCGTGGTGCGAGATGGCGAGGAGGCATTAAATTATCTCTATCGCCGCGGGGTCTTTAAAATGAGAATGGAGGGCAACCCAGTGGTGGTGTTGCTCGATCTCAAGCTTCCCAAAATCAATGGCATGGAGGTGATGACCCAACTCAAAGCCGACCCCGCGTTTCGCCTGATTCCGATCGTGGTGCTGACTTCATCGCGAGAAGAGCCTGACTTGTTACGCTGTTATGAATTGGGTGCCAATGCCTATGTCGTTAAGCCGATCGATTTTCACGAGTTTGTGGATGTCATTAAACAAGTGGGGTTATTTTGGGCAGTCGTTAACCAGCCGCCGCCGGGATCGTTGCCCTCGATCGCTCGATAGTTATAGGGAAACATTATGCCATCGCTGCAATTTCTGCTGTTAGAAGATAGTGATCTAGATGCCGAACTGATTCAGGCAATGCTAACGGATGGAGAAATTGAATGTGAATTGGTGCGAGTGCAAACTCAGACTGGGTTTGTGGATGCGCTTAAAATGACTGCGTTTGATTTGATTTTGTCTGACTATTCGCTGCCTAATTTTGATGGCATTGCGGCTTTAGAAATTGCCCGCAGCTTGTGCCCCGATGTGCCGTTTATTTTGGTGTCTGGCACTCTGGGCGAAGAGGTGGCGATCGAAACGCTCAAAAGTGGCGCAACTGACTATGTGCTGAAGCAGCGATTGGGTCGATTAGTTCCGGCGGTGAGCCGGGCACTGAGAGAGGCTCAAGAACGGCGCAACTATCAGCAAGCAACTGCGGCGCTGCGGCTGAGTGAACGTCACTTTCGCACCTTAGCGGATGCTGTGCCAAACTTTATTTGGATCAATAATGCTCAGGGTGAGTCAGAGTATCTTAACTCTCGCTGGCAGTCATTTACGGGCATCTCAGCCAAACAAAAACTGAACTGGATAGAGATCACTCACCCAGACGATGCTGGAAGGGTCATTGAAAAGAGAATGGCTGGCATTCGATCGGGCAGTCCATACGAAATAGAGTGTCGAATCCGGCGCTATGACGGGGTTTATCGGTGGCATTTGGTGCGCGTGGTGCCCTTTAAAGATGATCAAGATCAGCTTCTCTATTGGTATGGCACTGCAACGGATGTTGATGATGCTAAACGGCTCTATCAGCAGGCAGAAGAAGCAAACCGCATTAAAGATGAGTTTTTAGCCGTGCTTTCTCACGAGTTGCGAACGCCGTTAAACCCGATCGTGGGTTGGTCAAAGCTGTTACGGGCAAAGCCTCACGATCCGGTAACTCTGGCGCGGGGGTTAGAAACCATTGAGCGAAATGCTCAAATTCAAACCCAGTTGATTGAAGATTTGCTGGATGTCTCTCGAATTCTGCGCGGTAAAGTTAGCTTAAATGCTCAACCAACCAATCTAGTAACGGTGATTGAATCGGCATTAGAAACAGTTCGGTTGGCGGCAGAAGCAAAGTTAATAAGTTTAGAGTTTAATCCTACTTACAACACAGAAATTAATCAATCTGATCATTCAAACTATATTACTTTTGGCGATTCGAGTCGATTGCAGCAGATTATATGGAATTTATTATCTAATGCAGTTAAATTTACACCCAATCACGGGCGAGTTGAAATCGAACTGACAACCGATGCAACGAATACCGCAGATCGGCGGAATGCTAAAATTACAGTTCGCGATACGGGAAAAGGCATTGCTCCTCACTTTTTGCCCTACGTGTTTGACTCATTTCGGCAGGCAGACGGCAGCACCACGCGCACCTTTGGCGGTTTGGGTTTGGGGCTGGCGATCGTGCGGCATCTGATTGAGCTTCACGGCGGCACAATCAATGCAGCGAGTCCGGGTGAGGGGCAGGGCGCAACCTTCATCGTGACGCTACCGATGTTAAAGGGTGGTGAAAAAACCTTGAAGCGGGAACCCAGAGAGTCATCTCTTTCATCTTTAGCGCTTGAAGGTCTGCGAATTTTAGTAGTCGATGATGAGCAAGATTCGCTGGATTGGATGACGGTTTTATTAGAGCAGTCGGGGGCGATCGTGCGGTCGGCTTTGTCAGCAGAAACCGCGATCGCGGCGATTACAGAATTCAAGCCTGACATTCTCTTGAGCGATATCGGAATGCCAGAAGAAGATGGCTATATGTTACTCGAACGGGTGCGGTCTTGTGATGGAGGGCAGATTCCGGCGATCGCGTTGACCGCTTATGCCAGAGCAGAAGATCGAGAACGCGCAATCGCGGCTGGATTTCAGGATCATTTAACTAAACCGATCGATCCTAAACAATTGATTAGTGCGATCGATCGGCTTTGTTGCTCGGTGCAGGTGTCGTCGCCAATTTAAAGAATACGTGAGTTCGACGAGTTTTTTCGCTTCGTTCTCAGCGGCTTCAGCCCCCAAATCCCCCAGAATTGGGGGATTCGGGGGGCAACCCGGATTTGCAACCGTAGCGAAAAGCTTCATCGAATTCACGTTAAGAAATGGGGGCACGAAATCGCCGTGCCCCCGCAGGAATCAATCATTATCAGAGCGCTTAAGCTGCAACCTCAACGGCGACTCTTGATTGTGCTCGGTTGACTTGCACCTGACCGTCTTCATCGATATCGACGATCGCGGCATCCCCCGTTTGAATCTGGCCTGACAAGAAGGCTTCTGCCAAACTGTCTTCTAAGAGTCGGGCGATCGCTCGACGCAGCGGACGCGCTCCATAGCTAGGGTTGTAGCCTTCGGTAACAACACGGGCTTTGAAGCGATCGCTCACCTCTAAGCTGATGCCTTGCTCACTCAAACGAGAGGCTGCTTCGCGAATCAGCAGATCGGCAATCTGAGTCACCTCGTCGCGACTCAGCTGACGGAAGACGATAATCTCGTCTAGACGATTGAGAAACTCAGGACGGAAATAGTTTTTCAACTCGTCGTTGACTTGAGTGCGAATGCGGCTATATTGAGCCAAGTCTTGCGTCTCCGCCAAAATCTCAAAGCCTAGACCTGTGCCGCCTTTCTCGATCGCTTTCGAGCCGAGGTTAGAAGTCATAATCAGCAGCGTATTTTTAAAGCTAACGGTGCGACCTTTAGCATCGGTAAGATGACCCTCATCCAACAGTTGCAGCAACATATTGAACACGTCGGGATGCGCTTTTTCGATCTCGTCGAACAGAATTACGGTGTAGGGTTTGCGGCGCACGGCTTCGGTGAGTTGCCCCCCTTCGTCGTAGCCCACATAGCCCGGAGGCGAACCGATTAGCTTCGAGACGGTGTGTGATTCCATAAATTCAGACATATCGAGCCGAATCATGGCATCTTCAGAGCCAAACACGGTAGCAGCGAGGGCTTTGGCGAGTTCGGTTTTGCCCACGCCCGTCGGGCCGGAGAAGATAAAGCTGGCGATCGGACGATCGGGATTTTGCAGTCCAACTCTGGCGCGTTTGATGGCGCGAGATACGGCGGCGACTGCTTCTTGTTGTCCCACAATTCGCTCGTGTAGCGTGTCTTCTAGGTGCAGCAAGAGAGCCGATTCCGATTCGGTTAGCTTGTTGACGGGGATGCTCGTCCAAGAGGACACCACTTGAGCAATGTCTTCTTCGGTGACGATCGCAGAAATCGTTGGAGTCGATCCTGACTTCTGATCTCGTGCCGCTTGAATTTGCGCTTCGAGTTCTAACTCGCGATCGCGCAGTTTTCCAGCTTCTACAAAGTCTTGCGCTTCGACGGTGGCTTGCTTGCTGAGTTTCACCTGACGCAATTCTTGCTTGAGAGCTTTAGCAGGAGACTGATAAGAATGTCTCAACCGCACCAGAGAACTGGCTTCGTCAATTAAATCGATCGCTTTGTCAGGCAAGAATCGATCGGTGATGTAGCGATCTGAGAATTTAGCCGCCGCTGTGATCGCAGCATTGCTAATTGTGAGTTGATGGTGTTGCTCATAGCGATCGCGCAGACCTCGCAAAATCTCGATCGTTTCGTCAACAGACGGTTCACCGACCATCACAGGTTGGAATCGTCGCTCTAATGCAGCATCACGCTCGATGTGTTTGCGATACTCATCTAAAGTTGTTGCGCCGATGCACTGCATTTCGCCTCTTGCCAAGGCTGGCTTGAGCATATTAGCAGCATCCATTCCGCCTTCTGCGGCACCTGCACCGACTAGTGTATGAATCTCGTCAATCACCAAAATAATATTGGTAGACTGACGCACTTCTTGCATGATGTTGTTGAGGCGTTCTTCAAATTCACCCCGAAACTTGGTGCCTGCCATCAGAGAACCCATGTCTAAGCTGATGATCTGTTTGCCTTGCAGCAGTTCGGGAATGTCTTGATTGTGAATCCGCACCGCCAACCCTTCGGCGATCGCGGTTTTGCCGACTCCAGGTTCGCCGACTAATACAGGATTGTTTTTGGTGCGACGACCGAGGATTTGAACCACGCGATCGATTTCGGTTTGCCGACCGACGACGGGATCGAGCTTGCCTTCTGCGGCGAGGCGACTCCAGTTGGTGCCAAATTCTTCAAGAGCGGGAGTGCGATCGCTGCCAGACTGTTTCCCCGGACGCTCTTTGACGTTGCCTGCGGGAACTGAAGCAACCTGCCCAAGAGCGCGAATGATCTCGGTGCGAATCTGGGCTAGATCAATGCCAAAGTTAGTCAGCACTTTAGAGCCAACGCCCTGACTGTCTTGCACCAAGCTGAGTAATAAATGCTCTGGATGAACGTAGCGATGGTCAAGCTGGCGAGACTGCTCGAAAGCACTTTCTAGAATGGTTCGAGTTTTGGGCGTGAAGGGTAGATCTGCTAACGTTGATCCCGTCCCTCGACCGACGATTTTTTCGACTTCTAGACGCGCTTTTTCAAGGGTGATGCCAAGCTCATTGAGTACGGTGACTGCGATCGTGTCTTTCTGTCTGAGTAAGCCCAGCAGAACCGCCTCGGTGCCCACAGAATTTTGCCGCAGGCGGCGAGCTTCTTCTTGAGCAAACATGATGGCGGCGATCGCCTGATTGGTGAAATTTTCAAACATCGAGACTTTCTCCACTAAGCTATGTCAGCTTAAGTAGGCGGATCGCATGACGTTAAACATTTTTGGGGCGGCTGTTTCGCAGAACCTTGGGAATGTGTCGCGGCGTGATCTTGACCTACTTAGTCAAAAGTTGACGGTCTTGGCAGAAACGGTGAATCAGTTTGTGAATGGGTCACTAACCGTCAATTCCGCAACTCGTAAACTTTTATTTCTTTTATGTTTCCTTACTGTAGCGAGGGGGAAACAGGTGCAGACAGGGAGGAAAACCGTCGCTAAAGATAGCGGGTGAAGTACGGTCAGAATGGGGCTTAGAGGCGGTTATTTTAACCTCGGAGGTTTTAACCAAGAATCTAGCATCGTGACCGACAGCGTGGCTTAAACCTCCGAGGTTTTGGTCAACTTAAGCGTTCTTAATGTTTCTATCTCTTGAGAGTCTTTAATTTGAGCGATATACTACCTGCGAAGAGAGACCATTGGACTGTCTAGTTTTAAAGACTGAATCAGCGATCGCTACATAATATTTAGGAGAATAAGGATGAATCTCATCGCTTGGGCTATTTTGGGCATTGTGGCAGGTGCGATCGCCAAGCTTCTCTACCCTGGCGATCAGGGAGGAGGCATTCTCAGCACGATGGTTTTGGGGATTATTGGCGCATTTTTGGGAGGGAGCCTGGTGACGTTGGTGACGACGGGCACGATTTCTCTTTCGACGTTTCCAGGGCTTCCAGGGATCATCGTAGCGATTTTGGGTGCGATGGTTGCGATCTTCTTGTGGGTGTTGGTCGATCGCAACGCTGCTTGATGGATTGCCCTCATCCCCAGCCCTTGGATCTTCAGACTAGAGAGATAGACCGCCCGCCCTGGGATGCTCGACATCGTGGAGAAGCTAGGATCATCTCTCAATGAATTGGGTCAAACTCGAATCATCGGTTGGGACCGTTGATCCCGAATGACGCAAGGTTGAGTCAACCCCCTCCCTGCCATCCAGAGGAATTAAGGTGATGCCAGAGCTAGAGCAATGGATTGGCATCGATGGGTGCAAGCGCTGGTTGGACGTGCCTCTGCGCCCTCAGACCCAGAGCTTCCGAGGGGCGAACACGCCGGAGGGGATTGCCGAGTTGGTGACGCATCTCAGTCCACCCTCAGGGGTCGGTCGAGTCATTTGAGAATCCACAGGCGGGTATGAGCGACAAGCTGCCGTGGGGTTGTTCCAATTGGGCTACCCCGTGGGGGTGATCAACGCTCGGCAAGGGCGCAACTTTGCCAAAGCTGCCAATCAACTGGCAAAAACCGATGCCGCCGATGCTGCAATGTTAGCCGGGTTGGGCGAAGCGAGGAAGCCGCCGATTCGCTCCTTTGCCAGCGCAGCCCAAGCCGAGCTTCAAGACTGGGTAACGCGACGACGACAACTCGTCGATATCCTCACGCAGAACAAAATCGCTTGTCAGGACTACGGGGCAACGCTCAGGCGTAGAAGTCCATTTGGACGGGTTGCGGGAGCGCATCAAGCAACTCGATGAGGCAAACTAAACAAGCTCGACTCAAAAGTGTGCCCGGTGTGGGCAAGGTGGTAGCGCTCTTACCGGAACTCGGTCAGTTGTCCACTCAGAAGATTAGCACCCTTGGGGGTCGGTGCTCCCCTCAACCGGGACAGCGGCGCGATGCAGGGGAAGCGCACCATTTTTGGCGGGCGAGCGGCAGTCCGCCAAATGTTGGACATGGCAACCCGAGTTGCGGTGCGCCACACCCCCGTGATTCGCGCCTTTTATGCTCAGTTAACGGGACGCGGCAAACCGACAAAGGTGGCGTTGGTTGCCTGTATGCACAAGTTGTTAACCATTCTCAATGCCAGGATGAGACAGGAACAAGACTGGCAACCGAAACTACTCTCATCCCCCAATCCTGCTCCGGCATCGGCATGATTTCCTGGACATTCAAGATCATCGCTTCTCCTTGGGGAGAAGGCGTGATTGCTGCCTAATTTTGTCCGAACCATTGTTAGCTATGAAGCGTAGAAGAAAAAAATGAAGAACTGCTGAAGATGTAAAAGTGCTTCAAAAAAGGTTACGCGGCGTAGGCCGTTAGGATTGCATCGATTTGATCGGCTAGTGTCAGCGGATCGTAGGGCTTCGTAATCACCGCCGCGATCGCAAGTTGGGTAAATTGCCGTTGATCTGCCGCTTGCGCTTTTGCGGTTAATAAGATGACTGGAATGTGTCGAGTGGATGGATTTGCTTGGAGTTGGTCGAAGGTGGCAAGTCCGTCTACTTCGGGCATCATTACGTCTAACAGCACCGCATCGGGCTGCTCTAGGATGGCTTTTTCTATGCCTTCCTTGCTCGACCCTGCCGTTAAGATATCCCAGCCTTTGACAATTTCAAGGCAGAGCTGGGTGGCTTCGCGAATGTCGGGTTCGTCGTCGATAATCAAGATTCGCTTGGTCATGGCAGGTGAGGCGTAAGAGGTAACGTGATATAGAAGGTGCTTCCTTGACCTAATTGACTTTCAGCCCAAATTTTCCCGTTATATTGTTCAACAATATCCCGGCAAATGGTTAAACCTAAGCCTGTGCCAGCTTGACTACGGGAGTTAGAGGCATCAATCTGCTGAAAGCGATCGAATATCGTCTCTAACTTATCTTCTGGAATGCCCATTCCTTCGTCTTTGACACAAAACAAAATCTGATCCGATCGCGATTTCGCGGCTGATTTGCGGCGGCTGTTCTTTTCTGGCTTAAGAGGGTGTTTTAAAAGTTGTAGCGGGTCAAATTTTACGCCAAGCGCTTGACCATAATCCGAATCATTGCCAGATAG